>CAJXOL010000060.1 GCA_913057675.1 uncultured Pseudomonadota bacterium | reverse complement strand
TACACACTGCATATCGTCGGCAGCGTCAGATGTGTATAAGAGACAGCGTCATACCGATAAGTGGGTATAAACCCCAGGAGGGGACCATGTTATAAAATGGATGAGTGATCGTTTCAGGTTGAGCAAGAATAAGCGCGCCTTGCCCGAAGTAATTGAGCAGTAAATTCGGCCAAACCCACAACGACCAAGCGATCCTTATTGGTTTGCGGCCAAAGTGCCCCATATCGGTATAGATACCCTCGGTCCCGGTTATTGCGAGGGCTATCGCCCCAATAGCGAGAAAACCAAAAATTTTATTAGTAATAAAAAATTGTACAGCGTAGCTTGGATTTAGCGCTCGAAATACTGACAGATCTAAACCGAGATTAATGATCCCTAATAACCCTAAGACACCAAACCAAACCACCGTTACTGGCCCGAATAACGCACCCACTCCAGCCGTGCCTCGACGCTGCAACATGAAGAGTAGGATTACTATCACGACCGTAATGGGCATGACATATGGCTGAAGTGTCGGGGTTGCAACACCGAGCCCTTCGACTGCCGATAAAACGGAGATGGCGGGCGTAATGATCCCGTCCCCATAAAACAGAGCGGTACCAAAGAGCCCGAGTGCAATTAATAGAAATCGTTTTTTTGGTTTTTTCTCTGTTGCCTTAAGGACCAGCGCGAGTAGGGCCATCATGCCACCTTCGCCACGGTTGTCCGCCTTAAGCATGAAAAAAATATACTTAACTGAAACAATCAGTGTGAGTGCCCAAAAAATGAGCGACAGACATCCTAGAATATTGTCCGCCGAGGGTATGATGCCGTAGCGGGGACTGAAAACTTCACGAATGGTATAGATTGGGCTCGTGCCGATATCACCAAAGACAACGCCAATCGCTGCAATCGTTAACGCAGCGATATTTTGTTTGTGCGCATCTTGAGGGTTAATATGCATTCAGGATCTTTGGAATTGTTCGTCCGTTTTTCAGAATCTGCTATTTTTAAACCAAAATCATATTTAACACGTTGCTTACTCGAACTTTGAAGGATTTTGACCCTGCGCTTATTTGTTGTGCAGCACGCTATTATACCTAGGAGATCTTTATGGCGAACCAAACAATACAATCCAAACTTGCCCCAACTGCTTTGGGAGCATATTCACAGGGGATACAAGCGGGAGAAACTGTCTATGTGTCGGGCCAATTGGGTCTTAGTGCAAATTCGAGTGTGCTCCCATCCACATTCAGCGAGCAGGCGCATCAAGCCTTTCTGAACATTGAATCTATTCTCAAAGAGGTAGGTCTCACACGAACAAATATTGTGAAATTCACCGTATTTGTGAGTGACTTAAATGACTTCAGTGAGCTCAATAAAATTATGGCGAGTTTGTTTATGTCTGGCGCTTTGCCAGCTCGGTCTGTCATTCAAGCATCTCGATTACCTAAGGATGCTTTAATTGAAATCGATGCCATTGCTGTTCATTAGATATATTGCTCGCTAAGCATTTCGCCGTAAGATATGAAAAATAGCCCTAAGAAATCAGCTGATCAACATAATGACCTTGATGGTATTGGTACTCCGATCGTTCGAACAAAACTTAGTCGTCTTGGCATTACTAGAGCTCAGGATTTACTGCTATTTTTTCCGCTTAGGTATGAAGATGAGACTCGAATCTTCCGAATTGCTGAGGCGCCAGAGCGGGATTTAGTTCAAATTGAAGTTACGGTTGCTCAGGCCAAGGTGGAGTTTCGTCCCAGGCGACAGTTAGTCGTTACCGTTGAGGACGACACAGGCAGCGTAATCCTTCGTTTTTTGCATTTTTATCCAAATCAACAACGAATGTTAGAAGTCGGCGCGCGTATTCGAGTTGTGGGAGAGTTGAGGATGGGACGTCATCGTTTGCGGGAGATGGTACATCCGCGAGTTAAAAAAATTAATGAGAATAATCCGTTGCCTTCGACGCTTACCCCTGTTTATCCAACAACCAAAGGCTTAAGTCAGCCCTCAATTCGAAAAGCTGTAGCACAGGCATTCACCATCGCAGACCAAAGCGATACGCTCTTGCCATCGTGTTTGACAGATCTTGGCCTGCCGAGTTTCGCTGAAACAGTGAGTATGTTGCATCGTCCTAGCTCTGATGTTGATCCGAAAGTGCTCAAGGATTCTAGAGGGATATTTTGGGGGCGTATTAGCTTTGATGAGCTGTTAGCACAGCAACTAATCATGCGGAAGAACTATGACAAGCGAGAACAATATACCGCGCCATTAATGAAACCCAACACGATAGAGATGAAAACGTTTTTGGATCAACTTAATTTCCAATTAACTAACGCACAAAATAGAGTTCTCGCAGAAATACAAACAGACATGGCGGGTCGCGTTCCGATGCGACGTCTTCTGCAGGGTGACGTTGGCAGCGGCAAGACCGTGATCGCCGCACTTGCGGCACTGCAGGCCATAGGCTCAGGTTATCAAGCAGCCTTGATGGTGCCAACGGAAATTTTGTCGGCACAACATTTCAAAAAAATTGAGGAATGGTTGACAGTATTGGGAATTACTGTTGAACGATTAACCGGTAGCCTTACACAAAAAGAACGAGCGCTAGTGAGCGAGAAGATTGCATCCGGTACCGCACAACTTATTGTGGGAACACATGCGTTATTTCAGGATGATGTGATATTTAATAATTTGGGTTTGGTAATTATTGATGAACAGCATCGTTTTGGCGTTAAACAAAGACTGGCATTGATTGGCAAGGGGGCGAATCGATTGAACCAAACACATCAATTAATGATGAGCGCCACCCCAATCCCGCGGTCATTAGCAATGAGTTTTTTCGGAGACTTAGATGTATCGGCACTCGATGAGTTGCCACCCGGACGTGTCCCAATCACGACAAAGTTGGTTAGCAACACTCGACGTGAAGAGGTGTTTCAGCGCGTGCAAGAGACTTGCCACATGGGCCAGCAAGTCTATTGGGTGTGTCCCCTTATAGAGGAGTCGGAGGTGTTGCAGCTTGAGACCGCTATCCAGTCACACGAGATAATCCAAGTTCGATTTCCAAAGTTGAGGGTCGGCATTGTTCATGGAAGAATGAAGTCTAAAGATAAGACGGCGGTTATGGAGCAATTCACCAACGGAGGGGTTGACTTATTGGTTGCTACGACAGTTATTGAGGTCGGTGTTGATGTCCCGAATGCTACAGTTATGGTGATCGAGAATGCTGAAAGGATGGGACTGTCACAGTTACATCAGTTGAGAGGGCGTATTGGTCGAGGGGCTTGTGCGAGCACCTGTATCCTTCTTTATGGTCAAAAATTGACAGATATTGCACGTGCGCGATTGAAAATTATTTATGAAAATATAGATGGTTTTGAGGTGGCCCAAGCGGATCTTCAGCTGAGAGGCCCAGGAGAAATACTTGGGGCACGACAGTCTGGTATGCCGATGCTCCGCTACGCAGATATTGAAAGAGATACACTTTTTTTAGAGGCGGCAAGGCGTTTCGCCCCTGAGTTTTTGGCGCATCATCCAAAGCTGGCAGAGAGACACATTGATCGGTGGTACGGTTCGCGTGAAAAATATTCAGAGGTTTAGATAGGATGTTGAATAATCTAAAATCAAAATTGTCCAGCTATGCGCGATTAATCCGTATGGATAAACCGGTAGGCGCTTGTTTATTACTTTGGCCAACGCTTTGGGCGGTCTGGATGTCGTCAGGTGGTGCGCCAAGCGCGCATATATTTTGGGTGTTTGTGATGGGTACGTTTTTAATGCGGTCCGCGGGTTGCGCAATTAACGATTATGCCGATAGAGATTACGATCCCCATGTTAAACGTACTGCTAATCGACCTCTTGCGACTAAAGAAATATCCCAATGGGAGGCGTTAGGCATCGCAGCTCTTTTCGCATTGACAGCGTTTGGTTTGGTGCTGACGCTCAATACGCTGACTATCAAACTATCATTTATAGCGTTATTTCTCACCATTAGCTACCCGTTTGCTAAACGCTTTATATCAATACCGCAGGCTTACTTAGGCGTTACATTTGGGCTTGGTATTCCTATGGCTTGGGCTTCGGTTACAGATCACATCCCGATTGTGGCCTACGTCACGATGCTCGCGAATTTGTTTTGGGTGCTTGCTTACGACACACAATACGCCATGGTGGATCGTGATGATGATATGGGAATCGGTATAAAAACGAGCGCGATTTTATTTGGCAAATATGATGTCACTATGGTAATTGCCTTTCAAACTATATTTCTTATTCTGATGTTGGTAGTGGGCACAATAAGTGATCTTGGCATATTTTATAAAATTGGTTTAGCCGGGGCCGCAGTGGCTATCGCATTTCAATACCCAATGATTAAATATCGTGCGCGCGAGAGGTGTTTTCAAGCATTTCGGCGTAATAATCTAGTAGGTTGTATTATTTTTATAGGATTATTTTTGGATGCAATATAAGCATCAGGTCGCTAAGGAAATTTATTAGTATTTCAAGATATTTGGATGGTACAATAATCTGTGAGTTTTTATGATTCTATGAGTCACAAAAAATTTATTGTTTGCTGGTCATGCACAAATCTAATGTTTAGTCGGATTTATGAGGCAGGGGCACATTTTTTAGTAACTGTTGAAATTTGACCAGCTTGTAGCGAACGGAAGGGAGAGCAATAAAATGAAGAAAGCTGTTGTAACTTGTCTCGTGGCTTTTGGCTTAAGCCTTGTTTCACATGCTCAGGCAACTGATGCTGAGACTCTAGCAAAGGAAAAATACTGTCTAAGTTGTCATGCGGTAGATAGGAAGCTAGTGGGTCCAGCCTATAAAGAAATTGCTAAAGGTGTAGACCCAAAAGGCGGCGAAATAACTGTAGAAAGGCTTGTAAACTCTATAAAGAATGGCTCTATGGGTAAATGGGGTCCAATCCCAATGCCCCCTAATGCAGTAACTGACGACGAAGCAAAGCAGCTAGCGGAATGGATTCTATCTTTATAAACTTTCCTAACTGTAAAAAAGCCGGCGCAAAGCCGGTTTTTTTTTGGCCGTAGGACTGGAGGTATCCAGCGTTGAAAATTGACAGGGGACAAACCGCTGTTAATATTAGTTAAGCTCCTTGAGCTGGCCTTGAATCAGGTGGAAAAAAATTTTGGGAGACTAAACAATGGTAACAAAACGTTTATTTGCATGTGTTGTGAGTGCCCTGCTCATGGCTGGATGTGGTTCAGACGAAGAATCTAATGATGGTCGAAAAGTAGTTAATATTGGTCATGTTGGCCCGCTCACGGGACCGCAGTCTCATCTCGGTAAGGACAATGAGCGTGGGGCTGCACTGGCAATTGATGAGGCAAATCAATCGCGCATAGTGATCGGTGGAGAGGTTATAGAATTTAGATTGCTGTCTGAAGATGATGAGGCGAATCCACAAAAAGGTACGGTAGTCGCTGAAAGGTTAATGGATGCTAATGTTGCGGGTGTCGTTGGACATTTAAATTCGGGTACGACCATTCCCGCATCAAAAATATATTTTGATGCCGGGGTACCGCAAGTTTCACCGTCGGCGACGGCAATTGAGTTTACCCATCAAGGTTACGAAACCGCGTACCGCGTAATGGCCAATGATGAACAGCAAGGAAAAGTCTTAGGAGACTTTGCGGTCAAGACTTTGGGCGCTAGGAGTATCGCGATTATTGACGATCGAAGTGCTTACGGAAAAGGTTTGGCTGACGAATTTGAGTCTGCGGTTAAGCAAGCGGGCGGTACCATTATGACTCGAGAATTTACAGATAAAACTAAAATAGATTTCACCGCAATTTTAACCACAATTAAAGGTCTTGACCCTGATTTAATTTTTTATGGTGGCATGGATGCCCAAGCTGGGCCCATGATGAAACAAATCAACAATTTGGGCTTGACGGCAAATTTTCTCGGTGGAGATGGTATTCAGACAACACAGTTTACGGTGTTATCTGGTGCCGAAGGTGAAGGCGTCTATGCGTCTTCACCCGGTTTGCCCTTAGGTCAAATGAAAGGGGGCACAGAGTTCCGGGATAAGTATAAGCAGGTCTACCGCGAGGATATTCAGCTTTATGCGCCTTACGCATATGATGCAACCTCTGTGATGATTGATGCGATGACGCGGGCAGACTCGGTCGACCCCGCCGCCTACTCGCCACTTCTTCGAGATGCTGATTTTCCTGGGGTCACCGGGCGAATTCGTTTTGACGAACGGGGGGATTTAAAGGGTGGGAGTATCAGCCTTTATCGAGTAACTAGTGGAGCGTGGAAGTACATTGAAACTTTTGGTGGCGGTGAGTAGTGCGATTTATTCCTCCTTGTGCTTGATTTGAGTATTTGAAAGTCGGGCGATTAACGCGATGGATATATTTGCTCAGCAAGTTATTAATGGGTTAGTTTTAGGTAGTGTCTACGCACTGGTGGCGCTAGGTTACACCATGGTCTATGGGATTCTTGGACTGATTAACTTTGCTCATGGCGAAGTTGTGATGATTGGTGCAATGATTGCTTTGGCTGTCGTTTCGGCCTTGTTGGCCGTATCTCCCGATATGAGTCCCTTTACATTGATTTTGATTGCGAGTGCCGCAGCGATTTTAGTGTGTGTGTTTTTGGCGTTTCTTATGGAGCGTCTAGCGTATCGCCCATTACGTAACGCGCCGCGTCTAGCACCGTTGATTACTGCTATCGGGATTTCAATTTTGCTTCAAAATATCGCCATGATTATTTGGGGTCGTAAATATAAAATGGTACCTCAGATATTCCCTACCGAAACTCATGAAATATTTGGGGCGAGCATCACAAGTGTTCAATTATTTATTGTAGCGATCTCAGGGGTACTCATGGTGGGTCTGCTTTTAGTCGTTCATTTCACTAAACTCGGGCGAGCCATGCGCGCTACCTCGGAGAGTCAGCGAGTTGCTGGGCTCATGGGTATCAACGTTAATAAGATCATTTCGGTAACATTTATGATTGGCGCTGCGCTTGGCGCTGTAGCCGGGATCTTAGTCGCGGGTAACTATAGCGTGGCGCACTATTCGATGGGGTTTATGCTGGGGCTTAAGGCATTTACAGCGGCAGTACTAGGAGGCATTGGGAACCTTGGTGGAGCTGTCCTTGGCGGACTGTTACTTGGTCTTATCGAGAGTATTGGCGCCGGGTATATTGGAAATCTGACAGGAGGCTTTCTCGGGAGTAACTATCAAGATGTGTTTGCATTTGTCGTGCTGATTGTTGTGCTGGTTTTTAGGCCTACAGGGATTATGGGCGAACGAGTATCGGAGCGGGCGTGAGGCTGATTGCACAACAGTTATTAAAAAAAATAACGAGTAACAAGAAAGCACTGCTATTAGGATACGTACTTCTATTTGTTGCTTTGGCAGTTCTGCCTTTTTTGTTAAGCAATACCGTAGGTAGAACTTGGGTTCGCATTCTCGATTTCGCATTAATTTATGCCATGCTTGCTCTGGGTTTAAATATCGTGGTGGGCTTCGCAGGGCTACTCGATTTGGGATACATTGCTTTTTATGCGGTAGGTGCTTACACATGGGCATTATTGGCTTCGCCGCAGTTTGGCCTGCATCTGCCATTTTGGGCCATCCTGCCCATAGGAGCTGGTGTGGCTGCAATTTTTGGTGTGTTGTTGGGGGCGCCGACGCTTAGGTTGCGCGGGGATTATTTGGCGATAGTGACGTTGGGTTTTGGGGAGATTATTCGTATTTTTTTGAATAACCTTGACCACCCGATCAACGTAACTAATGGCCCGATTGGAATCAATAAAATTGATCCAATCAGTATTGGTGGAGTCGATCTAACACGCACTCATGAATGGTTCGGCATCTCGTTCTCAGGCGTGCATATTTATTATTACCTTCTGCTTGCGCTATTAATTTTTACGATAGTAATGTGTGTTCGTCTTGAGAACTCTAGAATAGGTCGGGCTTGGTTAGCGATTAGAGAAGACGAGTTGGCCGCTCAGGCGATGGGTATTAATACGCGCAATATTAAATTGTTGGCATTTGCTTTAGGTGCGACATTTGGTGGTGTCGCTGGGGGGCTGTTTGCCAGCCTCCAGGGGTTTGTCAGTCCAGAGAGCTTTGGTTTGCTAGAGTCAATTATGGTTTTGTGCATGGTTGTTCTTGGTGGAATGGGGCATGTCTACGGCGTATTATTAGGGGCACTTTTGCTTAGTGTGCTCCCGGAAATTTTAAGATCAACAGCATCGCCAATACAGCGAGCGGTTTTTGGCGATGTTTATATCGACCCTGAAGCACTTCGAATGTTGCTGTTCGGTTTGGCGCTGATTGTGGTTATGTTGGTTCGGCCGACTGGATTGTGGCCAGCACCAAGGCGTCGAACGATATTAGATCAAGACGTCGATCGTGATTGAGTTTTTATGGCATTGTTGAATTTACGAGAAATTAATAAAAAGTTTGGTGGCATACACGCACTAAACAAGGTTTCGTTGACGATTGGTGGTGGTGAAATATACGGATTAATTGGACCTAACGGTGCGGGCAAGACCACGCTATTCAATGTCATAACAGGTGTTTACTTGCCAAGCAGTGGCGATGTTGAATTTAATGGTAAATCACTCATTGGAAGAAAGCCTTATCAGGTAGCGATGATGGGTATTGCCCGAACGTTTCAAAATATTCGCCTGTTTCAAAATATGACTGCATTAGAGAATGTGATGATAGGCACCCATGCCAAAACGTCAGCAGGACCTCTCGGCGCCATTTTTAATACTAAGTCGACTAGATCCGAAGAAAGGCTGATACGTTCACAGTCGAGAGACTGGTTGGAGTATGTTGGGATTTCTTCGCAAATCGACTATTTAGCAAAGAATTTATCATATGGAGATCAACGTAGGCTCGAGATTGCACGAGCGTTAGCAACGCAGCCTAAACTTTTGGCGCTAGATGAGCCTGCCGCGGGGATGAACGCTACAGAAACGGACGAGTTAAAGTTGCTGATACAAAGGATCCGAAGTGATGGTGTATCTATCTTGTTAATTGAGCATGATGTGAAACTCATCATGAATTTGTGTGATCGTGTTGCAGTACTTGACTATGGTCAAAAAATTGCTGAAGACATCCCAAGTTTAGTTCGTCAAGATCCTAAGGTCATACAGGCATACTTAGGCGGAGATTTGCCATGAGCTTTTTCCATGTGAAATCGATGAGTGTGAGGTACGGTGGCATCCGAGCAGTTAGAGATGTTGATATTAAGGTAAATGAAGGGGAAACGGTCGCGCTAATTGGTGCAAATGGTGCTGGGAAAAGCTCCACCTTAAATGCGATCGCAGGATTACTTGAACACACTGGTGATGTGTATTTTGATGGGGCGAACTTGACCGCACAGCCTGTCTTTGCGCGCGTGAAATGTGGTATTTCACTGGTGCCCGAAGGGCGTGGAGTATTTGGACGTTTAACTGTGGAAGAAAATCTACTGATGGGCGCATATTTGGGTAGTAGCCAGCAAGACCAGGATGCAGATTTGCATAAAATGTTCGAATTTTTCCCAAGGCTTAAAGAACGGCGTCGTCAGACGGGAGGCACTTTATCGGGCGGTGAGCAGCAAATGTTAGCAATTGGCCGAGCACTCATGGCAAGACCAAAATTATTGTTGTTGGATGAGCCATCAATGGGCTTAGCGCCTATTATGGTCGAAAAGATTTTTGAAGTGATTCGTGGTGTCTCTAAAACGGGGGTTACGATTTTATTAGTCGAGCAAAATGCACGGTTAGCGCTTGAGTCAAGTCAGCGGGCTTACGTCATGGAGAGCGGTGAGTTATCGATGACCGGTGAGTCACGATCGCTGCTTCAAAGTCCAAAAGTTCGAGCCGCTTATTTAGGCGAGTCCTAATAACTCAAAGAGTATGTGATTTTTGCTAAGTTTCACTGTGGTTGATATCTGCGTACTGGGGGGGGCTCTATACCCAATCCTTACATATTAAGTATTTCTGATACAGTTTTGCTTCATTTGATTCGTCTTTTGGAGCCCAGTTGTAACGCCACTTCACGTTAGGAGGCATTGACATTAATATGGACTCTGTTCTTCCGCCTGATTGAAGTCCGAACAATGTCCCACGGTCAAACACCAAATTAAATTCTACGTATCGACCTCTTCGATACCCTTGGAAATCTTTCTCCCGCTCTCCAAAGGTTGTGTGTCGACGCTTCTCAACAATTGGTAAATACGCAATTAAAAAATGTTCTCCTACGCTGCGTGTTAATGCAAAACAGGTATTGAAGTCAGGGGATGAGAGATCGTCAAAAAAAATACCGCCAATTCCTCTCGGTTCTTTACGATGTTTGAGATAAAAGTACTCATCACACCATTTCTTAAATTTTGGGTGAAGTTTTTCATCAAAGGGATCAAGTGATGCTTTGCAGGTTTTGTGAAAATGTATGCAGTCTTCATCGAAACCATAATAGGGCGTTAAATCTATCCCGCCGCCAAACCACCATATGGGTTTTTTGGATGGCTGTGCTGCGTAAAAAAACCGCACGTTCATATGTATGGTTGGAATATAGGGGTTTTTCGGATGTAGCACCACAGAAACTCCCATGGCTTCAAAAGATCGACCCGCCAACTCAGGGCGAGCTAGTGTCGCAGAAGGGGGTAACGTATCGCCGAAGACATGAGAAAAATTAACGCCCGCCCGCTCAAAAATGTTTCCCTCTTCTAGCACTTGACTAATGCCCCCCCCACCACCTTCCCGGTCCCATGAGTCAGTGATAAAAGGTTTGCCATCAAGCGCCCCTAACGCCTCAACAATGCGATCCTGGAGTACTATGAAAAATTCTTTAACTGGCGCAACTTCAATCATGGCATTCAATTCTTAATTGCCCGGTTACCAATATCTGTTCGATATTGTTTGCCATGAAAAGAAATTTTTTCCGAAACACTCAGAGCTAATTCTCGTGCTTGATTGACATTTTCGCCCAATGCGGTGACGCAAAGGACGCGACCACCATTGGTGACAATTTTTTCATCTACAAAACTCGTGCCTGCATGGAAAACATGGACATTTTTATTTTCCGCTGCACTTAGTCTGATGACATCACCCTTGCGTGGCGACTCAGGATAATCTTTAGCAGCTAGCACAACGCCTAGCGCGGTTCGGTTATCCCACTCGGATTCCACTTGATTTAATGTTCTGTTTAACGCGTGCTCTATTAATACTAAAAGGTCACTCTTAAGTCGCATCATAATTGGTTGAGTCTCAGGGTCCCCTAAACGGCAATTAAATTCGAGTACTTTTATGGATTGATCGGGCGCAATCATTAACCCAGCATAGAGGAATCCGACAAAGGGTGTTCCGGCATGTTTCATTCCTGTTACGACCGGCGAGATTACTTCTTTAATGGTCTTTGCGTGGATCTCTGGTGTGACGACTGGAGCTGGGGAGTAAGCACCCATGCCACCAGTGTTAGGTCCTTGATCGTCATTAAGTAACCGTTTGTGATCCTGGCTGGTTGCGAGCGGCAGAATATGCTCACCATCAATCATGACAATGAAGCTAGCCTCCTCACCAGTCAAGAAGTCCTCTATGACTACTTTTGCACCAGCAACGCCCATACCGTTTTCAACAAGCATCATATCTACAGCATCGTGCGCTTCTTGTTCTGTCATCGCGACAATGACTCCTTTTCCAGCAGCTAACCCATCGGCTTTAACAACAATAGGCGCTCCTTTTCTGGAGACATATGCGTGCGCCTCATTGGCGTCAATAAATGTGCCGTACTCGGCCGTAGGGATATTGTTTTCTGCCATAAATCGCTTGGCGAAGTCTTTCGAACTCTCGAGTTGTGCTGCCAGTGCTACAGGCCCAAAAATCCTCAGTCCTTTTTTTTCAAAAGCATCAACGATTCCCTCGCTCAACGGCGCCTCTGGACCAACCACAGTAATATCAATATTTTCTGTTGTTGCAAAATTAATTAGCTCGTCAATGTTATTTAGGGGCACATTCTGTACCCCATCCTCAAGCTGTGTTCCAGCATTGCCAGGCGCGACAAACACTTTTGATACGCGAGGTGATTGAGCGAGACGCCAGGCGATCGCATGTTCCCTACCGCCACCGCCTACAACAAGAATTTTCATAACGATTTACATCCTATGATTGAAATCAGTTTGTTAAAAAAATATTTTTATGTTAGTGACGGAAGTGACGTATGCCCGTAAGAACCATAGCCATGCCATGTTCATTCGCCGCTGCAATGACCTCGTCATCCCTCATGCTGCCTCCGGGTTGAATCACCGCTGCGGCTCCTGCTGCTTTAAGCACATCAAGCCCATCTCTAAACGGGAAAAAAGCATCGGACGCAACGGCTGATTTTGAGAGGCTAAGGTTCGCATTGCTGGCCTTGATGGCCGCTATTCGGGCAGAGTCGACCCGACTCATTTGTCCGGCCCCTACACCTAGCGTCATACCTTTGCCACAAAACACAATCGCATTTGATTTGACGAATTTTGCGACGCGCCAAGCAAACATTAGATCCGCCATTTGCTCTGCGGAGGGCTTTATTTTGGTAACAACTGTCAACTCTTTATCGGACACATTTTTAGCATCAGAAGTCTGGACTAAAATGCCCCCACCCACCCGCCTGATCTCGTGAGCATTCGTGCTGTGATCAAGTTCTATTTTTAGCAGCCTAACGTTCTTTTTTTGAGCAAAACAAGCTTTTGCTTGATCAGAAAATTGAGTTGCGATTACGACTTCAACAAACTGTTGGCTAATCGCCTTGGCGGCATTTTCGTCAATGCCAGTATTAAAAGCGATGATTCCCCCAAATGCAGAAGTTGGATCTGTACTGAATGCTTTTTGATAGGCTTCGAGTGCGTCTTGCCCCATTGCCACACCACATGGATTGGCATGCTTAACGATGACACAAGCTGGAGTATCAAAGCTTTTAACACATTCCCATGCGGCATCCGAGTCTGCGATGTTGTTATACGATAACTCTTTACCTTGCACTTGTTGGTAATTTGCTAAAGAGCCCTCAAGAGATGTGAGATCTTGGTAAAACGACGCGTTTTGGTGTGGATTTTCCCCATAGCGTAAATCTTGCCGTTTCTTGAAATTTAAATTTATTTGTTCAGGAAATTGGCTTTTGCGACCGTTTGTTTCCAGCGATGTCAGGTAGTTACTTACCTTAGAGTCGTAGCTTGCAGTGTGAGAGAAGGCTTTTCGGC
>CAJXOL010000059.1 GCA_913057675.1 uncultured Pseudomonadota bacterium | reverse complement strand
GAGATTTCTGCCTGTCTCGTGGGCTCGGAGATGTGTATAAGAGACAGCGTTTAATAAACTCCGGAAAATATGTCGGGTAGCGGTCTACCATTTGCTCTCTAGTTAACTCTGCCCCTACGGCCTCACGACGTAAATCATTGAGCAGCAATCTAGCAGTAACGAAACTATAGGCAGGATCCTTTTCGATTAAAGATCTGGCCGACAAAATCAAACTTTTATTGACCTCATCAAACGGCACACCGTCATAAAGATCCCGGACAGTTAAAGACAGAACCTTATCTGCTTTCACTTCCGTCCCGAGCCCCGAACAGGCATCTTCGA
This sequence comes from uncultured Pseudomonadota bacterium, assembly GCA_913057675.1. Lineage (GTDB taxonomy): Bacteria > Pseudomonadota > Gammaproteobacteria > Burkholderiales > Eutrophovitaceae > Eutrophovita. The sequence goes on along the minus strand of CAJXOL010000059.1, from coordinate 13,338 downwards.
CCAATCGCTTCAAATTATTCAAATCCAGCGGCTGCGCCACACCATCAACCACCATATTCAATGTAGACTGAACCACGCCCTGATCAATCTCGGCTTCTTTCTTAGCTCGGACTCGCTCCTGGTTTCTCTCTTCGCGGTAAAGCACGTAAGATCTCGCCACCCCTTGCTCGCCGTACCTCATCAACGCCAGCTCGACCTGATCCTGAATGTCCTCAATGTGAACTGTGCCACCGGTTGGATTCCTTCGTTTGAGTGCGACAACTACGTTCTGCGTCAACTGTGACACAAGCTCTCGAACCCGAGCTGATGCGGCGCCCTGCCCTCCATTAACAGCGAGGAAAGCCTTGGTCATTGCTATTGAGATCTTTGATGGCTCGAACCCAACCACCGAACCATTTCTACGTACAACCTTCATCATTGCTGAATCAATGCGTGCGGCCTCGTCTTGAATTTCGCGTATATTTTCCAAACTCAAATTATTTGTTTCACTCACATTAGCCGACTGTTGCATTTAGTCTCCTCAATTTTTATTCTATTGCGTCATTCACGCATCGCTGTTTTATTACAGCCTCAACCCCAGCCTTCTCTAAAGAAAAACTCTAACTACAACCAGCATCAGACACCCAATGATGGCAAAAATCTTATAAATTACCCACAAGTTATACACACATAACACACAAGATGTTGTGCTATTGCTCAGAATACAACACTAATTCTAGTGTTGGCACGCTCAGTGTCAAGGTTTTCTTATATTAATTTGGGTAAGATTTTTAACTGCGTTATAAAAAAAATATCAATTTGAAATTTTTCGCTTTTAAATCAACATTTTTGGCCTCATAGGCGAACAATTAAACCTTACTGAAAAAGCTAAAGCGGCAGTTCGATGCTCTTCACTTCCGAGAGCTCACCCCAATCAAATCCAACTCCAGGATCTTGTTTGCGGCCCAGAGGCAGCGCGATATGTGAGTGCCCCACGCAAGCCGCAATAGGGTACGACGCAATTAAAGACTTACAAAGCTTCCTCAAGCTGACGTACTGCGCCACCTCAAATGCATCTGTTTCAACACCTTCAAGCTCAATTCCGATCGAATAATTATTGCAGTTTGACTCTCCTCGCCAGCGCGACTCTCCTGCATGCCACGCCCTATTAAGGCAGGACACAAACTGTGTAGTGCAGCCAAATCGATCTATCAAAAAATGCGTTGACACTTTTAAGCCACGGAGCTGCTGATAATAAGGGTGAGCATTGGCATCAAGTTGGTTTGTGAATAACTGGTGAATATCCGACCCTCCAAAATTCCCTGGAGGCAGGCTGATGCAATGAATCACGATGAGAGCCGGCTGAACATTAGGCGGCCTGTCGTCGTAATTAGGCGAGTAGCACCTCTCAGCGTCCGCTAGATAACCGTTATCAATTTTCCAACCCGGGTCAGTCATGAGGGCGTCTTATCCCGCTCCTTACGATGCTCGCTGGAGCAAAAGATTTGACCACTTGAGCGAACGCCCTCACTCAAAGGAAAATGCACGCCGCAATGAGCACAGCGAGCCATGTCTTCAACAGCAGGAGATGAATGCCCCCCATCGGAAGGCCTCTTGCTTATTTTTCGCCCCTTCGTCTTGATGAAGGCATAGGCCAAAAAACATACCAATAACAATAGCAGATACTTAACCACACGCGTCTCCAGTTAACCCACTCATAACCGAGAGTGTTTACTCATCAAAACCAAACCAATATTAGCGCTAACCTCAAAGATCACACTCATATATCGGAAATAATGCCGCCCGCGAAAGATAAATACAACATCTTGAGCAATAAACAACTGACGGGCTTAATTTATGCGGGACAACGAGTTTCGGGCCAAATCAATCATGCAGCCTTTAAAAGGCGACTCCGGCAAGCTTGAAATACTCTGCTCCGCTGACGCTATTTCTTTTTGAGCGAGCTCCCGCGAATAATCGAGCGAACCCAATTTACGAAAAATATCAACCACAGAGGCCAAACCGCTGGCCCCATCCGCAAGAATCGCCTCTTGAATGACTTTTACATCACCTCTCGACCCATGTTCTAAGGCGTGTATGACTGGCAAGGTAACTTTACCTTCCGCCAAATCATCCCCCGGTTTTTTACCTATCTCACTCTCGGCCCCATCATAATCGAGTATATCGTCAACAATCTGGAAGGCTGTGCCGACGTGCGTACCATATCGCCCCAAATCTGTGACTATTTCTTTGCTACCACCAGACACGATACCACCCAGCATAGCTGCAGCGTCGAACAATCTAGAGGTTTTTGCGCGAATCATTTCAAAATACGAGCCCACAGTTAATTTGCAATTCTGCACATTAGCAAGTTGAAGCACTTCACCTTCAGAGATAGCGTTTGTTGCATCAGCCATTATCCTAAAGACATCGCTCTCCCCAACATCCACCATGATTTGGAACGCTCTGGAATACAAGAAATCCCCAACTAACACAGCGGCCGCATTACCAAAACGCTCATTCGCCGTTGACATACCTCTACGAACCGCTGAGCTGTCCACAACGTCATCGTGCAATAGTGTTGCCGTATGAACAAACTCTATAGCAACAGCCAACTGAACCGCACGCCGCTCCTCGTAACCCAAGCTAGCAGCAGACAATAATACAAGAATAGGTCTCAGTCTCTTGCCACCACTATCAATTGTGTATCGAGCAACCTCCCCCACCAGGGGCACTTGTGACACAAGCTGGGCGCCAATCTCTTCATTTAGACGCAACAGAAGGTCATTGGTAATAGAGCTAGAGGATTTCATGAGGCAACAGAAGATAATAAATAATGTAAAGTAAAGGTGTTAGCACCTAGGTACGATGATGTTATGGGCCCCTCACATGGGTGTCAAATAAGTTTCTGAATTATTGCGTAGTGAGATGAATTCTTGTATGCTACGTTCCCTTTTTGGTAAGAAATAACGGTTAACAGCCGCTTGAACTCAGGATAAAATAAAGCCATGTATGCTGTGATAAAAACTGGTGGGAAACAATACAAAGTTTCTACTGGAGAAAAATTAAAAGTTGAAACGTTAGGCGCTGAAGTTGGCGAAAACATCACGCTCGACCAAGTCATGATGGTTGTTGACGGTGCCAACGTCTCGATAGGTACTCCCACTCTAGAGGGTGCTAGTGTTGCGGCAACAGTTTTAGGCCATGGCCGCGGCAAAAAAGTTAAAATATTTAAACTCCGAAGACGAAAACACTATAAAAGGCAGCAAGGTCATCGTCAAAATTTTACTGAAGTCGTGATCGGCGACATTACAAGCCAGTAACCACACGACTTTACGTTTTGAAAGGTAATTAATTTATGGCACATAAAAAAGCTGGTGGTAGTTCTAGAAACGGACGCGACTCAAACGCCAAAAGACTTGGCGTCAAACGTTTTGGCGGGGAGTTGATTTCTCCAGGCAGCATTATCATTCGACAACGCGGGACGGTAGTTCATCCTGGGGAGAATGTCGGAATGGGTCGTGACCACACATTATTTGCAAAAGTACATGGTCACGTTTTATTTGGAAAAACCGGCCGATTAAACAAGAAAATCGTTAGTATTGTTCCAGCGTAGGGTTTACCTTATTTCGAAAAAACCCTGCCTACAAGGCGGGGTTTTTTTTTATCTGACTATAAAGAATTAGACGATGAAATTTGTTGACGAAGCAAAAATAGAAGTACACGCAGGCAAAGGAGGTAATGGAATTGCGTCTTTTCGCCGCGAAAAATTCGTTCCTAAAGGGGGGCCAAGCGGCGGAGATGGAGGCCGAGGGGGATCGGTTTATGTTCGTGCCTCCAGAGACATCAATACTCTTCTAGACTACAGATTTAAACGAATGTTTCGCGCTAAGAATGGTGAAAATGGTCAGAGTAAAGATTGTTATGGTAGATCCGGTGATGACCTCTATCTAGCAGTCCCCATGGGTACAATTATTTACGATGATACAGACAACTCTGTAATTTTTGATTTAAGCCAAGATGGGCAGACGGAACAACTATGCAAAGGAGGCAAAGGGGGGCTCGGCAACATACACTTCAAATCGAGCACAAACCGCGCACCTAGACAGTTCACCGATGGCGAGCTCGGCGATGACAGAATAATTCGTATGGAGCTCAGCGTGCTTGCAGACGTTGGCTTGTTAGGGTTCCCAAACGCCGGGAAGTCAACTCTCATAACGTCTGTATCCGCTGCGAAGCCTAAGATTGCTGACTATCCTTTCACTACATTACATCCTCATTTAGGCGTTGTACGTTCCGGGTTTCGAGGCAGTTTTGTAATCGCGGATATCCCCGGGCTTATTTCTGGAGCGTCGGAAGGGGCCGGACTTGGCCATCAGTTCCTAAAGCATCTGCAGCGCACAAAATTGTTAGTCCATGTAATCGATATTGGTACTGAATACCCAGATACAAAATCCATCGTGCAGGGAGCTAACGATATATGTCTCGAATTACAAAAATATAATGATGCACTGTTTAACAAACCAAGATGGATCGCATTGAATAAAATGGATTTAATTCCCGAAGAGGAACAAAGAGCATTCATTGCGGAGGTATCCACCGCCCTTAAAAAAGGACTCGCAAATAGCGAGCAGATTTTTCCAATCTCATCGCTATCGGCAGATGGGACACCAGCACTCATGAATGGCATCATGGAATACATGAGTCGGCTAGAAGACACAAATAAAAAATCCCATTGAGAGGATTCTAAGAAGATATGAACACAAAGGCCCATCGCAACAAACGTATCGTCGTAAAAATTGGCAGCAGCCTAATTACGGCTAATGGCCGAGGACTGGACTTACCTGCCCTCAATGAGTGGTCACGTCAAATCTCAGCAATCAAAAAAGAGGGGGCTGAAATCATTCTTGTTTCTAGTGGCGCAGTCGCCGAAGGCATGCTACGTTTAGGCTGGACGGTGCGTCCAACCATGATTCATGATCTTCAAGCAGCAGCTGCAATTGGTCAGATGGGTTTAATCAGAGCCTATGAAGACGCCTTCCACTCATCAGGACTGCACACCGCTCAAATTTTACTCACTCATGATGACTTGGCGAACAGAACTCGATACCTAAACGCTCGATCCACACTGCGCACACTGATCGGCCTAGGTGTTGTGCCAATTGTGAATGAAAACGACTCAATCGCAACAGAGGAAATTAAATTTGGCGACAATGACACCCTAGCCGCACTTGTTGCAAACTTGATTGAGGCAGACATTCTCATTATTCTTACCGATCAAGATGGGCTTTTCACCGGCGACCCAAGAACGTCCCAAGATGTTCGCAAAGTTGATGTTGCTGACGCAGGTGACCCCTCACTGGAACAAATGGCAACCGGTAATGGCTCTAGCCTTGGCAGCGGCGGCATGCTCACGAAATTACGTGCGGCAAAACGAGCTGCCCGCAGTGGAACGCATACCGTAATAGCCAACGGGAAAGAGAACGCTGTCTTATTGCGCATATTATCTGGGGAAAATGTTGGAAGCAGGCTAAACGCTTCAAAACCAGTTATCACCGCCAGAAAACAATGGCTCAGTAATCATTTACAAATTTGCGGCTCACTCACTCTTGATGAAGGAGCAATACGCGCCATAACCATAAATCAAAAAAGTTTGTTACCGATAGGTGTCACAGCCATTAAAGGAGACTTCGACCGAGGAGACGTTGTCGCGTGCACTAACTCGTCGGGAGAGATCATCGCGCACGGACTCATCAACTACAACTTCACAGAACTAAATAATATAAAAGGGCTCCCTTCCGAAAAAATAGAAGAAGCGCTGGGCTACGTAGATGATCTAGAACTTATTAACAGAGATAACTTGGCGCTTGAAGACTAAAATTTAGGCTGGCGACCCCTAATTATTGACTCCGACGGCCCTCCTGCTTACGCATTTTTCCTTTCTTGAAGAACACCTTTAATTGCCGCTCTTTTAGAATATTAGCGTCACCGAGACACATGTAATATTCCATCAAATCGTTTCGGTAACTATTAGCGGTTTGGTATTGCGCTGAGCGCCATTGGGGACTCTTGACAGACATCCAAGGCTTATCAAACCCAAAACTCGACGCATAAAATTTATACTCCCTCGTTGCGCAGCGAAATCCCTCATAGGTTATGTTCTCACTACCCTTGGGAGAAACCGCCCGCAACACCATACGAATAACGCCATCGTCCCCATACTGAATTGAAGAAATATCAACATAGAATCGAAAACCAGACTGACTTGTTGTCTGAAAAAGAGTGAATCCGTTTTTTTGAGAGGGTAGAGGCAAGTCAACGTTCGACTCATTCCAAGCTTCTGCTCGTGGTTTCCCGTATTTATTTTTCGTATTTATGGACCCATCCTCTTTATAGATCCGCCCTGACGCATCGGTCTGAGCGTGCACCTCACTCTGAACTATGGATACGCAAAGGATACACGCCAACATCAGTGACAAGCCCGAGCGCGAGCAAGCCAATGGAATCAATCGTTTTAAAACAATTTGCATATCAACTTTCTTCAAAATACATCTAGGTTCTAGTGTAACTTGTAAGGCCGTCGTCAATTACCCGCGACCAAATCACCAACCAAAGAGTCACGTAAAGTCTCCGGCACCTCTTCAATTTCTACTGTGTAATTTGGATGGTCTATTCCAATGCTAAGTGCAGAGCCATGAAGAAGCGATTTCTTCATATCACCGGTAAGCTCAAATCGAAGAAAATGTACCGCAGAGGTCTTCTCAGCATTTTCCCGGTCCAAGTCTTCATCCGCAAAAGGGAAAACTTTACCAAAGCCAGGAACCCGCACCCAAACAAGATCTTCTAGATCAATGAGCTTGGACAGCGCAACCTGTCTCTCATTCTCATCAGGGTATTCAATTAACAAAGTCGCCTTCCAGTTACTTCCATCTGGAACTAAAGGCAAATAAGCATGCAATTCCTCATGAATGGCTTCTTCTTCAAAAATTCGCTCTACCCGAAGCATTTCCTGGACTTGATATTGAACGGTTAAAGCATCCTCAAACAACAAGGTGACATGCTCACCCAAAAAAACTTTTCTAGTTTTTTTATGCTCCATAACTTCTGCACGAAACGAAAGTCTGCGCTTCGCATATTCTTCTAACGACATCAAGCTTGATCTATTCAACATCTTTCATCTCCAATTCTCATAAACCATAAGCAATACGCAATAACGTGATGGGGTGACGTTTTTTGACATCACTCAAATCGTGCTTCTCTTCCATACCCTGCACTATATGTGTCGCAGCAATGGCACAATCCGAACTAATATACTTCGGCGCTTCCTCATGCATCTGTCGGAAAACTGGTCGACCAATTTTCATGGAATCGGCGAAATATTCCTTTTTAACGCCCCATGTACCATCATGGCCGGAGCATCGTTCAACCTTATTGACAGTAGTGCCTGGGACTCGTTCCAACATTTCTTTTGTCTTCAAACCGATATTTTGCACACGCAAATGGCAGGGGACGTGATACGAGACTTGCCCCAAAGATTCTTTAAAGTCAGTATTAAGAAGACCATCACGATCACGCATCACGAAATATTCAAATGGATCAAACATAGCTTTCGCTACCAACTGCACATCTTCATCATCAGGAAAAAGTAGGGGTAACTCCTGCTTGAACATCAAAGTACACGAAGGCACGGAAGTCATAATTGCGTAACCTTCTTGCGCGTACTTAACCATCTGAGGAATGTTTTTTTCTTTTAAGTTCTTGACCGCTTCGAGGTCACCCAACTCCAACTTAGGCATGCCGCAGCAGGCCTCTTTTTGGACGGCGACAGCCATAACTTGATTATGCTCGAGCACCTTAAATAGATCTTCACCAATGTTTGGCTCATTGTAATTCACATAACACGTAACGAATACAGCCACTTTCCCAGGAGTTCTTTGACCATCTTGAGACGAGCCCACACTTACTATGGGCATTGATGACCGGAATGTTTTGCCTGCATATTTTGGCAACTTACGATCTTTGTGAATCCCAAGTGTTTTGTCCATAATGGAGCGCGTCACCTTGTTCGTATTGACGGCATTAATTGTTTGGACAACCACTGGGATGGCCGATAGCTTACCCAACGCATCCGTACTCGATAAGAGTTTATCCCTAAATTTTGTCTGACCGTTTTTAAATTTCTGCGCCTTCGCGCGTAACATTAAATGAGGGAAATCAACATTCCATTCATGCGGAGGCACATACGGACACTTACTCATGTAACACATATCACACAGATAACACTTATCAACTACTTTTGAATAATCCTCTTTAGCGACACCGTCCACCTCCATTGTGGCGCTTTCATCAATCAAATCAAAGAGTGTTGGGAAAGCCGTGCATAAATTGACACATCGCCGACATCCGTGACAAATATCAAATACTCGCTCCATCTCTTCATGTAGCGGCTTTTCCTTATAGAATTCGGCATCCTCCCAGTTCAGAGGATGTCGCGTTGGTGCTTCTAAACTACCTTCTCGCATAAAAATTTCGCCATAAAATGCACGTTCAATAAAAAAGCGTGAGCAAGAATTATCTAAGGCTCACGCTTCCCAAAACTCAAATAAACTGACAAACCCAGAGTTAATCCTCTAGCGCATCAAGAGCTTTTTGAAACCGATTAGCATGAGATCGCTCTGCTTTAGCGAGCGTTTCAAACCAATCAGCGATCTCATCAAAACCCTCATCGCGAGCAGTTTTTGCCATACCTGGATACATATCCGTGTACTCGTGCGTCTCACCAGCTACGGAAGCGGTAAGGTTATCTCGTGTGCCTCCAATCGGCAGCCCAGTAGCGGGGTCGCCAACCTGCTCCAAGTACTCAAGATGACCATGGGCATGACCAGTCTCGCCTTCAGCAGTAGAGCGAAACACTGAAGCCACGTCGTTTTGGCCTTCAATGTCTGCCTTGTTCGCAAAATACAAATATCTTCTATTTGCTTGTGACTCACCTGCAAACGCATCTTTAAGACTTTGCTCAGTCTTTGATCCTTTTAAACCAGCCATTTATCTTCTCCCTTTCGTTTTTCATGTGCTACTCATTATTGTCCTCCAGGCCTTAACGCTCTGAAACACAACCTCTCCCTTTTTTACGGACCATCAAAATCTAGACAAGTTCTAAGTTTTTGATACAACTAGTGTATTTTTGCGGACTCTATCTGTCAATCTAGTGACCTCCAAAATAAACTGTTTCTGTGTTTATTCTCGGACTTTTTGATTCCTATTTTTTTGATGACGGAAATACGAATCATTCAAAAAAAACTCCAGCTTCAGATTGTCGTCCCAACAGCCTGGCAGCCCGAGCATCGGCAACGGTGAGAAATTTCGCCCAGATTTAAAAAGTTCCTGATTCGGAATTAACTTGGATAACAGAGTATCGATAGCAGCCGGGGACAGCGATGGGGTACTAGTCGCAATCTCGCCACTTGGGTCTGCGAGTATGAGAGCTTTGCCTGTCATCCCTACATATGGGTTCAATGTTTTCTCAAACAGCGCATGTCCAAAAATGCTGAATGACATATCTTGCATCACCTCACCGCGAGATTCATAAAAAATCTCAATCCACTTAAACTCTTTTAATAATTGGGTCAAGCGGGGGTTTCGGGACACAACAATCACTCCCTCTTCATCAAAAATTGTAAGTGCATCCCCTTGAGGTGACCGTCCTTTCGCCACATCATTTTGAAGGACCGAAAAATGTCGCGCATTGAGCGCTGACTTGGATTTAGGAAACAACAGCCACACCAGAGCATTCAACAAATCATGCCAATTTTGAGGCCTGACTTGTACCTCACCAGTCAAAAAAGTCCGCTGTTCGAAACCTGCATCAAAAACCTTTGGTCGCTCTAACTGAGGCACAAATTGAATGTCCATTCCGTTCGCATTCACAATAACTTCAGAGTGCCGATGAACAAGTCGATTCAATTCCTGACACGTCGGCCAATTGGATGGATCCAAGCTTAAGAGATAAGTTTTGATATGTTCACAAAATTTACCCGCTAATAATCGTTTTCGACCCTCTTGATAATTCACTGGCTTATGACGTTAAAATAGATAGACATTATGGTATCTCAGATAAAGTTGAAACAGAAAAATTAAGGATTGATACGCTCAGTGGATCGAATTGAATGTGTAGTCATTGGCGCAGGGGTTATCGGCCTTTCGATTGCTCGTGCATTAGCCTTAGAAGGAAAGGAAGTACTCATTATGGAAGCCGAAGATACTTTTGGCTCCCATACAAGTTCAAGAAATTCTGAGGTTATACATGCAGGCATTTATTACCCAAAAGGCTCACTAAAGGCAACCTTGTGTGTCGCAGGGAAAAAACTACTCTACGATTACTGCGAGCTTCGTGAAATCCCTTTTAAACGCATTGGGAAATTAATTTTAGCGACAGATGAATCGGAAGTTGAGACGGTTAACAAATACATTTCCAAAGCTGCTGAGAATGGAGTGAATGACCTTATATGGCTCAACCAAAAAAAGACCTTAGAACTTGAACCAGAAATCCGATGCGTTGGCGCCGCATTCTCCCCCTCGACCGGCATTATAGATTCTCATGCTTACATGCTAAGTCTATTAGGAGACGCAGAAAATGCGGGTAGCATCATCGCCTATCACACGTCAATTGAGTCTATTGAACCCGACCAACATGGGTTTATTTTGAATACCAGCGGCTCTAACGCACATGAGATCCATACCAAACTCTTAATTAACGCTGCCGGGTTACGGGCATGCGATGTGGCCAACTCAATTAAAAAATTAGACAAAGCGCTCATTCCACCTTCCTACTTTGCCAAGGCCCACTATTACTCACTCGCTAGTCGGAATCCATTCAAACACCTCATTTATCCAGTCGCACACCAAGCTTCCCTCGGAGTACATGTCACAGTTGATATGGGTGGTAACGCTCGGTTTGGCCCTGATCTCGATTGGGTACCAGGCATCGATTACACATTTGATGATTCTCGAAAAGCACTATTTTATGAAGCGATTCGCCACTACTGGCCTGCCGCAAATCAGGAACAACTGCAACCAGGATATACCGGCATCAGGCCAAAAATATCTGGCCCAGGAGCGTCTGCTGCAGATTTTATGATTCAATCTGCGAAGGACCATGGCCTTAGAGGGCTGGTTAATTTATTTGGTATCGAATCTCCAGGCTTAACCTCAAGCTTAGCAATAGCTGAATTAGTCAAAGGACTGCTAAACAGAGACGTATGATAAACACTTAGGTGCTGATTTCACGTCAATATAAACCGATACCAAGAATTGGCCTAGGGCGTCTCAGGTTTTTTTTGCTGCGCATTTAACAGATCCAAAGCGACGTCAACGATCATATCCTCTTGACCACCGACCATTCGTCTACGCCCAAGCTCCACTAAAATATCAATTGTTTTCAACCCGTACTGTTTCGCGGCTTTCTCAGCATGTAATAAAAAGCTTGAATAAACCCCGGCATAACCCAGAGCCAACGTTTCGCGATCAACCCGGACCGGGCGATCTTGTAGAGGCCTGACGATATCCTCTGCCGCGTCAATTAACTTGTAAAGATCACAACCGTGATTCCAGCCTAAACGATCCGCAGCCGCAATAAAAACTTCTAATGGTGCGTTTCCAGCCCCGGCACCCATACCCGCCAAACTCGCATCCACTCGATCACAGCCCTCCTCAACCGCAACGATTGAATTAGCGACTCCTAGACTGAGGTTATGGTGCGCATGCATGCCAGTTTGCGTCTCAGCTTTGAGGACATCTTTAATTGCCTTGAAACGATCACGGACATCATTCATATTTAGCGCCCCCCCCGAATCAACCACATAAACACAGACCGCCCCATAGCTTTCCATGAGCTTCGCTTGCTGAGCAAGACCAGATGGAGTATTCATATGACTCATCATCAAAAACCCAACTGGCTCCATTCCAATCTCTCGAGCATATTCAAGATGTTGTCGCGAAATATCAGCCTCTGTGCAGTGAGTTGCCACACGAACAACCCGCGCACCAGCATCAAAGGCCTCTTTTAAATCATGGACGGTTCCTATTCCAGGGATCAATAACGTAGCCACTTTAGCGACAGATAATTCTTCAGCCGCCGCCGCAATCCACTCGACATCAGTATGACGCCCAAATCCATAGTTGAATGACGATCCTTGCAGCCCGTCACCATGCGCCACCTCAATTGAATCCACGTTCGCCTCATCCAAGGCTCTAGCAATTTTCTTAACATGCTCAATGCTGTACTGATGACGTATTGCGTGCGAACCATCCCGCAAAGTAACATCAGAAATGTATATTTTTTTGCTCATATTTAGATTCCCTCGCTCAAGCAACTGATGGTGACAACTGCAATAACCTCTCGGCAAGTTTCTCACCAGTCGCGAGCGCTGCTGAGGTCATGATGTCGAGGTTTCCCGCATAAGAGGGCAAATAATGAGCTGCTCCTTCAACTTGAAGAAACACGGTGGTCTTAATGCCGCTGAGTTGACCGACACCAGAAATATGACACGGGTTATCGGGACCAAATTCTTCGAACTGAACACGCTGTTTGAGACGATACCCGGGGACGTACGCATTCACGCTAGCAACCATTTCCTCAACGGCTTGCTCAATTTTTGCAGTATCAACTTTCGAAGATAAAATATACACTGTATCTCTCATGAGCATGGGTGGCTCAGCCGGATTAAGAACAATAATCGCCTTCCCTTTCCTGGCGCCGCCAATAACTTCAATTCCCCTGGAGGTCGTTTCCGTGAATTCATCTATGTTTGCACGAGTCCCAGGCCCAGCCGAACGACTGGAAATTGATGCAATTATTTCAGCGTAGTGAACCTCAGCCACACTAGATACCGCAGCCACAATCGGAATGGTAGCCTGTCCACCACAGGTCACCATATTTACATTCGGCTCGTCAAGATGTTGTGTTAAGTTCACCACAGGGACGCAATAAGGACCAATTGCCGCTGGCGTCAAATCCACCATCTTTACGCCAGGCTTCACAGTCCTCACAAGTCGATCATTCTCAATGTGCGCACTGGCAGAAGTCGCGTCAAACACGAGCTCGATCTCCGACATGATGCCATCATCTATCAAACCAGAGATACCCTTAGAGCTAATCACAACACCCAGTCGCCTCGCTTGCTCCAAGCCATCCGATTTGGAATCGATGCCGACCAAAGCCGCCATCTCGATGAACTGACCATGCCTCATGATCTTCATCATCAAATCTGTACCAATATTGCCGGATCCTATAATCGCTGCTTTGACTTTTTGTGCTGTCTCTTATACACATCTCCGAGCCCACGAGACAGGCAGAAATCT
>CAJXOL010000058.1 GCA_913057675.1 uncultured Pseudomonadota bacterium | reverse complement strand
TACACACTGCATATCGTCGGCAGCGTCAGATGTGTATAAGAGACAGCCTCATAAACCCATAGCGCCTCATCTAAATTTTTTCCTACCGCTTTGAGCCCTCCGGTCCATGTGCTCTTGCGCGGCACCAACCCAGCATGCCCTTGGATCGGAACTCCTGCCTCAGCGGCTGCGCTTACAAACCGTGGGGACCACTGACACATGATCGCATCAGCACCTAACTCCATTGCCGCATACGCTACGCGCACAGCTTCGTCTTCAGTCGCAGCTGCAAGTAAAGGTACCGAAAATGCCATGAACGTTTTGGGCGCAGCATCTCTAACCGCCTTTGCCAAGTGAGGCTGTTTCGGGTCGAACCGAACCTTCATAGTATCAATTCCGGCCTCTTCAGCTGCGGCAGCCTCCTCAGGCGAAAACGGTAAGGTCTCGCAAAGAACTTTTTTTCCTTTTTGATCACGCAAACCCTTAACCGTATAATTTCTTAAGCCGTAAGCTCCACCTAGAGTCATAACGCGGGTTAACCCACTTTTTTCAACATTCCTCTGCGGAATACCCCCGTCTCCTGATGAATAACTCGCCATCTTCTCTCTCCCTTCTAAATACCAATAAATTAGTCTTCGAATTTAAACGGCGCCATTCTTTGCCCACCGCAATAATTATTAATGACGTGGCGTATGTTAGCAATCTCAAGAAACTGAACAATCACTCCCCCTCTTTCCTGGGATACCAGATAGAACAAGTCCGATTAATAGGACTAATAATCCTACGCCTGATAAAAACCACATCAAGAATCCAATGATTAATAATAAACCACCAGTCACACTCTAAAATAAAAACGGAAAAATGTTCACTGTGAAACGATCACGCATCCCGTCCACAGCCCTCGACTTTAAACAATAATCAGCAGGAAACCTCAAAAGCACCCAAAGCGTAATGCATAAATCCGAAAGAAAAATGATTGCCTAAAACGAGCCAAGCCAAAGCGACTCCTCTGGCATTGCAAAACCCAGTCTGTGCTGAGCGCAATCATCGTTATCGTTAGGCATATCGCTGTTGCAAATCTGATCTATAGTTAATCATAGATTAGGTAATTGCGCCTCTCTTCCAACCATAACTTTTCGTCTACTCGCACTAAGGTCTCCATATCCTGGATGGTGGCTTTATCGTCCTCTATCCACTCTCGGAGCAACGGGCCCCCATTAATCAAATCAATGGCGAGCCTGTCTCGCTCATATTCATAATGAAATTCTCGCCATATCAAATAAGCGCTATCGAGCGACCTGAGTGACTTAAAAAAAAGCGATATTAATCGCCAGGGTTTAAACTGGAAATGATCATAGCCGCTTGCCTCATCCACGTGGATCTGAACACCCTCACACAATTGTCCTGAATGTTTATGGAACGTAGGCTCGAACCAACAAGCCCTCAACGTGCATCCTGACATCCATCCTGGGCCGAGGTGATGCATGCGATCGATCACAACCTGAGCCGAAAGATCTGGTGCGCCCAATATTTCTAACGGACGCGTTGTCCCGCGACCCTCAGACAACAAGGACCCTTCGAGCATGACAGTCCCTGGATAACATCGAGCCATACTTAAGTTTGGAGCATTGGGACTAGGGTTGATCCACGCACGCGCGCTCGACGGCCAACCAAAGTCAGGAGCCTGCGAAGGGTTCCAGCCCTCCATCTCAACAACCGTTAAGTCGGCAGCTAGTTCGTATTTGTCGACGAACCAATACGCCAACTCCCCGAGAGTCAACCCATGCCGCATTGGGAGCAACCCAGCGCCCACAAAGCTCTCCCAACCGGGCTTGAGCAAAAGGCCTTCTATGGGTCTACCAATCGGATTAGGGCGATCGAGAATCCAAATTCTCTTTTTATATTTATCACATTCCTCAAGCATGTAACGCAAAGTTGTGATGAACGTATAAATACGACAACCTAAATCTTGAAGGTCCACCAACAAAACATCAAAGCTCTCCATCATCTCTTTCGTTGGGCGCCTGACGTCTCCATAGAGGGAATAAATCGGGATCTTGTGAACGGGATCTATGAAGTCTTTGGACTCAACCATATTGTCTTGCTTGTCACCCCTTAACCCATGTTGCGGACCAAATGCTGCGACTAGTTCTAAATTAGATATCCCTGAGATGACATCTATAGCGTGAGTAAAATGCTCATCCACAGACGCAGGGTGGCCAAGTAACGCAAGTCGGCTACCGACCAGTTTTTGTTGCAGCGCCACCTCATCTCTAAGACGGTCAAGGCCAAACTTCATAGCAACAACCCTTCATTGTGAATAATTATTTTTAGACCCCTAAAAATCCAGCCGAATGGTGGAAATCAGGAGCGCCACTCGGAAAACCCAACGCATAATGACAGTATCGCTGATCTTGCATCTTTATAACAACGCTTAGCGCCATAAAGAGCGAGCCGCCTTGACTACTAAATGAAGCAACATCCACCAAGTCCAGCGAAACCTCAAGTCGAAATAATAGAGGAGCAACATCAATCAACATTTTTGGCTCATTATCCAGCTTGAGATCTCTCATGCCTGATCGATACCGATCAAAATGAAAGCATGACCACTGACTTGAAGGGGAAAAATTAAACTCAATGTACTCACCTTCAGGGTTGCGTACAAACAGCTCACAGCATGTTTCTTCCCATAACTTTGCGCCCTTTCTAGACTCAGCTCTATCGGGAATAATTATTGATTGTGTGTCGCCCGATATCTCGTAAGTTAAAAACCAACGAAATTGCGTTGACCGCTTCACCATGACTGAGGCAGAAAAGTCATCGACAGGGTTGTCGATATGGGGTTTCAAGGTGTACGTTGTATGCATCACTATCGAAAGAGTAGCCGTTACATTAGGTTACCTCAAAAAAATGTCCACTTACGAAAAAACAAAGATAAACAGAAATATGCTCGATAGCGACTCCGTGCGACGAGCGGTCGAGCAATCGGGGCATAGCTCGATCATGATCTCAGAAGACGAGTTACTGGAATCCCTGAATAAAACGCTACTGGAACGACCTAACAACCAACCTATTTGGATCTTTGGCTATGGGTCGCTGATCTGGAATCCGATGTTAGAGTATGTTGAGAAGCAGCCAGCCATGATTTATGGATACCACCGCGGCTTCTATTGTTGGTCAAGAATTAATAGAGGGTCTCCCGAGACTCCCGGCTTAGTTCTAGCACTTGATCATGGGGGGTCTTGTCATGGGCTCGCTTACAAATTGAGTGCCGAAAAAAAAACGCAAGAGCTCTTAATACTTTGGAGGCGAGAAATGTTGGGCAAAGTCTACACTCCGAAATGGGTACGGACGAATACACCCCAAGGTGTTATTCACGCGATCACTTTTGTCATTGACCGCTCAAGCGCTGCGTATACTGGGAAACTAGATGAGGATATGATTGTATCAATAGCTATGAAGGCGTCAGGGCACTACGGATCGTGCTCTGATTACTTAATTGATACTGCGGAAAGCTTGAGGCAGGAAAATATACAAGATGCAAAGATTTTTCGCTTAGCACGCGAGCTCTTAGCCCGCAGAGGGCATTCTTCTAACTCGAAAGATTATCCAACCAACAATAATTAAGGGCACAGCGTTCCATAACAACCCATTCAAAAATGCCACATCATACCCGCCAGTCCGATCAAAAATGTATCCCGGCACCCACCCACCTGCAGCCATACCCAGTAAGGACGCCATCATCACCATGCCAACTCGCTCACCAGCAACTTTTTGAGGAAAGTACTCTCGAACCGCCAATGCGTAAGCCGGCACAATGCCGCCCTGGAACAAACCAAAAATCGCGGAAATAGCGTAAAGCGAAGCAAGCGTATCAAAAAACAAGAAAAGTGCGAGTCCGATACCTTGCAAGAATACGCCAATTACGACCGTCTTTAAGCCTCCGATATGGTCAGACAACCAACCAAAACCCAGACGACTGACCACTCCAAACCCAAGCATTACTGATAGCATCTTTGCTCCGGTAGCCGCACCAAAACCCAAATCCCCACAAAATGCAACCAAATGAACCTGAGGCATAGCCATCGCAACACAACAACAAAAGGCTGAAATCATGAGTAGGGTAATCAACCAAGCAGGAGATATCGGCAATCTCGGCAGCGGTACTTCTTGTGCCTTAACGGCGAACCGACCTTCTTTTCTAGGTTTTCGTCTCAAGACTAACGCTAAAGGTAACGCTAAAACAAGTACCGCTATGCCAACAATCCAGTAAGTTTGCCTCCAACCGAAATCTTGTACTGTCGACTCCAAAATTGTTGGCCAGATAGCTCCAGACAAATACTGGCCACTCGCGACAATGCCGACTGCAGCGCCC
The DNA here is from genome assembly GCA_913057675.1 of uncultured Pseudomonadota bacterium. Lineage (GTDB taxonomy): Bacteria > Pseudomonadota > Gammaproteobacteria > Burkholderiales > Eutrophovitaceae > Eutrophovita. The sequence goes on along the minus strand of CAJXOL010000058.1, from coordinate 9,464 downwards.
TTACGACGCTCGAACCAATGAGATACGTGAGCGATAAGCGGCCCAAACGTGGTTGAAGTACCAACCCCGATCAGTAAACCATGCGATACACTTAGAAATACAACACCATTGGCAAACGAGGCCGCGCCATAGCCTGCAGACATCAAAACTATGCCAACCACTACAGTTTTATAAATTCCGTGCCTATCCGACAAACGACCAAACACGACCCCACCTAAACCATACCCAATCATCGTAAAAACATATGGGAAAGACGCTTGCGCCCTCGTGATCTCCAGATCTGCCTGAATCGCCGGTAAAATCACGACAATGGACCACATGCCAACCCCAACAACGACAGACATCACAAGCACAAGACTTAACCGTAACCAAGCCGAGGCCGAATCAACTAGCAGTAATTTTTCTCTACCCATGTGGGGATTCATTCAGATATAAATAAACACATCCAGTGTCTTACTAGCTTGCGCAAAAACACACACGTGGCCTTTGTGTTTAGGGGTGATTTGTAATAGAGTTATTGTATAAGTAAAAGAGCACATTAGTGGCTCAGGGGGAGGAATATTGGTGGACAGCAGCAGCCCGAGCGCTCGGGAGGACACGTTATCGGCATTAATTTTAAAAAATGCCAAAGTCATCGGATCTAAAACAGCCATTCGTGAAAAAGACCTTGGCATCTGGCAAAGCTGGAGCTGGGCAGATGTTGCTGAAGAGGTTAAGTGGCTTGCCGGCGGACTCTCGGCAAAAGGCTATGTAAGGGGTAGCAACTTAGCGATCATCGGCGACAATAGACCCCGTCTATATTGGTCTTTCGCGGCATCACAGTCCCTAGGGGGGATTCCTGTTCCGTTGTATCAAGACGCAATCGCCGAGGAAATGATCTATGTCTTTAACGACGCTGAAATTGAGTTTGCGATTGTCGAAGACCAGGAGCAAGTTGATAAACTGCTCGAAATCATGCCCCAATGCAGCAAGTTACGATGCATCATATATGATGACCCAAGAGGGATGCGCCACTATGATCATCCCGCCGTGATGTCGTACGAGGAAGTTCGAGACCTCGGTCTTAATTTCATTCAAGAAACACCCGATTTCCTTGAGCGAGAACTCGAGAAGTGTCACACAGACGATATATCAGTCATTCTTTATACCTCTGGGACAACAAGCAAACCTAAAGGGGTCTGCTTAACGCATCGGGCATGTATCGATGTTGCCCAGGGAGACATGGGCTTCGACGGGTACACCGATGATGGTGAAATTCTTTCCTATCTGCCAATGGCATGGGTAGGAGATCATTTATTTTCTTATGCTCAGTCTATCGTAACGGGTTATACCGTTAACTGCCCAGAATCGTCCGAAACCGTAATGACCGACCTGAGAGAAATTGGGCCCACATACTATTTTGCCCCGCCAAGCGTCTTTGAAAACTTGCTGACTCAAGTCACTATACGCATGGAAGATGCGAGCAAAATCAAGAAATGGCTTTACAAAACCTTCATGGCGGTTGCGCAGAAATCAGGCCTCGATATCATCGATGGAAGGTCAGTCTCTATAAAAAATAGAATCCTGTATTTCATCGGCAATATTTTCATATACGCGCCTCTGAGAAACAATCTCGGAATGAGTCGCATCAAAGTAGCCTACACCGGTGGAGCAGCAATCGGGCCTGACCTTTACCGGTTCTATAGGGCGATCGGGATCAACCTAAAACAACTCTACGGGCAAACAGAAACACTCGCGTATGTGTGCAAACAACCCAATGGGGAAGCACGTTTGGATTCAGTCGGCACGCCTATGCCTGGCGTAGAAATAAAAGTCGGCGAGAAAGGCGAGATTTTAGTTAAAAGTCCCGGGTTACTTAAGGAATATTACAAAAATCCGCAAGCAACAGAAGAATCAATCACTCATGATGGTTTTTTCAGAACCGGGGATGCCGGTTTTATTGATCAGGATGGTCATCTCAAGATTATAGATCGAGCCAAGGACGTTGGCACATTAAATGACGGTACGATGTTCGCCCCTCAGTTTTTAGAGAATAAACTTAAGTTTTTCCCATTCATTAAAGAGGTGGTCTGTTTCGGGGATAAACGTGACGCAGTATGCGCCTTCATAAATATTGAGATGGATGCGGTTGGCAATTGGGCTGAGAGACAAGGTATTGGTTACTCAGGCTACGTTGATTTAGCTAGCAAGCCGGAAGTATACGTTTTGCTACAGACATGCATTGAACAAGTTAACCAAGATTTGGCCAAAGATGACACGCTGTCAGGCTCACAAATTAAAAGATTCCTTATTCTTCACAAAGAACTGGATGCCGATGATGATGAGCTCACCCGAACCAGAAAAGTTCGTCGCGATTTTGTCGCTGAGAAATATGAGGTGCTAGTCACAGCACTTTATAATGATGCAAAAGAATGCTTCATAGAGACCCAGATGAAATTTGAAGACGGTCGCACGGGGGTAATCTCTGCAAACATCTCCATCAGTGACGCAAAAACGTCCCAATCCACTTTAGAGTTAGCCGCATAAACTGCGGTAGCACATATGAATGATACCGATAGAAAATTAGGTCCTACAATATTGCAAGTTGAAGGCATTTCGCTAGCATTTGGTGGCGTCAAAGCGCTCACCAACATCAGTTTCGAGGTTAAGGAACACGAAATTTTAGCCATCATTGGGCCTAACGGAGCCGGCAAGAGCTCAATGCTGAATGTGATTAACGGTGTATATCACCCTAACGCCGGATCAATTACCTACAAAGGTAATGTCCGACAACAAATGAAGCCGCATGAGGCCGCATCTCAGGGGATTGCACGAACCTTTCAAAATATTGCTCTATTCAAAGGTATGTCCGTTTTAGACAACATTATGACGGGTCGCACTTTAAAAATGAATGCTGGTTTTCTGGCGCAATGCTTATACATTGGTTCCGCACGCAACGAAGAAATAGAGCATAGAAAAAAGGTTGAGGAGATCATAGATTTCCTTCAAATCCAATCAATTAGGAAAACTCCAGTTGGGCGATTACCCTACGGTCTACAGAAGCGCGTAGAGCTCGGTAGGGCTCTAGCTGCGGAACCCGAGTTGCTACTACTTGACGAACCCATGGCAGGCATGAACATCGAGGAAAAAGAAGACATGAGTCGCTTTATCCTTGACGTCAATGACGAATTCGGGACGACGATTGTCCTCATTGAACATGACATGGGTGTGGTTATGGATCTGTCCGACCGAATCGTCGTACTTGATTACGGTAAGAAGATTGGTGACGGAACGCCAACTGAAATCAGGAATAATAAAGAAGTAATTGACGCTTACTTAGGCGTATCAGATTAATTGAAACAGAGAAATTAGAACTACGCTGTTAATCGTAGCTCGATTGGGAATATAAATATGGGGTTTTTTGTTGAAGTTTTAATCAGTGGCTTAATGGCTGGCGTGCTCTACTCATTAGTTGCGCTCGGTTTTGTGCTTATTTTCAAGGCCTCAGGTGTCTTTAATTTTGCACAGGGCGCTATGGTTTTGTTTGCTGCGCTTACATTTGTAAGACTTTTGGATATCTTAAAAGATACTTTTGCCCCCATCACACTCGCCCTCATCATCACAATAGCTATGATGATAATGCTGGCAATGGCGATCGAAAGGTTAGTACTTCGCCCGTTAGTGAACCAGCCGGGCATCTCACTATTCATGGCGACCCTGGGTGTTGCGTATTTTTTAGACGGATTTGGCCAAACGCTTTGGGGCAGCGACATTTACACTTTAGATATTGGCATCCCCAGGGGATCCATTTTCATTTTGGAATCGGTATTTGAAGGTGGTGTTTTAGTCGCCAAAGAAGATCTAGTTGCAACGGTCATTGCGGGTATACTGGTGGTAACACTGGCAATATTTTTCCAGAGGACTCGAATTGGCCGGGCGCTGCGTGCAGTCGCAGATGATCATCAAGCTGCACAATCTATCGGCATCCCTCTTAACTATATTTGGGTTATTGTCTGGTCCGTTGCGGGTCTAGTCGCACTTGTTGCAGGCGTGATCTGGGGTTCCAAACTCGGGGTCCAGTTTTCGTTATCGCTGATCGCATTAAAGGCACTCCCCGTGCTGATTCTGGGTGGCTTCGAATCCGTTTTAGGCGCCATCATCGGCGGCCTTATTATCGGATCTGGAGAAAAATTAGCAGAAATTTATCTTGGTCCCTATGTCGGTGGTGGTATCGAATATTGGTTCGCATACATGCTTGCCCTCGGGTTTTTGATGTTCAGGCCGCAAGGTCTCTTCGGTGAAGTTCATATTGATCGCGTTTGATCAAATATCCAATATTCATCTAATCACTTTATGGTCTAACAATGTTTTATAGAGAAGCCGGACAATTTAAGACAAGCTACAAGGCCGATCAGGCCATGTTCCCAATATTTCAGGACAAAATATTTGTCGCTATTTGGCTTTTTATCGGTTTTGTAGTAGTACCGATGCTGGCCAATGAATACATGTTCCGAGCAATATTTATACCAGTCATCATAATGGCCCTGGCCGCTATAGGTCTTAATCTTCTAGTGGGTTATTGCGGACAAGTCTCTCTAGGATCAGGAGCATTTATGGCAGTCGGCGCTTATGCTGCGTACAATTTTATGATTCGCGTGCCTGAGCTCAACCCATTGATTTGCTTTTTGCTTGGGGGCCTTTCCGCAACAGCTGTAGGCGTAATTTTTGGCATTCCCAGCCTCAGGATCAAGGGCTTTTATCTCGCGGTGGCGACGCTTGCTCTCCAATTTTTCACCGACTGGACATTCAGCCGAATCGATTGGTTCACCAACTACACGCCATCCGGTTCGATAGCGGTACGGCCCGTGGAAATGTTGGGAGTCGTATTTGATTCTCCTATGAAAAAATATTTTTTATGCCTAGTCTTTTTAGTAATTTTTACGATTATTGGTACGAATATTGTCCGAGGTCGAATAGGAAGAGCTTGGATGGCAACTCGCGACATGGACGTCGCGGCAGAAATTATTGGGATACGACCAGTCTTTGCTAAGCTGTCTGCGTTTGCCGTGAGCTCATTTTTCATTGGTGTCGCTGGCGCTCTTTGGGCATTTGTGCATCTGGGTTCCTGGGAACCACTCGCATTTGATATTAATCTATCGTTCAGCATACTTTTCATGGTGATCATTGGTGGACTGGGCTCAATCGTAGGCGGGATGCTCGGCGCGGCGTTCATCACATTGTTACCTCTATTTCTCAACCAACTACCTGTGTGGCTGGGGATCAACATATCAACCGCAATGATTTCGCACCTAGAATTTATGATTTTTGGTGCCTTGATTATTTTCTTTTTAGCAGTCGAACCGCTAGGTCTCGCGAGGATCTGGCAAATTACCAAAGAAAAGCTCCGTTTGTGGCCGTTCCCACACTAAGCATATGCGGACGAATCAGTGATATAAAAACAGGCAGTAAACCTTATAAGGGAGAAAGTTTATGAACTACGGTCTTTTATTTAGAGCACTTTTGATTTGCGTGCCACTTGCTATCAGCGGATGTGGTCAAGATTCTGGCACCGATTCAGGCACATCAGGTGAGGCCACCGGGATGCCGTCTAATGCGGCAGGGGTCATCGTCGACGTATCTGATGCAAATGCACAATTTGTCCCGGTTCTTTCTTATCGAACAGGTGCCTACGCGCCAAATGGGGCACCAGTTGCAAATGGCTTTACCGATTACTTAAAACTCATTAATGCGAGAGACGGCGGCATCAACGGGGTCAAAATCAGCTTTGAGGAATGTGAGACAGGGTATTCTACGTCACGAAGTATTGAGTGCTACGAACGCCTCAAAGGTCAAGGGCCGACTGGAGCGGCTGTTTTCAATCCTATGTCTACCGGTGCAACATTTGCAATTACAGAAAAAGCGCCTGTTGATAAAATCCCGCTGATCACTATGGGCTATGGCAGGTCTGAGTCACGAAATGGTGGTGTGTTCCCATGGAATTTCCCGATCTACGGCACGTATTGGACTGCTGCTGATGTTTTAATCACGCACTTGGGCAACATCAATGGTGACATCAACAATCTTAAAGGCAAAAAAATTGCTTTGGTCTATCACGACTCCCCCTTCGGCAAGGAGCCGATCCCGTTACTGGAAAAACGCGCAGAGATGCTTGGCTTTGAGCTGCTCTCGATTCCTGTTACTCACCCGGGTGTAGAACAAAAGTCGGCGTGGATACAGATACGAAAACAGAAGCCCGATTACGTATTGCTTTGGGGCTGGGGTGTTATGAACTCAACTGCCATTAAAGAGGCGGCCGGCGTCAGGTACCCGCGTGATCAAATGTTTGGAATTTGGTGGGCCGGCTCTGAACCCGACGTTAAACCAGCTGGTGCAGATGCGGTTGGATACCAAGCAGTCTCTATGATTTCCTCCGGTCAAGCGAGGGTTCACGAGGATGCGCTTAGTTATCTATACGATAATGGCCTAGGCTCTGGAGAGAGAGATGGCGTTGGCGAAGTTTTATACAACGTTGGCCTATTAAACGCAGCGCTTGTTGTTGAGTCTATTCGAACCGCGCAATCTAAGTATGGCGAGAAGCCGCTGACAGGCGAGGAAGTTCGTTGGGGTATTGAGAATTTAGATATCTCAGACGAGGCCATTGAAATATTAGGCCTCACGGGTTACATGTATCCAGTGCGCCTAAGCTGTTTGGATCATGAAGGAAAGCGTGCGGCCCGACTTCATCGCTGGAATGGTGAATCTTGGGAGTATTCGTCAGATTGGATAAGTGCCGATGATAGCGTTATTCAACCTATGGTGAAGAGCGCGTCGGATACCTATGCTAAAGAAGCTGGAATCTCAACTAATGCTTGCGATAGCTGAAAAATAAATACACTGGTTAAGGACTAAGAATGACGGAGATTACCCAAAACGCAAATTTACTTTCGGTGAAAAATATCGAGGTTATTTACGATCACGTCATTCTAGTACTGAAGGGCGTTTCGCTAGACGTACCCGAAGGTGCGATAGTTGCCCTACTCGGTGGGAATGGGGCAGGCAAATCAACCACGCTCAAGGCTATTTCGAATTTGCTAGGCGCTGAGCGTGGGGACGTGACCAAAGGATCAATTATTTTTAAAGATGAGAGAATTGATCAACTCAACCCGTCTACTGTTGTGAAAAAAGGAATAGTGCAAGTTATGGAAGGTAGGCATTGCTTTGCTCATCTTACCGTTGAGGAAAACTTACTCACTGGCGCCTTTACTCGCAGCATTTCACGCAAGGAACTCGCGGATAGCCTGGAGCGCGTCTATGCCTATTTCCCGAGACTCAAGCAACGCCGCTCTAGTTTGGCTGGGTTCACTTCCGGTGGGGAACAGCAGATGACCGCCGTAGGGCGTGCGCTCATGGCAAAACCAAAAATGATTCTGCTTGATGAACCCTCCATGGGCCTCGCGCCACAGATCGTCGCGGAAATCTTTGAGATAGTTGAAGACCTTAATAAAAAAGAAAATGTCAGCTTCCTATTAGCTGAACAAAACACCACCGTTGCTCTCCGTCATGCGGACTATGGATATATTCTGGAAAACGGACGGATTGTAATGGATGGTCCCGCTCATGAATTAGCGAATAATGAGGATGTAAAAGAATTTTATCTTGGCATTTCGGGGGCAGGGCGAAAAAGCTTTAAAGATGGCAAGCATTACAGACGGCGAAAACGCTGGCTTGCTTAAAAATATAGTAAGACATTCTCAAAAATTTATCTATTTATTATTACATGAGTCAATTAATGTAAGGAGTACACATGAGTGATCATAACTCGTTTCTAGATTCCTCTGAAACGCGCACCGATGACGAGCGAGAGGCTCAGCTTCTCGAACGGCTTAGAGAGCAGGTCGATCATGCGCAAAAAAACACAGAATATTTTAAGGATCGTCTTAAGGGAATTGATCCAAGTTCACTTATCGACCGTAAGACAATCTGTCAAATACCCGTTACCCGTAAAAATGACCTAAAAGCCATACAAGCGAAGACCCCACCCTTTGGAGGGTTAACAACGGCACCTGTCAGCAGCCTTGCTCGTTTATTCTCATCTCCCGGTCCAATCTATGAGCCTCAAGCTGCCGATGAAGACCTCTGGCGCTTCAAAAGGGCAATGTACGCCGTGGGCGTTAGATCTGGCAGCTTGGTCTATAACACCTTTTCATATCATTTCACGCCAGCGGGGTTCATGGCGGACTTTGGGGCTCGAGCGCTAGGTTGCGCCGTCTTTCCAGCGGGCATTGGACAGACTGAGTTACAAGTACAAACGATTGCTGAGATCAGGCCTGATGTCTATACCGGTACTCCATCATTCCTTAAAATCCTATTAGAAAAAGGGCGCGAGCTTGGCCTTGATTTATCCAGTCTGAAAAGAGGTATTGTGGGTGGTGAGGCGCTGCTTCCCAGTGCTAGACAATTGTTTCAAGAACATAATATCGATATTAAGCAAACATACGCAACGGCGGACGTAGGTCTTATCGCATATGAGACTATTCCCGACGATGGACTAATAATCGATGAGGAGGCGCTCGTTGAAATTGTAAGGCCCGGTAGCGATGATTTGGTTGCTGACGGCGAAGTTGGAGAGGTTGTAGTCACCATTTTCTCCAAGATATATCCCCTTATTCGATTCGGTACCGGTGATTTATCCATGTTCATTCCTGGTGCAAGCAACTGTGGTCGCACTAACCGAAGGTTGAAAGGTTGGATGGGGCGTGCCGACCAAACGACTAAAGTGAAGGGAATGTTTGTTCACCCTGAGCAAGTTAACGCCATAATCAAGCGCCATCAACAGATACAGTATGCTCGACTAATTGTCGAACATGACGCGAGCCACAATGATGTCATGACGCTGCAATGCGAGTCAGGAGCTGAGGGGGCGGAACTTACTGCAGCAATTGTCTCCTCGGTTCGCGACCTCACTAAGCTTAGGGGTATTGTTTCATATGTCCCTGCAGGGTCGATAGCACGCGATGGCAAGGTAATTGATGATCGTCGAAAGTACGATTAATTTTAATAACGCGCGAACCACGGGGGTCTAAAACCATGAACGCTAAGCCTATGAGCCTATACCCAGTGCCAACTTTGGAGTCCCTACCAACAGATATTCGTGAAACAATCCTTGCCGTGCAAGAAAAAGCAGGTTTTATCCCTAATGTCTTCATTACACTTGCTCATCGTCCAGATGAATTTAGGGCATTCTTTGCCTACCATGACGCCCTAATGTTGCGTGATAGCGGGTTAAGCAAAGCCGAGAAGGAAATGATTGTCGTCGCAACAAGTGGGGTCAATCACTGTCTTTACTGCGTGGTTGCCCATGGGGCGGTTTTACGAATTTATCAAAAAAACCCCCTGATCGGGGACCAAATTGCGATTGACCATAAGAAGTCTGATATCCTGTCTCTTATACACATCTGACGCTGCCGACGATATGCAGTGTGTAG
>CAJXOL010000057.1 GCA_913057675.1 uncultured Pseudomonadota bacterium | reverse complement strand
AGATTTCTGCCTGTCTCGTGGGCTCGGAGATGTGTATAAGAGACAGGTATAAATAGTATTCTTATTATCATCGTCCGCCACCCAATACTGTGACTGGCGCACCATCTCTAATCTTCATCTGCCCTTCAGTCACCACAAGATCACCAGGACTTAATCCTTTCAGAATCTCAACATATCCGGGAGTTCTTTGCCCGAGCTCTACCTTCGTAAGCGCCACCTTGCCATCTATAACCTTGAAAACAAAGTTGTCCGTGCCCTGGGGCCAAAGTGCTTGCTCAGGAACTGATAGTGCATCTTTCTTTTTGGCCATAAGGAGGGACACTCTCGCGAACATGCCCGAGCGCAACTTACCCGTCTTATTACTTATTTTCGCCCGCACGAGCGCCGTCCTCGTCTCTCTGTCCATACCGGCTTCAATTGCATACACTTTCCCATTGAAAACAGCATTCGGAAACGCATCAACGACCACGGATATGGATTGACCAGAACGAACTTTAGCGAGAAAGACTTCAGGAACTCTAAAGTCTACTTTTACTGAGCTAATATCCTCTAAACGTGCGATATCATCACCAGCTTGCAGGTAAGCTCCGAGGCTAACTTTCCGCAGACCTATCGCGCCCGAAAATGGTGCAGTAACTACTGTTTTTTGCAGACGTGCATCTGCCCCTTGAACCATCGCAGCCAATCGGTCAACGGCACCTGCTTGCAGATCTAGAGCTTCCTTACTTATGAACTTTTTCTCATACAGTTCTTTCGTCCTCAAGAATCTTTGCTTCTCTGTTCGAAGCTCTGCATTAATTGCCGCGAGCTCAGCACGGTGCTCTCCGTCATCTAAGACCACGAGCACTTGACCTTTTTTAACGCTCTGTCCCTCATCAAAATTCAACTTTAAAAGGCGCCCATCGATCTCCGTCCTAATCCGAACTGATTCGTTCGCACCCACGGTACCAATGGCGGTAATCTCATCTAGTAGTTCACCAACTATTACAGGTACCGCCTGCACGGGCAACCCCTGGGGTTTAGCTGGGGCAGCTTGTTCAACTTTTTCCGGTAGGTTCCCAACCTCTTGAGTGGGCCAATTCATCCATGCGAATAAACCCAATAACGCGACCAGAATCACTGCCCAAAACACAAAGCGACTTTTTATTTCCAACAACTTGCCCCCCTAAACTCTCAAAAGACTACTAAAGCAGCTAATTTATTTTCAAATTATCTTTAATTTATACAATTTAATCAGAATCTTACAATTTCCGATCAAGCTGCCTAAAAAATTAGAGTAACTTGTACTTCAGAAATTCTATACGCTGATTATGTATTAACTTCTGACTGCGATTTCTCGATCTCGTCACGTACCTGCGCCATATCTAATTTACCCATCCGTTCTAACAGACCCTCAAGCGAATACGCAGGGACTGCGCCTGGCTTTGAGTAAAGGATAATTTGTTCTCGAATGACGACCAACGTAGGAATGGAACGAATCCCGAAGGTCGAGGTTAATTCCTGTTCTTCTTCAGAATTTACCTTAGCAAAATATACTCCTGTATATTTTTCCGATGCAGCCTCAAACACTGGGGCAAACGTCTTACATGGGCCACACCAAGGCGCCCAAAAATCAATGATAACCATTTCGTTTTCTTTAACGGCTTGGTCAAAAGTATCACCTGTCAGATCAGCTACCAACATATCATTAAGTCCATAATCTCAATTTAGTTCTTTAGTTTAGCACTTTACGAATTATTGCAAGTTAAGATTTAGACTCATAGATTAGATCGAGGAAACCTACCAAAGTGATACAAAATAGTAGGAAGCACGAGAAGATTCAAAAGTGTTGAAGTAAATAGCCCACCAACAATAATGGTAGCCATAGGACCCTCAATTTCGCGACCAGGCTCTCCCGTGCCTAGCGCTAAGGGCAATAAACCAAGACCGGTCACTAAAGCTGTCATCAAAATAGAAGTTAACCGCTCGGACGCCCCTCTTAACACAGTATCAAAATTCCAAGCAACATTCTCAACTTCAACAAGATATTGATAGTGAGATACCAGCATTATGGAATTTCTGAGCGTAATACCAAACAACGTCACAAACCCAACCAAAGAGCCTAGAGATAACCATCCCCCAGAGAATATAACTGCAATTACGCCGCCAACAAGTGCAAAAGGCAAATTTAAGAAGGTAATAGCCATGTTATGCAGTTGATTAAACGCAATAAAAAGGAATATAAAAACCCCAACTCCAGCTAATAACGAATGAACCACTAGATCAGTCTTTGCTTGTCGCTCAGATTCAGCAGTCCCAGAAAAGACAATATAATTTCCGGGCGAGAGCACCACGGCGGACAAAATTTTCTCTTTCGCTCTGCGCTCAAAAGAGCCCAGATCTCGGCCAGAGAATTTTGCTGTGACAGTTTGTACTCTACGACCATCCGAATGAAGTATTTTATACCGACCACCAACCAAACTAATATTGGCAACATCTGACAATTGAATGACAGAATCTCCAACTTTCTTGATAAATAAGTCAGATAACGAACGCACATCCTGCCTGAGGGCATCCTCAAGAATCACGACAATATCTACGATTCGATTTCCTCTCCTAATCTGCCCCACAACCTCACCGTCATAAGCCGCACTGACCACCTGTAATACTTCGCCTGGAGTAAGGCCCAATGCCGACAAACGGGCATGCCTTAGTCTGATATCAAGCTGCGGCGTACCGGCAGGCGCCTGTATCTGAACATCTTCTGACCCATAGACTTGATTTAAGGTGGCAGCAACCTGACGTGCATCATGATCTAACGCATCTAGATTGGCCCCATAAATTGTAGCCACGAAGGGGGCAGCGAACCCCGTAACTGTCTCTTCAATACGCTCTGTCAAAAACGTATTAACACCAAAACTTAACCCTGGAAAATGTCCTACTTTTTCTCCGCCAAGCACCTCGCGTATTTCCAAAAGAACTCGCTCTTGCTCATCACCATCTATAGCTCCAATTTCTATCTCAAATTCGCTGTAATGCGTTCCAAAGGTATCTGCACCATTTTTAGAGCGTCCCACCCACTGCGCCACAGATTCGACCCCGTCAATTTTTCCTAAAACCGCAGATACTCGATCACCAATTCTTAACGACTCTTGCTCTGATGTGCCAGGGACAGCAGTCATATGAGCAATATAGTGCCCTTCCTTCAAGGCAGGAATAAACTCACCAGAAAATAATGGAAAAACGCCGATACCAGAAATAACGATAACAATCACCACCGTGAGATTACGCGCGAATTTTTCCTCAAACCAAACCAATAACTTCTCATATCGAGGCCTAAGAAATGAGACTGCTGGAGAATCCCCTGCTGATAAACTGCGTCCACCTAAAAGCAAATAACTTAATGCTGGGGTCAGCGTCACTGCTGTAACTAAAGATGCCAATATGGCAAATATATAAGCGAGACCAAGAGGCGCAAACAGTTTGCCCGCAATCCCTGATAGGGTTAACAGTGGGACAAACGCCAAAACAACAATGAACGTGGCATACACAACAGAACTTCTCACCTCTACTGAGGCTTCCAAAACAACATCCGATACTCTTTTTTTGTTGCCTGAAATTTGATTCAATCGTAGCCGTCGAAAGATATTCTCTGTATCAATAATGGCGTCATCCACCACTTCTCCAAGTGCAATTGCCAAACCACCAATAACCATTACATTGAGCGCCACATCGAGTGCATCCAGAACAATCACTGCGGAGAGCAAAGATACTGGCATCGCTACCGCACATATAATTGCCGTACGCACGTTATAGAGGAATAAAAACAAAATGCTAACAACGAGAGCTGAGCCGATCAACACGTCACGCTGAACATTTCTAACCGCTGTTTCTATAAAGTTTGCTGGCCTAAAAAGATTCTCGTGAAGAATAATCTCTTCTCTCTTAATCAATGGAGCGAGTTCTGATATAGCTCGCTCTAGATCTTGCGTAACCGCGTACGTATTGGCGCCGAGCTGCCCTTGTATCATTAAAAAAACACCCGCCTTCGCATCAATTGACGCAGCACCAATAGATGGCGCAGGAGCAGCAATAACCTTGGTCAAATCTCCGAGATGAATATTGACTCCAGCACGCGACTCAACAATCAGATGTCGAAGATCCTCTAAACCTCTCGGTTGTCCATCCATTTGAATATTCAAATGTTGATTGGGCGTCTTAATAAATCCCGTTCCCACCATGCCTGTCGCAGATTGTGCAGCGTCAATTAAGTGTTGAAATGAAACATCTGCCTGCTCTAATTTTTGAAGGTCAACCTGTATTTGCCACTGCTCGACATTCCCACCGAAAACGTTAACCTCAGCAACTCCAGGCACCGCTAATAAATGAGGGCGTATAGTCCAATCCACTATAGTTCTCAAATCAGAAAGAGAGCGCTTATCTGAGGTCACACCAATTCCTAAAACCGTACTGGCAGACGAGGTCAGAGGAGTCATGGTTGGCGCGCCAACACCCCGAGGCATTTCGCTTGCTAGGCCAGCTATACGCTCCCCAACCACCTGTCTATTTAGATAGACATCGCTGCCATCCTTAAAGACTACGGTCACAACTGACAGTCCAGGTATCGACTGGGAGCGGATATTCTCCAGCTCCGGAATCCCCATTAAGGAATTTTCTATCGGTTGCGTTACCAACTTCTCAACTAATTCAGAAGAATACCCTTGAGCCTCTATCTGAAGGACGACTTGGCTTGGCGAAAACTCTGGGAAAACATCTAAGTTAGCATTTGAAATGGTATACAAGCCATAGCTAACAACGGTAATTGCGAGAGTTACAACTACCCCAGCATACTTAATCGAAGCACGAACGATTCCGGCAATCATAAGGCGTCATTTACCGCTATAACAGTAGAATCATGCCACCGCCAAAGATGAGCTTCAATCCTCATTCTCGTTACGTATTTGATATTTCAACTCCTCTGACAACAGAAGTTGGGCACCCGACACAACGATCTGATCTCCTGGCACGAACGCGTTAACCTCGAACCAACCTAACCCCAAATCAACATCGGCTTCAATTTCAAATCGAGCAAAAACCCCTTCACTGTGTCGCTTGAAGACCCACGGTTTACCCGAATGCCATAAAACTGCCTCATCAGGGATAAAAACGCCCGAGACCCCTTCTAAATTTTCAGATAATGAAACAATAACCCGAGTACCAGTTGGCATTTGCGTATCAGTCATAAAAAATTTATCCGCCGCCCCAGTTCCCAATTGTGCGCTTGGAGCCTCCGAGACATAACGCGCAGATACTTTTCGCGTTGGGAATCCCACTGGAGCAATATCAACGGTGCTAATTCCCTTAGCAGATAGCGAAACATTTCTTACGAATAACCGTATAAGACTCGATTGTTGAGTCACCAAATTTTTAAAATTCTGAGAATACTCATCAAGTAACCAGTCGCTAACTTCAGCACCCCAAGTCGCGTTCGCAGAATGCTTCAATGACGCTAAATTTCTGCGCAAGTTAAGTCGATACGTTCTAACCGCATTGAGCTGATACTCACTTTCCATTAACTCACGTCGAGAAATATTTTGGCGATCTTCGAATAATAGGCTAGCCCGCTTGTATGCGTCTGCTAAATGGGCCTCTTCGACATCTTTGGCTCGATCCTCATTTGAAAGAGTAATCAAGCGCTCTCTGAGCTCTAACAATCCAGTGATATCGAGAATCTCCCCGAACAGTTGATATTCAGCTTGATGACGCATCACTGCCAGCTCTATCACTTCAATACCGGATGCATCCTGATCCCTACGAGCTAGCCGGACTAGCGAAACGCCATCTTCGTAACCTGTGGCATCTCTAGTCTCTATCTCCTCCTCATAATCCGACTCACTGAATAAGAAATCGTCTCGATTAAATGTTACCAAGACAAATAACAGCAGGGCGATAAAAAGAGTGAGGCCACCAATGACCAAATTGTATTGACGCGTATTCAAGTCAATGCCTCTGCTGTTTGTTGATATTCATCGGGACCCGATACTTAAAAGCTAATGGAGTTTGACACGAATCCTCGAGTTCAGCGACAGCAGAAAAATAGGTAACTTTATCGTCAATAAACCGTTCTGCTATTTCAAGGTAATTTAAACGTGCGTCGTAGAGTTCGACACGGCTGATATCTCCCGCACTAAACCCCCCCTCCTTGCCGGCAAACATATGGTGGGCTCGCCGTAAATTTAAGCGACCCTGCCGAAAACTCTCTTCTGTTGACAAAACAGTCGCGTAATTTTGATCAACCTCAGAAAGAATATTAATTTGCTTCTCTTTAACTTTAAGATGTTTCAGTGACCTTGAAGTCTCTGCCTGTAAAACGAATGCATCAGCATGGTTTGGCAAAACCAAGCCCAATGCAAAATTCCATATATTGTCCCCCTGATCCCAGAAGTAACCCGGAACTATCGAAATCTGAGGGAATTGCTTGATAAGTGCCAGCTTCAATTCAACATCGGCAATACCGAAATCAACAAGTGCGCTTTGCAAATCGATTCGATTGCGCAGCGCAGCACTCTTAAAATCCAAGGATTCCATTGTGTAGGTCTGATCAAAATTAGGCGTCTCAAGATTAAGTTTTTGGAAGTCAGTCGCAGATATGCCTATCAATCTAGCCATGGAGTAAATAATCTCCAGCCTTTCTGTTTCAAGATTAAGTCCAAGCTCCCGGAATAGCCCCAGCTCAAACCGTCTTTTATCCAACGCATCTCGATCCGCAAAGCCATGAGAAAATCTAGCCTCAATAAGCTCATCCAACTCTTCCGCTATCTTAATTTTCTGTACATAGAGTTTTCGTTTAGAATCATTTGCAGCCAAACGAAATAAATTATTGCGCAGGGACGAGTGTAGCAACCATATTTCTTGGCTGAGCTCGAGCGCAGCTCCATCTATATAAAACAATGATTTTTGGGATAAAGCGTCTCGCTTTTTTTTCGAAAAAAACGGTAAATCTAGGGCAAAGCCTACCCCCCAGGGCTCTTGGCCATTTACTTCTCGGCCATGGTACTCGGTAGCCACTTGGACTTTTTGCCGCATTCCTAGAGCAGACAACTGCGCTGAAATCTCAAATAACTCTATATTTTTGCGAGCAACATCAAGCCTCGGACTGAAATAAAGTCCGGCATACATGAGTTCCTCAAGTCCCCACTTCTCAGGAGGCCAAGATCTGCCATAGCCCGACTCACTCACAAACCCCACCAAACTATTGAGGCTTGCTCCCCTGGAATCAAAGTCTTGTGTTATTTGCCGTTTTACGGGCGCATCGACAACGTAACTCTTATGCCCACATCCAGTAAGAATTAGGCAAAAAATACCCAAAAAGAAATATGGCGCGACATAACAATAATTTCGCATCCAGGCTCTGAGCATTTTGCAAATAAACTCGCTGTTTTAAATTAATTGATCGCCGTTAAGCAACTCACTGTCAATCGGCGTAGGCTATATTGACGTCGCTAAACTTGTGGATTAACTTTCTCGAGGCCAGATTGCAGCTTGTTGACGGCATTCAAATAAGCTTTGGCTGAGGCAACTACGATATCCGTATCAGCGCCGTGTCCGTTTACAATCTTACCGTTTTTAGCCAGCCTCACACTGACCTCCCCTTGAGAATCTGTCCCACTCGTAATGGCGTTAACAGAATAAAGCTGAAGATCCGCCCCACTGCTAACGATTGACTCGATGGCCTTAAATGTAGCGTCCACTTGCCCACTACCAGAAGCATCAGCACTCTTTTCCTCACCACCTTCTGACAAAATTACGGTTGCATTTGGTGCCTCACCAGTCTCAAAATTGGCCTTCAACGAGAGCAATTTAAAGCGCTCGTCATTCACGCTTATTGCCTCATCTGAGGAGACAAGCATGATCAGATCTTCATCAAAAATCTCATGCTTCTTATCGGCCAATTCTTTAAAACGTGCAAATGTGACATTCATACCTTCTTCGCCACTCACCTCGAGGCCAAGCTCAATTAATCTTTGCTTGAATGCATTACGCCCAGAGTGTTTGCCGAGTACTAATTTATTCTTAGACCAACCCACATCTTCCGCCTTCATAATTTCATAAGTTTCTCGATGCTTCAGCACGCCATCCTGATGAATTCCAGCCTCGTGCGCAAACGCATTAGCACCTACAATTGCCTTATTGGGTTGCACCGCGAATCCAGTTATTGCAGACACCAATTTAGAAGCTGGAACAATTTGAGTCGCATCAATTCTAGTATCACATTGGAAAAAATCTTGCCTTGTCCGGACGGCCATAACGATTTCTTCTAAAGACGCATTGCCTGCCCTCTCCCCAAGCCCATTAATCGTGCACTCAATTTGACGCACTCCAGAAGCAATCGATGCTAACGAATTAGCAACAGCAACTCCCAGATCATTATGACAATGAACGGACCAGACAGCTTTGTCTGCATTAGGTATGCGGGTCATTAGGTTCCGGACTAATTCTGCGAACTGATCTGGCATCGTATAACCAACGGTGTCAGGAATATTGATGGTCCGAGCACCTGCTTTGATAACGGCTTCAAGAATTCTACAAAGATAATCTGGCTCTGACCTTCCTGCATCTTCTGGAGAAAACTCCACGTCTTCACACAGTGACCGGGCTAACGTGACTGCTTTTACAGCCTGCTCCAACACTTGATCACCACTCATTCGTAACTTCCTCTCCATATGAATTGGTGAGGTCGCAATAAACGTGTGGATTCGGGCACTATTGGCGGGTTTTACAGCCTCAGCAGCGCGCCTGATATCTTTTTCTGACGTTCTTGCTAATCCACAAACCGTGCTATCTTTTATTGCTTCGGCTACCGCTTTAACTGATTCAAAATCACCATTGCTCGCGGCTGGGAAACCTGCTTCGATCACGTCTACCCGCATACGCTCAAGCTGCTTACCAATACGTAGCTTTTCCTCCCGAGTCATCGATGCCCCAGGACTTTGCTCTCCGTCACGCATGGTTGTATCAAAAATTATCAAATGATCAGTCATAGAAACACCCTGGTTAGCAATCGCGTTTACCCACTTAATTATAAATAAAAAATTAAAAAACCCACTAAAGTTTCACAAAAAAACTCTAGCAGAAGGCGTCCATCAGATCTCTAAAAAGATTTTTTGACGTGTTACTGTGCTTCGCTAATATTAGGATTATTACATATACGTAGCAAACGCTTCAGCAAGAAGAATAGTTTTACGGCTTTTCTTATTTACTCTCTCAGATCCCTTTGAGCGCGTCGTCGCTTAAAATACACTACTAACCAAGCTACAAACCCTGATAGAAAATAAGATAGGAACGTTAAAAACAGTAACTCAGGAAGGTTATCTGCTGAATTAATGACCAGGATTACAAAGAAGGATATCAAAACCACAACAGAGAAAGGTACGGCCTTTCGAAGATTGATTTTCTTACCACTATAATATTTGATATTACTGACCATAGTGAAGCCAAGCGTTACAGCCAAGATCCATGCAACCCAAGGTAGTCTCTGGAAATCATTCGCAGTAGTCGCCCATATGAAACCGGCGATAACTCCCGCCGCAGCCGGGCTAGGCAAGCCTTGAAAATACGATTTATCTTCGGAATCTATATTGGTATTGAATCGAGCTAACCTCAGCGCGGCACATCCGACATATATGAATGCAGCAACCCAAGCGAGCTTGCCGCCAATTGAGCGGAGCTCAGCCTCGTATAGCACTAAAGCAGGTGCAGCACCAAAAGCAACCATATCAGCCAACGAGTCAAACTGAGCACCAAAGGCAGATTGCGTTTGCGTAAGACGCGCGACCCGGCCATCTAACCCATCAAAAATCATCGCCGCAAAGATACCAATTGCCGCTAATCCAAACTCGTGATTCATGCCCTGAACAATGGCATAAAAACCCGAGAATAGGCCACAAATGGTAATGGCATTCGGTAGCCAGAAAAATCGCTGTCTTCGACTAGGAGATGGACTCTCGGTACTCAATTCAGGTTTACTTTCACTCTCCATCTGACTTCAACCGCGCACAGGTAGCTCGGCCACGATCGCCTCTCCACCCACGACCTTATCCCCTAAACTAACCAAAATTTTAGTCGATTTAGGTAAATAAAGATCAACTCGCGAACCAAAACGAATAAAGCCGAAACGCTCGCCTTTAATCACCTCTGCTCCCTCATCGACGTAACAAAGAATGCGCCGAGCAATCAAACCCGCGATCTGCACACACGTTACTCGGTTTCCATCTTTGGAAACCAAAATAAGAGCGTTACGCTCATTGCTCTCGGACGCTTTATCGAGGTCCGCATTAAAAAACCGACCCGGATAGTAATGTTTTGCCTCAACCAACCCTTCTATCGGCATGCGATTAGAATGGACATTGAATACGTTCATAAAGATACTAATCTTCAAACATTCTCGATTGTCGTAAGGATCAAAGGCCTCATCTACAAAAATAATGCGTCCATCTGCTGGTGCACAAACAAGCCGGTCACCCTCCGGCGCAACCCGAATGGGGTCTCGAAAAAACTGTAGGATGAAAATGAAAATTAGCCACAATGGAATGGCCAGATAAACACTATAAACAGTGCTCAATCCGGCCAACACTCCAGCAAGAATCAAGAAAGGCCATCCCTCTCTCGCGATAATAGGATGTTGATATTTGCGATTCACTTAAGCCTCAAAAAATCGTTGTCTAATCGACTCTGCGCATACGCTTGAACCGAACCTCTGCACTAAAGCACATCCCATCACCCTAGTTCTTAGACTTATCAACCATTTTATTTGCCTTGATCCAAGGCATCATGGCACGAAGTTTGTTACCCACAACTTCAATTTGGTGCTCTCCATCGATACGTCTAATCGAGGTAAGCTTTGTATTTCGCGTTTGATTCTCGAGCAAAAATTCTTGCGCATATACGCCAGTTTGAATCTCTTTGAGGATTCTGCGCATTTCGTTTTTGCTCTCTTCGTTAATAATTCTTGGACCGCGGGTGATATCACCGTACTCCGCATTATTTGAAATTGAATATCGCATGTTAGCGATACCACCCTCATAAATTAGGTCAACAATCAACTTCAACTCATGCAAACACTCAAAATAAGCCATCTCTGGCGCATAACCAGCTTCAACTAAAACCTCAAAACCAGCCTGAATTAACGCGGTGGTACCGCCACACAGGACAACTTGCTCGCCAAAAAGGTCCGTCTCTGTTTCTTCCCTGAAATTGGTTTCAATAATTCCAGCCTTGCCCCCGCCAATAGCTGCGGCGTAAGACAAGGAGACATCTTTCGCTTTTCCAGATGCATCTTGGTGAATAGCAATTAAGCAAGGAACGCCACCGCCCTGTGAATACGTAGCCCGCACTGTATGTCCCGGCGCTTTTGGCGCAATCATAATGACGTCAACATTCTTATCTGGGTTAACCTGACCAAAATGCACATTAAAGCCGTGAGCAAAACCCACCGCAGCCCCCTTTTTGATATTGGGCCTCACATCATTCTCAAAAACTTCAGCGATATTCTCATCAGGCAGAAGTAACATAACCACATCAGCACCTTTGACTGCAGCACCCATTTCCTTCACGGCAAAACCTGCCTTTTTGGCTTTAGTCCAAGACGCTCCGCCTTTTCGAACGCCCACAGTAACAGTTACACCTGAATCCTTAAGATTAAGTGCGTGTGCATGTCCTTGCGATCCATATCCAAGAATAGTTACCTTTTTGCCTTTGATGAGCCTTAAGTTTGCATCTTTATCGTAAAAAACTTTCATAGTTACCTCGCAACAAATGTATTCCGTTATTGTTTAATTATTTTTTCAGACCTTTAAAATACGATCACCACGGCCTATTCCCGATGCCCCCGTCCTAACCGTTTCAAGGATTGCCTCTCGATCTAAAGCATCAAAGAAAGCATCCAACTTTGCTGCAGTGCCGGTCAGCTCGATGGTATAGGTTTTATCCGTAACGTCTAAAATACGCCCCCTGAATATGTCAGAAATACGCTTCATCTCCTCTCGATCCTTCGCCACAGCTCGCACCTTTACAAGCATTAATTCTCGCTCAGTATGACTGCCCTCTGTTAGGTCAACAACCTTCACCACATCCACTAGTTTGTTTAACTGTTTCGTGATTTGCTCGAGCTTTTCATCCGACCCTATGGTAACGATCGTCATCCGCGATAAAGATGGATCCTCGGTAGGAGCCACCGTCAAAGATTCAATATTATATCCTCGTGCCGAAAAGAGACCTGCAACCCGTGAAAGAGCTCCTGCCTCATTCTCCAAAAGCAATGAAAGAATATGCCTCATAGTAATTGCCTTAATTAGATGAAAATTTTAATCGGCAACGTTATCCAAGAATCATTTCCGAGAGACCTTTCCCCCCCGGGATCATTGGAAAAACATTCTCAGCCTGATCAGTAATGAAGTCCATAAAGACCAACCGATCTTTAAGCGCTAAAGCCTCTTTGAGTGCACCTTCGACATCTGATGGCTTATCGATACGCATACCGACGTGGCCATAAGCTTCGGCCAATTTAACGAAGTCTGGAAGCGCATCCATATAGGATTCAGAATGCCGGTTACCATGAAAAAATTCCTGCCACTGCCGAACCATACCCAAGTAACGATTATTTAAGGTAATGATTTTGATCGGCAAGCTGTATTGCTTCGCTGTAGAAAGTTCTTGTATACACATCTGAATACTCGCCTCACCCGTAATACACGCAACTGTTGCATCCGGATAAGCAAATTGAACACCCATGGCGTACGGCAGACCAACACCCATCGTGCCAAGACCGCCAGAGTTAATCCATCTTCTGGGCCTGTCGAACTTAAAGTACTGTGCAGCCCACATTTGATGCTGACCCACATCAGTCGTGACAAACACGTCCTCATGCTTGGTGAGCTCATAGAATGTTTGTACGACCTTCTGTGGCTTAATCACCTCATCAGATAAAGTGAACTTCGAACTGTCTTTTTCTCGCCATTTTGAAATTTGCTGCCACCACGCCTTAATATCAGGCTTGCTGGATTTAACTGACAAATCATCAACGTGCTGAAGCATAACCTTCAAAACTTCGATGACATTCCCAACGATGGGAACATCAACCTTCACACGCTTTGATATTGATGAAGGATCCACATCGACGTGAATAATCTTACGATTGACGCTCATAAAATGATCTGGATTTCCAATAACTCGGTCGTCAAATCGCGCGCCAATAGCCAACAGCACATCACAATCTTGCATGGCCATATTAGCTTCATAGGTGCCATGCATGCCCAACATACCTAAAAATAATGGATCTGTTGCGGGGAACCCGCCAAGACCCATCAACGTATTCGTACACGGATAACCCAAGGCCCTGACTAACTGAGCAAGCAGCTCAGATGCGTTACCCATAATGATGCCACCACCCGAATAAATCATCGGTCGCTTAGCTGACAACAACAATTCAACGGCTTTCCTTATCTGCCCAGAATGACCTCGAGTTACCAAGTTATAGGATCGCAAAGACACAGTCTCGGGATAAAAATAATTGGTTTTATCCATTGTTACATCTTTGGGAATATCCACAACAACAGGGCCTGGTCGGCCAGTCGCAGCCAAATAAAAAGCTTTTTTTATAGCCGGCGCAATATCCGCCGCACGCCTAACCAAGATGTTATGTTTGACGCAGGGCCGGGTAATTCCAACAGTATCGACCTCCTGAAAAGCATCCTCTCCAATGGCTTTAGTAGGCACTTGCCCAGTAATGACGACCATTGGCACTGAATCCATATTTGCCGTCGCAATACCAGTGATCGCATTGGTCACTCCTGGGCCAGAAGCTGTCTCTTATACACATCTGACGCTGCCGACGATATGCAGTGTGTAGA
>CAJXOL010000056.1 GCA_913057675.1 uncultured Pseudomonadota bacterium | reverse complement strand
ATAAGAGACAGATTGATGAGCCAATTGGACGACATCCACGGAATAGAAAAAAAATGTCCATAATTGCCAATGGTAAAGATGCCGTTACCCACTATACGACTATCGATCACGGGAGAGAGTGGTCGGCCTTATCTTGTTTATTACAAACCGGTAGAACTCATCAAATCCGCGTGCACCTGACCTCTCTCGGCCATCCGCTAATCGGTGATCAGACGTATACGGGCAAATCAAAAAAGTATGCTTCATTAACGAAAGCATTACCTTTTGAGCGTCAAGCTCTTCACGCTAAAAGCTTGACTTTAACTCATCCGACTACGAATCAAATAATGACCTGGGACGCAGAGATCCCTGCTGACATTCAAACTCTCCTAGCCGCACTAAAAGTTGCAGACAATGGCCTTTCTTGATTTAATTCATCCTAGGTGGGTGGTCCATAAGCACGTTCACGCAGTCATTACTACACGAGGCGGTGGTGCCAGCACAGGAGAATTCAGCGCCTTAAATCTGAGCTATGCCGTTGGTGATAATCAAGTACATGTAGATAAAAATAGACGAACGCTGAGCGGTTACCTTCCATCAAATCCATACTGGGTTACCCAAGTTCATGGCAACAGCGTAGTGACAGCTGAGGCCTCAACACCAACAACCAAGGCAGACGCACTCTATACAAAACGACAACGCATTGTTTGCGGCATCATGACAGCAGATTGCTTGCCAGTGTTGATTGCCAATAATTCAGGTAATGAAGTGGCCGTGGCTCACGCAGGCTGGAGAGGACTCGCAGAGGGAGTGTTACAACAAACCATCAGCAAGTTCAGCTCTCGCCCAAGCGACCTTGTGGTTCAATTTGGCCCAGCCATCTGTCAAAAAAATTATGAAGTCAGAGAAGACCTAGTTAATCGATTTGTAGCTTTGGACAACCTATACCGGAGCTACTTTCTTCCTGGTTCACAAGGTCGTTTCTTCGCCGATTTATACGGCATTGCGCGCCACCAACTGGTTCAATTGGGTGTTAGGTCTATATTTGGCGGGGATCAATGTACCTTCACTCAAAAAGAGGCATTTTTCTCCCACCGACGAGAACAGCCTACAGGAAGAATGGCTACATTAATCTGGCTTGACGATTCAACAAAATAAAATGAATATTCTTGCCATATCGTTATAATTGCACCCCCTTCAATTAAGAACTAAATTATGTCTACTCTCGCTTGGATCATCGGAAGCTCACTATTGGGAGCGCTACTCAGCGTAGGGACTGCCGCCTGGTTCAGCTACCACGCCAATACTAAAACCATCCAAAAACTCGTGAGCTATGCGATTGGCACACTACTGGGGGCGACGTTCCTTGAAGTGCTTCCACACGCTTTCGAGGCCAATCCAGACCCTAAATTTTTATCAGCAATCATTCTTGGTGGCATTTTAGGCTTTTTTGTACTAGAGAAGTTTGTGCTCTGGAGACATTGCCACCTAGAGGCATGCGAGGGGCACGATCACCATCTCACACAAACAGACAACGGACGATCTGGAACCATGATCCTCGTCGGCGATACATTTCATAATTTCGTTGATGGCGTATTAATTGCGGCAGCATTCCTGACCGATGTCCGCCTGGGCATCATTACTACGATTGCGATCACTGCTCATGAGATTCCGCAGGAAGTTGGGGACTTTTTAATTCTTCTAAATTCTGGATTCTCAAAAAGAAAAGCACTCCTATGGAATTTAATATCCAGTGGGGCGACCTTAGTTGGCGGTCTAGTTGCGTACTTTGCATTCGAAGTCGTAAATGGCTTAATCGCGCCCTTCTTGGCGCTTGCTGCAGCCAGTATGATCTACGTCGCAGTAGCAGACTTGATACCCGGTCTACATAAAAGAACGGACTTAAAAGCAACAGCGGAACAAATCATACTGATTTTACTAGGTGTGGGAACAATCGTAGCAGCTGATTACATCGTCCATTTCCATTAATAAAAGACACATACAATCAGACACATCTTTGAAACTATACACACGCTTCACGCAGTCATTTTTTGAAAAAAGCTTATAAAAGAAAGTAACCCTACTTCACAATCATGATGGTCAGTTCGTTGCAACAAATGGCGGTTATAATCAGTTTAAAGATACCTACTGCATTCTGAATTCGCATATAATGTAATTTAATTTATGATAATTCCCTGTAAAAAAATTCCTCCCTGGATCAGAAGAACTCAAAAAACGAAGTTGAATCGAGGCTCGATCAGATGGTTTCAGAAGAAAGATTAATCAAGAAGTACCCTAATCGACGTTTGTATGACACAGCGACGAGTACTTACATTACACTCTCGGATGTAAAGCAATTGGTCATGGAAAGTTGTTTATTTAAGGTAGTGGACGCCAAGTCTGGACATGATCTAACTCGCGCCATTTTGCTACAAATCATCACAGAGGAAGAATCAAATGGCCCACCTACATTCTCATCAAACATGCTCTATCAAATCATTCAATTTTACGGGAATGGTTTTCAGCAAATGATGAGCCGCTATCTTGAGAAGAATATTCAAACTTTCATGGAAATTCAAAAAAACTTACAAAATCCAACACAAGGATCTAACGGAAATAAAAATGAACCAATTGACCCCGATAGCTATGCGCAATTCATCAGCATGCAGGGGCCTGCAATACAGGGATTAATGACAAATTATCTTGAGCAGAATGCGAAGAATTTCGTCGCAATGCAGAAACAAATGCAACAACAAACCAACATCGCATTGAACGGTTCGCCTCGCCAGACAAGCACATCAACATCCAAGGATAAAGACTCCGACTAGATAATTAGTTTAGTAGCAGCCCATCCATTCCATCACGTACTCCCAAAACAGTTAGGTCAATATACCGTGTCAGCACAGGCTACTAGATCAGTAGGTTTCATTTCGCTCGGTTGTCCTAAGGCAACCGTAGACTCAGAACGCATCCTATCGTCGCTGCGAGCAGATGGCTACAGCATCAGCCCAAATTATGACAAGGCGGATGTGGTCATAGTCAATACATGTGGTTTTATCGATGAAGCAATCACAGAGTCTTTGGATGCAATTGGAGAGGCTCTAACTGAGAACGGTAAGGTCATCGTCACTGGCTGCTTGGGAGCAAAATCCAGTTTAATTCGTGACAAATTTCCTGCAGTAATTGCTGTGACTGGACCGCAAGAAACTGATGAAGTCATGTCCGCTATTCGCTCTAACTTCCCCATAGCCGAAAATCCACATGTTGATCTCATACCAAGACACGATGTGCGTCTAACTCCGCGTCATTACGCCTACCTTAAGATTTCAGAGGGTTGCAATCACAAGTGTACGTTCTGCATTATTCCATCCATGAGAGGGAAGCTTGTGAGTAGACCGATAGGCAGTATTCTTGAAGAAGCCAGAGTTTTAGTTAAGTCTGGAGTGCGTGAACTACTCGTTATTTCACAAGATACCAGCGCATTTGGCGTTGATCAAAAATACCGTACCGATTTTTGGAATGGAAAACCGATTAAAACACGATTATTGGAGCTTTCAACCGAGTTGGGGAAATTAGGGGCTTGGGTACGATTGCATTATGTCTACCCTTATCCAAATGTTGATGACCTCATACCCTTAATGAGTGATGGAGTAATTCTCCCCTACTTGGATATTCCTTTTCAACACGCATCGCACCGCATTCTAAAACTAATGAAGAGACCAGCCAATTCAGAAAATGTTTTGAATCGTATTAATACATGGCGTTCCATATGTCCTGATATAGCGATTAGAAGCACCTTCATCGTTGGCTTCCCAGGAGAGACTGAAACAGAGTTTCAGGAATTACTCGATTTTCTGACCGAAGCTAATCTCGATCGCGTCGGGTGCTTTGAATATTCTGCTGTCGAAGGCGCTACAGCAAATCACTTACAAGAAATGAATGTTCCCGATGAAGTAAAAAGCGACCGTAAAGCACGCTTAATGCAACATCAACACAAAATAAGCTCGCAACGCCTCAGGGAGAAAATCGGCACGACGCAAACTGTACTAATTGATGAGATGTGCGCTGAGAATGTCGCTATTGGTAGAACCCAATACGATGCACCCGAGATTGATGGAAGAGTTATTATTCGAAATGCGCCACAACTTGCGTCTGGCGATATTGTTAAAACCATCATTACGGATTCTGATGATCATGACCTTTTCGCTAATGCTTAATTCTAACGAGTGCTAAGCAGATTAATTAAACACTTAATAGCTAAATTCTACATCCGTGTTGTGGCCTTTTGGCTGGCACTAAAAGCAAAAGATCTCTCAGTGACTGCGATCGTTTTAACGATTTTGATGGTTTCATACGCGATCTCGCCGATCGATCTAATCCCAGACTTTATTCCAGTCCTTGGGTACTTAGATGAGCTTGTTATCATTCCGACATTACTGTACTTGATTAATGCCATAACTAAAAAAACTACTACAGAAAAATACTTGGGCATCGCAATTCGTCACCTAGAGATGGGCAACAAACCAATCTTTAAATTAGGAATCATCATTGTAATTTCAAGTTGGATTTTAGTGGCGCTCGTCATATTTAACTTGACGAATTAAGTCAATTTAAGGAATGAGGTAACTTCACTTAAGTCTTGCGTCCTTTTCATTGGAGGCAGACTTTTCCAAATTTTTTTCCCATAAGGCTTACTCAATAATCTGGGGTCACAGATAATGAGTACACCTAAATCTGTCTCATCTCGGATTAAGCGGCCTGCGCCCTGCTTCAAAGAAATAACCGCTTCTGGAACTTGATAATCCATAAAGGGATTGCCACCTTGACTACGTAGGTAATTAATACGACCGGCTGTTACAGGATCATCAGGGACAGAAAATGGCAACTTATCAATGATAACGAGAACTAAACCCTGACCTCGGACATCAACCCCCTCCCAAAACGAATGACTGCCCAGTAATACGGCATGTTTTAAGGTTTTGAACCGATTTAATAATTCAAACTTAGACCCATCTCCTTGAAGAAGAAGCGGGATTTCAACACCACGCTCGGTTAAGCATTTTGCTAATTGTTCACGGGCAGTGCGCATAGCGGCCAAACTAGTGAAAAGCATCATACAACGCCCATTGGAGGCGATGATTGCCTCAAGACTCTCCTCAACAACTCTTTTAACGTAAGATGCGTGAGATGGCTCTGGCATGTTTTTTGGCACATACAAGAGGCTGTTTTGAGGATAGTCGAAAGGACTGTCCCAACTAAGAAACTCTGCTTCTTCAAGTCCGAGCTGCTGCGTAAAATAAGAAGCATCACCAGACACAGAAAGTGTTGCCGATGTAAACACCCAGCTGCGCTTAATATCGCTTACTACCGATCTAAATGCATCTGAAACATTAATAGGCGTAAGGTGCATTCGAACGGACTGAATGTTGGCATCGAACCAACGAATCACACTGTGATCCTCATTTTTGCTCCAAGTGCTCAGGAACGAGTCAACTTCCAGCAAACGCTCTCGGCATCTTTGCAGCTCATGATTCACTGTTTCAATTGAACCAATAGCATCAGTCAATTCGACACCAATACTGGATAGCGAACTCGCCGCCTCTAACGCGTTGACAAACCTACCTTGGTCTCTGAGGTCAAACCTACCCTTAACTCCGTCGAAAGACAATCTTAGATCTCGCACTCCCTTTTCAAAACGGTCAATCATCTCATCTATGGCTGCCACACTATCTTCCGAAATAATGTATCCGTACCTAAGGTCACGAAGTAGCTCATTAAGCTGACTCGTACTAACGCTACTACCAAAGAATTGGGTAGCGACATCAGCAACCTGGTGAGCTTCATCAAAAACCACCACATCACATTCGGGGAGCAACTCGCCAAAACCATCTTGCTTGAGTGCTAGATCCGCAAAAAACAAGTGATGATTTACAACAACAACCTCGGCAGCAAGAGCTTTTTTACGTGCTTTTAAAACAAAGCACTTGCTGATATGCGGACAGTCAGAGCCAAGACAATTATCTCTAGTACTAACTACTCCAGACTGGACTCTCAGACTTTCATCTGGGATGTTAACTTCCGAGATGTCTCCTGATTCAGAATCATCGAGCATACGCTCGAACATATTAAAAAGCTCAACCTCCTTAAGGCTCGAAAAAGAACGTTCAGCCTTAGTTCTCTCAATTTGATGATGACATAGGTAATTAGCTCTACCCTTCAGCTTAGCGACTGTTATTGGGATTTTTAACGCGTTTCGAACCACCTGGATATCTTGGTCAAAAAGCTGATCCTGAAGCGTTTTTGTACCAGTAGCAATAATGATTTTACGACCGTAATAAAATGCTGGTATCAAGTAGGCGAACGTCTTGCCTGTCCCCGTGCCTGCTTCGCAAACTATAGGGGTCTTCTGACTAATTGCGCGACCAATAGCCTTCGCCATTTCAGTTTGCTCTACTCGACTTTTATAGCCAGAAACAACTTCCGAGAGTAATCCATTCGAGCTAAATGCACGATCAATATCTTCCTCAATACTCAAATTAAATCACTTTCAATAAGGTTTATTTAAAGGGTCTACAATTATCCTTGGATTTAACACACAATGCGCGGCGTAATTCATTCATAAAATTTCTAAGAGATAGCCTTCATTGAATATGATACGACCTCACAACCAACCTTAGATGGATATTTAACAAAATGAAACCTATTGGAATTAGATTGCTAACCACAGCAAACACTTTAGCAACCTTAAGCCTGTTGATACTCGCAATTGGCTTAACTGGAGGTAAATTAATTCTCTTCCTGTTCGTAGCCGCACTCCACTTACTCTTTGCAATTGGCACTTTTATGCAGCAGCGGTGGGCCTACGTGCTCACAATTATTTATGCCCTTTTTCAAGGAGTTGGCATGAGTTTGTGGTGCCTGATAGGCACACTTACTTTAATGGAGGATCCAGTGACTCAAGACAAGATAAAGTTTTTTATCTTATCAGCCATAGTAGTTCCTTTTTTAGTTTGGACTATTGTGTACCTACTAAACCGGTTAAAAATAGACACATTCAAATAATGCGTTTAGTTCTCTTCATCAACGGCGGCCACCTTTAGGAGAACTGTGGGATCTATTGAAGCCCTTGGTTTATTCACATCATCTTGCGCGGGCGTATTGGTCAAATCTACCTTTTCAATACGGTTAAACCGTTTCGTGATTTTGTCGCTACTAATCCGAACATCCTCAACATCTTTATGCGCGAGTCGAATATGATCTGCGAGTCTACGCATTCGGTCGTCAAATCGATTAAAATCATGACTTAAGCGACTCAACTCTTCTTTGATGATATGAATTTGTTCTCTTGTTGCAATATCTTTCATTACAGCACGCGCAGTATTCAAAACAGCCATTAACGTCGTAGGCGAGACAATCCAAACTTTCTTCCGCATTGCGTACTCGACAACTTCATTATGATACGCATGGATTTCTGCAAAAACAGCCTCCGCCGGAATAAACATCACAGCGCCGTCACTGGTTTCACCATCAATGATGTATTTATCGGAAATTGCATCGACATGCTTTTTGATATCTATCCTAAAAGCTTTTTGTGCTATTGCCCTATCCACTGAGGCAACATCTTTACCAAACATCCGATGATAATTCTCAAGTGGAAACTTAGAATCTACCGAGACATTACCCGTAGGCGCTGGAAGTCTTAAAACGCAGTCAACCCGGTTACCGTTGGAATACGTATATTGAAAATCATACGCAGAGGGCGCCAACATATTTCTAACAAGATTTTCGAGCTGCACCTCACCAAAAGCCCCACGAGACCTTTTATCACCGAGCAACTCTTGAAGCCCTATGACATTGGTCGTTAGGCCATCGAGTTTCTTTTGAGCTTCATCAATAGTCGCTAAGCGCTCCATAACACTCACAAATGTCTCGTTTGTCTTCTTAAACCCCTCCTCGAGCCGCTCATTGACCTTGCCCGATATTTGTTCCAAACGATTATCCGTAACCTTGCCAAGCTGCTCCATTGACTCTTGCAGTTGGACTGAGGCTGCTTTCAATGTGGACTGAATGATCTCCCGTTCTGCCCGACTCTGCTCAGAGAGCTTTTCTAAAATACGAGCAATCACTTCTGATCGAATTAAATCAAGTTTCGCTTGCACGTCATTGCGCATTTCACTAATGGTCGCTAACGTTTTCTCTTTACCAATAGACTGCTCTTCGATCAGTCTAACCTGGAACGAACCGGAACTACTGCGCAGCTGATTCAACTCATTCGACAGAAAAGAACGAAGATTTTCATTAAGTGTAGATTGATTTCTAAGGAGTCGATCGGCAAGAGCATTAAGTGTTTCACTATTTTGTCTGGCATGCGCCGCTGAGAGACTCTCTAGAGTACTTTTTATTCGTTTTGGCAACCGCCAAACAAGCACTAAGACGAGCACACACAGCATCATGACGATCATCACGATTCCCATCATTAGCTGAGGATTGTCCAACCATGAATTCATCGATTGAGTATAGCCCATATACAAAGAGCTTCGCTTGGATTATGAAACTCGAACTACGACCAAATTGCTCTACGCTGCTTTTGTGGGGCGAGCATCTCTCCGACGTTCATGCTCTTTTAAAGCTTTTTTTCGAAGTCGAATTGATTTGGGGGTGATTTCAACAAGTTCATCATCGGCGATAAATTCAACTGCTCGCTCAAGTGTCAACTGTATAGGGGGAGTAAGTCGCACAGCCTCGTCAGTACCCGAAGTACGGACGTTGGTTAATTGTTTGTTCTTTATAGGATTCACACTAAGGTCATTATCCCGAGAATGGATCCCGATAATCATGCCCTCATACAACTCATCACCAGGAGAAACGAACATACGGCCACGCTCTTGTAATTTCCATAATGCATAAGCAACCGCTGGTCCGTTATCTTGACTGACTAAAACACCATTTCTGCGATCATCAATATCGCCCTTCACAACATCATAAGAATCAAAGATGTGGCTTGCCACCCCAGTTCCTCGAGTAAGAGTTAGAAACTCACTCTGAAAACCAATTAATCCTCGCGCCGGAATTCGATACTCAAGACGAACCCGACCTTTTCCATCAGGCATCATATCCTGCAGCTCACCACGCCTAACACCCAACTCCTCCATTACTGCGCCCTGGTTTGCTTCCTCAACGTCAATAGTTAATATTTCAAAGGGTTCATGGCGCTGGCCATTAATCTCTTTAAAAACTACACGAGGCCTACCCACCGCAAGCTCATATCCCTCCCGACGCATAGTTTCCAAAAGGATCGTTAGATGTAACTCTCCACGACCGGACACAATAAATGTATCAGAGTCAGAGGTGAATTCGACCTTAAGAGCTACATTGGATTGCAATTCACGATTGAGTCGGTCACGAATTTGTCTACTGGTGACAAACTTACCTTCTCTTCCAGCTAGAGGAGACGTATTAACTACAAAATTCATAGTTAAAGTAGGTTCATCTACAGTTAGCAATGGTAGTCCATCTGGAGAACCCGCCTCACAAATTGTCTGGCCAATGGTGATGTCTTCAATTCCATTAATCAACACGATATTTCCAGCTTCAGCGTCTTCGACCACTTCCTTTTCAAGCCCGGAAAACACCAGCACTTGATTTATTTTACGAGTACTCGCTTCGCCATCTGGACCAGAAACCATCAGAACTTGTTGACCTGATCGAACACGACCCCGATTGATCCTCCCAATGCCGATTCTTCCAACAAAACTGGAATAGTCCAAAGAACAAATTTGAAGCTGTAACGGACCGTCAAGATCCACGTCACGCACAGGAACGTGCTCTAAGATTGTTTCAAATAACGGCACCAAACTATCAGTTTTAACATCGGCATCTAAAGTAGCCCAACCTTCGAGGGCAGAGGCAAACACAACAGGAAAATCTAATTGTTCTTCCGTCGCGCCAAGTTTATCGAACAAATCGAACGTCTGATTAATGACCCAACTTGGCCGCGCCCCTGGACGATCAATTTTATTGACAACAACAATGGGTTTAAGACCAAGAGACAATGCTTTTTTAGTGACAAAACGAGTCTGAGGCATAGGGCCATCCACCGCGTCAACAAGCAGTAATACGCAATCAACCATGGATAACACACGCTCTACTTCACCACCAAAGTCGGCATGCCCAGGTGTGTCAACAATATTAATATGGGTATCTTTATAACTGATGGCGCAGTTCTTCGACAAAATTGTAATGCCGCGTTCCTTCTCCAAGTCGTTGGAGTCCATCACACGCTCAGAAACCTGCTTGTGCGCGGCAAATGTACCGGACTGCTTTAGCAATTGATCAACTAGAGTGGTTTTTCCGTGATCGACGTGAGCGACAATTGCAATGTTGCGAATACTGTTTATCATAATTAATATAGATCTAACCTATGTGTGCGTGACTGACTAAGCAATCTCAGGGGGACTCATACAAACGTCAAAAGTTACCGTTTCGGCGCCGGATTCTACCACAGTTTAAGCGATTAATACCTCAAGAAGCCCTTAGGGGACGACCTCAATACACACCGGATCTGAAATAATATGGCCTATGCGAGCCGCACTCGAAAATCCATCTTTACAAAACATCTTAAGAACCCGGTCTTCAATAGAGGCTGCACAAGTGACTAATAAGCCCCCACTTGTTTGAGGATCTGTCAACAAATTCAGTTCAGAGGCATCCATTCCGTCAAAGTGGTTCACATAATCTCCGTAACTTGACCAATTTCTCGATGACGCTCCTGTAATGATGCCCTCCCGAGAAAAATTTCTAGCAGACTCCAAAAATGGGATCGAAGAAAGACTGATCTCGGCCCCGACACCTGAACCCACAATGATTTCCTTTAAATGACCGAGCAACCCGAAACCTGTTACGTCTGTCACAGCATGCACAAGGGGCAAGTCTGCGAATAAAGCTCCGGTCGTGTTAATTTGTGTCGTTAAAGAAACCATCTCCCGATAAGCTTCATCCGACAGAAGGTTCTTTTTAAGTGCAGCAGACAAAACACCGACGCCAAGTGGTTTACCAAGAATAATGCTGTCGCCAACCTTGGCACCAGTATTTCTCTTTACCTGAGCTGGATTTACCTTTCCAATGACAGCAAGTCCATAAATAGGCTCTGGAGTATCGATAGAATGCCCCCCTGCAATTGGAACCCCCAGTGTTTCGCAGACCGAACGGCCACCTTGCAATACCGATGAAATAGTCTCTGGGGAGAGCTTGTCAATTGGCATACCCACAATGCTCAGAGCAAAGAGTGGTGTAGCCCCCATCGCGTAGACATCAGACAAAGCGTTCGTAGCAGCAATCCGACCGAAGGTAAAAGGATCATCAACAACAGGAGTGAAGAAATCCGTAGTTGCCACAATAGCTGTTTCATCATTAATTTTATATACGGCTGCGTCATCAGACTGATCAAAACCAACAAGCAGATTCATATCAGCAATAGGTTTTAAGCCTGACAAAATCTCTTTTAGAAGATCAGGAGCTATTTTACAACCACACCCCCCACCATGAGCATATTCAGTTAATTTCAAGAGGATTCCCCATCAACATAATCGTGCGACAATAAAGCCCACAGGTTATAAATATAGAAACATGCTGTACGCTAATTAAAGCAAGTTAATGTCTCAATTTAATACAACAATTAAATAAACCAAATTGTCTCATGAAGCACGACCTAATTGACAGCTCTGATATAACCGAGAACGATGACATAATAGATGTTAGATCCCCCAGCGAATACAGCCTGGACCATATTCCTGGGGCAATCAATTTGCCAGTCTTAAATGATGATGAGAGACAATTAGTTGGATGGACTTACAAAAACGAATCCTCATTTAAAGCTAAGAAGATTGGAGCCTCTTTAGTCGCTAAAAATATTGCCCATCATATCGATACGATGCTTTCGCTAAAAACAGAAAATTGGTCTCCGGTGATCTATTGCTGGAGGGGCGGAAAACGAAGTGGATCTATGTCTCTGATTTTTCGTAATATTGGCTGGAGAGCACGTCAATTAGCTGGCGGGTATAAAAGCTTTAGACGCCATGTGGTCACCGAAATAAGTACCCTATCACCAGCGTTAAGTTATATCGTCATATGCGGCTTAACTGGTACCGCGAAAACAGATTTAATTGAAGCAATTCAAAGTCAAGGTGGTCAAACTTTAAACCTTGAAGCACTTGCACATCACCGCGGATCTTTATTGGGTTACGATCCTCATTCAGCGCAGCCTAGCCAGAAAAACTTTGAAACGCAAATTTGGCGTCGAATTAAACAATTCGAGATAAAAAAACCTGTTTTCATAGAGTCTGAGAGCAAGAAAATTGGCGATTTACGAGTACCAGAAGAGTTAATAAACACCGTCCGCCAGGGGACTTGCGTTAACATCCAAGTCAATTTAAATGCTCGAACCAATTATCTTAAAGAAACATACGACCACTTAGTTAAAAACCCGTCATTACTAACTAGTCAACTTGAAAAACTTAGATCCAGACATGGAAATCGCATCATCGAATCTTGGTTAGATTTAATCACGAACAACCAATGGGATAAATTAGTTCAAGATTTGTTAAAAAAACATTATGACCCCTCCTACATAAAATCAATGAGCACGAATTTCAAGCATATGTCGCAAGCGAAGGAATACTCCTTGGACACCATATTGCCGGATACCGTACGATCACTAGCAAATAAGATACTCGCAGACCATACAACGAACTTAAAAACTAAGGAATAATAAAAAAATGACAGCTACCATTGTTGGATTAAAAGTCCCAAATTTCTCTGCCCCTATGACCTCAGATCAAACATTTAATATCTCGGACTACCGTGGCAAGCACCTCGTAATTTACTTCTATCCTAAAGACAGCACCCCCGGATGCACAGACGAAAGTATTCAGTTCAACGACATGCAGGAGTTCTTTGCTAAGAAAAACTGTTTAATTTTTGGAGTATCTCGAGATAGCGTGAAGTCTCACGAAAATTTCAGATCAAAATATGGCTTTAAATTTGAGCTAATCTCGGATGGCAACGAAGAAGTTTGCCAAATGTTCGACGTGATCAAAATGAAAAATATGTACGGCAAACAAGTTCGCGGTATAGAACGCAGTACTTTTTTAATCGATTCAGAAGGACTTTTAAAAAAAGAGTGGCGGAAAATAAAAATACCTGGACATGCTCAGGAAGTCTTGGACAGCATTTAAAATGTAAGGCCATCAGCTACAGCCTTGCGACAAATCGTTCAATAATTATTGGGATTAGCGAAATTTGAAAATTGAGTATGCTTTCCGTTCCAAGTCAACATGACCGTTCCAGTAGGGCCATTTCGCTGCTTTCCGATAATAACCTCGGCCTTATTTTTATCTAACGTATCTGGGTTGTATACTTCATCTCGATAGATAAAAAGAATCGTATCAGCATCTTGCTCTATCGCCCCAGACTCCCTTAAATCAGACATCACTGGCCGTTTATTGGGACGTTGCTCCAGAGACCTATTTAATTGCGATAGGGCTACCACTGGAACATTCAACTCTTTAGCTAAACCTTTGAGAGATCGAGAAATTTCTGAAATTTCTGTTGCTCTATTTTCACCCTGTCTACTGGAGGACATCAACTGAAGATAATCAACCACAATAAGCCCCAACTGACCATATTGTCTATGTAAACGACGTGCTCTAGCTCTCAACTCTAAAGAGTTAAGCCCGGGAGTTTCATCAATATGTATTGGCGCCTCACTCAACCGTCCTACTGCGTTGGTTAGTTTTCTCCAATCATCTTCTGCTAATTGTCCAGTTCGCAAATCATGAGCATTAATCTTCCCTAAGGAACTCAAAAGCCGCATTGCTAGTTGCCCTGCACCCATTTCCATCGAAAAAACCCCTATGGGCAATCCCGCATCCAGTGATACGTGTTGAGCAATATTTAACGCGAGCGCGGTCTTACCCATAGATGGTCTACCCGCAACAATCACCAAATCACCAGCCTGAAATCCCGAAGTCATACGGTCAAGATCCACGAACCCAGTAGGCACACCAGTCACATCTGAAGGGTTATCGCGGTTATAGAGCATATCGATACGTTCGACTACCTGAGTCAATATAGGCTGTATATCTTGAAAACCTTGACGCGTTCTAGACCTGTCTCTTATACACATCTGACGCTGCCGACGATATGCAGTGTGTA
>CAJXOL010000055.1 GCA_913057675.1 uncultured Pseudomonadota bacterium | reverse complement strand
TGCCTGTCTCGTGGGCTCGGAGATGTGTATAAGAGACAGGGCTCACACCATGGATCTTCAAGCTCGCCACCTTCGTGAGAAATATGCCACGCGTTAGCATCACGGCTGTAAATTTTTGTTGCTGAAGCAGAACACGGTATATCGCGCTCGGCTAAGTAATCTAGTAGTGACTCACGGCTTGATAAGTCCCACTCACGCCATGGTGCAATGACTTTTAAATCGGGTGCAAGTGCTGCAAAGCATGATTCAAAACGTACCTGGTCGTTACCTTTACCCGTGCAACCATGGGCAACAGAGTCGGCACCCAACTCCCGGGCAACCCGAGCTAGATGCTTGGCAATCACCGGGCGAGACAGAGCCGACACCAGGGGGTAGCGCTTTTGGTAGAGGAATAGAAACCTTTGAGTCGCTGCAGCGCGTGAGCAAGCAAGTTAGCGGTGGCGTTATTAATGACTGTGGCCACTGGATGCAAGAAGAAAAACCCGAAGAAATTTTAGATCATGTCTTGCCTTTTCTGGATGAAGCATCAAGCAAAACCTAGCGTTTTTACTGTGCGGTCCATCCTCCATCAACAATCAAGTGAGTGCCAGTAACCATGCCCGCTGCTGGAGATGCCAGATAAACCGCCGCAGCTGCTACATCCTCCAATTTGGCCAAACGGCCCATCGGAATTCTAGAAGTGACGAATGCTTTCTTTTCCGGTGTATCGACGATACGCTGAACCATCGGTGTTTCTGAAAATGTTGGGCCAATACTATTCACACGGATATTTTTATCAGCCAACTCAACCGCCATCGCTTTGGTAAGCCCCTCAATCGCATGCTTAGTCATGCAATAAACCGTTCTATTGGGAGAGCCTACATGCCCCATCTGAGAGGACATATTAACGACACACGCACCTTTTTCATCTAAATCTGTAGACTTCAACATCACTTGGACTGCTGATTGCGCAGCCACAAAACAAGCCCTTACATTTAAATCCAGCATAGTATCTAAATGATTGTCACTGACGTCAAGAAAAGGTTCTGGAAAATTTGTACCCGCGTTATTAACCAGAATATCCAAACGCGATAACCCATCTATCGCATTACGCAATTTTTGATCATCTGTCACGTCGCATACAATTACAGAGGCCTCACCACCATCTTGACGTATAGAATCTGCAGTTTCTTGTAGGTAGCTTTCGGTTCGTCCAAGTAAAACAACTGACGCACCAGCTTTCGCATAAGCCATGGAAATCGACGCCCCGAGCCCTTTGCCTGCACCTGTTACTAATGCTACACGACCGTCAAGTCGGAAGGAGGACATAGAGAACTGCTCCGTCATCGTCTCCTACTCCCTTCCTAACTTACCAATACCAAATCAGTCACTTCAAGTTTCAGGCTGACTCACCAAACATATCATCAACGTGTGATTGCGGTAGCCGTTTTGTTAGGAGACTCACAACGACCATCGTGATTGCTGCCGCAATAATGCATAGGCCTGCGATCACAAACGGATTTTTATAAGGTACATCTTTGAGCACAAAACAATAGATGACGCTGATTCCGAAGCCAATCACACCCACCAAGAATGAGGCAATCGCCCCAGCCTTAGTAGCCCGTTTCCACAACGAACCAATCAAAAGAGGTCCCGTCGCCCCAGAGAGGATGCCGCCAACTCCCATCCACAGCAGCACTGCCAAGAACTGCGGTGGTTCCCACGCTAGCCAACAAGCCACCACGCCAACTAAAACAATAGCCACTCGAGAAATATTGAGTGCTATTTGCTCAATCTGCTCTTTAGATTTATTTTTATGTATAACTGGTGCGAAGGTCTTCTTATACAGGTCGTTACTAAAAATAACTGCAATCGAGATAAAAAGACCATCGGAGGTCGACATAATGGCTGACAACACACCGACACCTAAGAGCCCAGCGAAAAACGGGGGAAAGAGTTGTGTGAATAGAACAGGAATCGCCGCATCAGGTCTGATATCCGCGCCGAATAGTGCACGGGCATGCAGTCCACCTAAAACAGTAAAACCCAAGATGGAACCGACCGGAATGGCGATTAGCATGAATGTACGGATCTGTTTAGGGTCTTTGAGCGCAAACGCTAGCTTGCCGATATGCGGGTTCATAGCAAACGGGATGTGCGCAACAAAAATTAATGAGATCACCCAGAAACTACCGAAGAGGACATCGCCTTCTTTAAAGTAATTATCCCAACCCAGACTCGGGTCTTGCTTGACCAGTGCGTCGTTGATAAGCGATGGGCCCGTCCCTTCGAAACCGACACCCATGAAAAATATCACGCCAATGATAAGCGCGATCAAGACCATCATTACGCCTTGAATACCATCAGTCATAATGTCGGCATGGGAACCACCCATCGTAATGTACAGAGCGATCACCGCAACACTGGCTAAAATGCCATGCTGATAATTTAAACCGAGCAATACCTCAAATATTGTAGCTGCCGCAACGATCTGAGCGGCAATGTAATACACCAGTAAAATCGAAACGAGTGCAAAGGCGATTCTCAAAAAATTACTGTTATATCGCTGACCCAAGAATTCAGGAAGTGAATTAGAACGAAACTTATCGCCGGCACGTTTAATCAGTTTGATCGCTAAAATCATCCCCAGATAAATAGCGATCGGATAAGTTGCGGGATACCAAATTGCTGCGAAACCTTTGGAATAAGCCATTCCAGGCACGCTCATAAATGTTGCACCACTGGCAATTG
Organism: uncultured Pseudomonadota bacterium; assembly: GCA_913057675.1. GTDB lineage: Bacteria > Pseudomonadota > Gammaproteobacteria > Burkholderiales > Eutrophovitaceae > Eutrophovita. The sequence goes on along the minus strand of CAJXOL010000055.1, from coordinate 11,908 downwards.
TTGCTGCAAAAGCAAATGCCAACGTTATCGGGCCATAGGCACCACGGGCCACCGCGAAATCCTCATCATTATTGGTTTTCTTCATCCCCCAAACACCAATACTGATAAATAGCACCAAAAAGGCGACTACCCAAATCCATCCCCACATCCCGATATAAGTATCCATATCTTATTTACTCTCTAAAATTTTAGTTTAAAACGAGAAATTGAACTTCTTATTCCCAATCTGAGTCCGATTTCATCGCTATATATGTCATACCGATCACCCAATAGCTAATGACGATAATGCACATGAGAGTTAGAACGTTCATAATATCTCCTTCCGCTAAGTACTTTTTTCATTTTAAGTTATTAACTAAATGCTAACACTAAAGGCAAAAAGCCAATACCTTTTTACTTACACCATTATTTTTGCACAGCACAAATAGTAGACCCATTAAGAACGGTCACAGACGTAATTAACTTAAAAAATGTAATTCAAAAAATGACAACAACCTCATGGCACCAGCAAAACAGACCTTAATAAAATATTTATCAAAGGGAGCTCTTCTACTTCTGATGAGTGGACTCTTCGCTTCTGCGTATGCAGAATCAACGCATGTATCTGTTGCGCGTTTGGGTGATATTGTGACTTTTCCAATCACGACCGCCTTCGCTTCCGTCATTACGCTAAACGACAGCAAATTATCTGCAGAGGTGTCCTCCCGGATCTTGGCCATTAACGCAGAAGTAGGTCAAGTAGTTGAAAAAGACGATATCTTAATTATGCTGGATGCAAAGGATTACAATATTGCGCTGCAGCAGGCGAGGGCAAATCTAACATCTGCTCAATCTAAATTTGATCTTAGTAAAATACAACTTGAGAGAGCAAATACATTGGTGTCGAAAGGGTTTATCTCTCCAGAAGCACTGAACGTAAGGGAAACTGATTTTGCCAGCACTAAATCTCAAGTTGCCCTTTATGAAGCAAAGTATGAGGCTGCGAAGCGGTCAGTAGAAAAATGTTCAATTAGGGCGCCATTCAAATCCGTCATCAGAGAACGCATAGGCCAAGTTGGCGAAATTACAACACCAGGCGTTTCGCTGCTGCGACTGAGTGATCTTGAGAACATAGAGATTGAGGCTAAAATTCAACCCAGACATGGTAAATCATTAACAGCGAGCTCCGCTATTCAGTTTATAAATGGCGAGAGATCCTACTCTGTCGCAGTTAAGCGAATCGTTCCAGTAGTAAACGAACAAGAACGAAATCAAACGGTTCGTTTACGGTTTCTAAAAGACAAACCACCAATAGGTTCTGCGGGAACCATCATGTGGCGCAGCAATAAACCACATGTGCCTGTAGATTTAGTAGTCCAAAGAAACGGACAACTCGGCGTATTTATATATTCCTCCGAGCAGGCAACATTCTTCGAGCTGCCTCATGCATCAGAGGGCAGTCCAGCATTCATTAGTCTTCCACTCGAAACTCTAGTAATCCATCAAGGTCAATACAGAGTGCAGGACGGCCAGGCTGTTTTGGTTTCTGGTGATCAGTAAATTATTAACGTTTCGCTAAATCATGTCACTGATTAAGCAATTCTTGTCCAATCATGTGATCGCAAACCTCACGTTTGCGATCGTTATCCTTATGGGTATTGGGGGTTATCTCTCAATGCCAAGAGAACAAGACCCAGAAATTAACTTTAATTGGATCAATATCACTACTGGCTTGAGAGGCGCCTCAACCGAAGATGTCGAGAAATTGGTAACCCAGCCATTAGAGGATGCGATTCGGCAAGTTTCAGATATTCGTTACGTTTCCTCGCGAAGCCAAGAGGGCATTTCAACCATCCTGGTACGATTCCAAGATGTCTCGAGCGCAACCTTTGATAAACGCATTAATGATTTACGACGAGAAATACAAAACAAAGCCAGTCAAGAATTGCCAGCCGAGGTTAGTGACCCACGCATTATAGAAATTTCGACATCCAACGGCTTCCCATCGGCGATGGTTTTAGTTGTAGGTCAAGCTGATGATGAACTTTTACGCAATTCGGCACGTCAAGTGCGCGATGATTTGGAGCGATTACCAGGCGTTGATGACGTGTTTGCCGTTGGTTTACACGACCCAGAGTTGCTCGTTGAATTCAACCCTGAAAAATTAGAGGCGCACCAAGTATCACCAACCAATGTTGCCGATTCCGTCTTCGCGTGGTTTCGAGACGTATCTGCGGGTGGCATTACGGTGGGCAACCAGGATTGGTTAGTTCGCTTAGTGGGCAAAAAAAATGACCCAGAATTTCTAAATTCTATTCCAGTCAAGCTAATTAAAAACGCCGATTATGTCCCACTGTCAGCGGTAGCCAATGTTTCGACATCCAGAGAAAAGCCCATTCAACTTGCGAGCCAAAATGGACAGCACGGCATACTTCTCTCGGTGACAAAAAAAAGCTATACCAATACGATTAATCTTGTTGATCGTGTCAGCGCTTATCTTGATGAAAAAAATACCACTCTTTTCAAAAATGGTATCAGTCTTAACTTAGTGGACGACCAAACCATACCTACCAAAGAAGCCATCAACGTGATGCAGATCAATGCCGGATTGGGATTGCTGTTAGTCCTTGCAACAACATGGGCTTTTCTAGGAGGCCGCATGGCCATTTTGCTAAGCCTTGGCATTCCATTTTCAATTGCAGGAGCCTTTGCCGTTATTTATGCAATCGGGTGGACACTTAACGTATCCATACTCCTTGGGGTAGTGATTGCTTTAGGTATGTTGGTCGATGATACCGTCGTGGTCGTAGAGGCCATTTACTATCGAATTTCCAGAGGATTAGACGCAGCGACTGCTTCTATAGAAGGGCTGCGTGAGGTTTTTGCTCCCGTACTGACATCTGTACTCACAACAGTTGCAGCCTTTCTACCCCTCATGCTGCTGCCTGGAATTGTAGGCAAATTTATGCTCGTGGTGCCTGCTGTTGTTACACTAGCACTGGCATTTAGCTTATTCGAAGCTTTTTGGATGCTACCCGCGCACATCATGGGACTGAAGCTAAACTTCAACAACAAATCCCGTGTGCAGCTCATTAGGGAAAGCAAGACGCGCTTGATACGACACAGATATAGCAAAACACTCCTGTTTGTCATCAGACGACCAAAAACATTTTTATCACTTGCGGGACTCAGTTTTGCCATCGCGCTATCTGCAGTTGCGGCGGGTTTCGTAAATATTCAATTTTTCGCTTTTGATCCCATACGCATTTTTTACGTCAATGTTGATATGCCCTCGGGCACTCCGCTAGAAGAAACAATGCGGTGGACAAAAAAGATTGAAGTAAAGGTTAGAAATCACGTCTCTCCTGAAGAAGAACGCGCGATAACTTCAATCGCGGGGATTAAATATACGGATACTGCTCCGCTGTATGAAAACCGTTATGGGCAAGTAATTGTTAGTCTAAAACCGCGTGAAGGTGACTTTAGGGAAGTAGATATGGTGATCGACGAAATGAGAGCTGAGGTAGGCGCCAACAACGGCCCCGCCAATGTGACGTTTACCCGCATCTCAGGAGGACCTCCACTCACAAAACCTATTAGCGTCAAAATTCGAGGTGATAATTTTGAAGAGTTAAGAGCTGTTACCTCTCACTTACAAAAATTTCTTGAAACCATTGGATCTGTATCTGATATCAGCAGTGATGACAGTCCGGGGAGAAATGAATTAAATTTAAAACTGAATTACGAATCAATCAACCGAATCGGCATAGACCCCCTATCCGTAACTCGCTCAATCCGATTATTCGTCGATGGTGAAATCGTCACCTTCCTACAATCGGAAGGTGAAAAAATAGAAGTTCGTGTCAAAGCGCAATCAAAAAACTTAGCGGGAATAGATGAACTTCTCTCCCAATCGATCACAACGCCGTCAGGAGATCAGGTCGCATTAAAAGAATTAGTGCATATCGAAACAGGCAGGTCACGGGAGAGCATTAGACATTACAACTTTCGTCGAACAATTACGCTTGAAGCGGACATTGATCGCGAAAAAATAAACGAAGTAGAAGTTAACGGACTCATTAAAAATGAGTGGGGGAAAATCAAGTTAGATCACCCTAACGTCTCGCTCGATTTCTCTGGCGCATTGGATGATATTCAAGAAAGTCTAGATGCCATGCTATTGCTTTTCTTATTTGGCATCAGTCTGATTTACTTATTGATAGGAACACAATTCAAAAGTTATTTCCAACCTCTGATTATTCTAGTTACCGTTCCCCTGGCATTCATAGGAGTCGTTATTGGCCTTATCATCACGCAGAATCCTCTGAGCTTGTACACGATGTACGGGATTGTCGCCCTTACCGGAATTTCCGTTAATAGCGCAATAGTTCTGATTGACGCCGCAAACACTAGAAGAAAAAATGGTATGAATAGTGTTCACGCTATCGTATTCGCAGCACGCCGGCGCGTTGTACCTATTTTAATTACCTCTTTCACAACGATAGCAGGATTACTCTCGCTCGCATTAGGTCTTGGCGGAAACTCTCTGCTCTGGGGGCCGGTCGCGTCGGCAATAATGTGGGGGTTGGCTGTATCTACATTAATGACGTTATTTGTGATCCCCTTGCTTTATAAAACGTTCTCGCGTTAATTCCGTTTTTCATCAGTAACCCAAATAGTTTCCAACTCTCGTTCACTGACTTGCATCTGGCTAATCAAGTCGATCGGGCAAGGAGAAATATGTAAACTATCCAGATGCCGTTGACTCAAAAACTCTTGCGTCACCATCTGATGAAGATATTCAATTAACCCATCGAAATATCCCTCTACGTTCAAAATTCCTACCGGCTTGGAATGAATGCCTAGTTGGTACCAAGTCCATGCCTCAAAGAGCTCGTCCATCGTACCTATGCCTCCAGGCATCGCTATAAATGCATCGGCCATATCAATCATCTTTGCCTTACGCTCATGCATTCCCACCACCCTCACCAGCTCAGTTAAGTTTTGATGTACAAGTTCATCCACACATAATCCATGTGGTATCACACCAGTCACTCGCCCTCCATGGGCTATAACCGAATCTGCCACAACCCCCATCAACCCAACTTTACCGCCACCATAGACCAGATCAATACCGGATTCGACAAGGAACTTACCAAGCTGAGTCGCCATGGATTGATACTGTTTCGAAATTCCTTTCTTGGATCCACAATAAATTGCAACGCGCTGAATCATGATTGATTTTGCCCAGGTAACGGCAGAGCTGTTTTGTACTTAACTTGCTTGAGCGCAAAACTTGACTTGATGTTACCGACTCCAGATATTTTTGACAAAAAATTCAAAATAAAATCTTCTAACGCCTGAATATCAGCAACCACGACTCTTAGTAAATAATCAGACTCTCCCGTCATGAGATAACATTCCATGACTTCTGCTCGTGACTGAATAGACTCTTCGAATCGCTCCAACGCCGACTCGACTTGTCGCTCTAATGCGACATTAATAAACACACTCACCTTGAGTCCAACCTTCAATGCATCAAGCAATGACACATATTGGCTGATATATCCCGACTGCTCGAGCGCTTTCACGCGCGCTAAAGTCGGGCTAGGTGAAAGCCCGACAGCCTTAGACAGTTCAATGTTAGTAATTCTTGCGTTATCCTGAAGGAGTCGTAAGATATCCCAATCAATGGCATCAAGCATAATAAACACTATTAAATTTTGCGTACATACAATATATATTATTTTTATGCTGTATAAGTAGTTATTTATAAGCATAAACAGAATCACCTGCTTTGATAATTTAGCTATGATTGATGCTCAAATATTAACGTTATCGCTAAAAGCTGGAGTATATTTAGATGCCTACGACGCCCGATCAGAAACAAATGAATGTGTCCGCGTTTTGGCGTGTACTACCCCAAGATTTGGATCCCATCGAAACACAAGAATGGATTGACGCCTTCAACCAACTGACTGCAATAGAAGGTGAAGAACGAGCGACCTTTTTGCTGATGAAGCTTCTCGAGCAAGCAAGGCGTCTGCGGGTACCCATGCCGCCAGTGCTCAATACACCTTACTCCAACACCATAACGCTAGCGGATCAACCGCCATTCCCCGGAAACCTTGACGCAGAGGCTAAACTCTCCGCTATCATCAGATGGAATGCCCTTGCTATGGTCGTCAGAGCAAACCGTGTAAATTCCGATTTGGGTGGGCATATTGCAACCTACACATCATCAGCAGATCTCTTTGAGGTCGGCTTTAACCACTTCTTTAAAGCTGGGCAAGACGGTGACTGTGTTTACTTTCAACCTCACTCTGCTCCAGGTGTTTATGCGCGAGCCTTTGTAGAAGGCCGACTGAGCGAAGAAAACATTGCCAACTATAGACAAGAGACCGGCGGAGTAGGCTTATCATCGTATTGCCATCCTTGGCTTATGCCTGATTTTTGGCAATTCCCAACAGGGTCAATGGGGCTTGGGGCAATTACCGCAATCTATCAAGCGCGATTCATGCGATATCTGGAAAATAGAGAGATACATGCCAATAGCGACCGAAAAGTATGGTGCTTCGTAGGCGATGGTGAAATGGATGAGCCAGAATCAATTGCTGGGCTTTCTATGGCGTCGCGCGAAGGGCTCGACAACCTTATTTTCGTAGTTAACTGCAACTTACAAAGACTTGATGGCCCCGTTCGAGGTAACAGTTCTATTGTTCAAGAACTTGAAGGCCTTTTTGCAGGTGCAGGCTGGAATGTGATCAAGGTGATGTGGGGATCTGATTGGGATCCATTATTTGCGCTGGATCACGATAACGTCATCATCAAAAGACTGCATGAAACAGTAGATGGCGAGTTTCAGAAATATGCCGCAACAGGTGGTCAATTTAACCGCGAAGCATTCTTTAATAAATATCCAGAATTGCAAAAACTCGTCTCCCATCTATCCGACAAGGATATTGACCGTCTCGAGCGCGGAGGGCACGATCCCATTAAGATTTATGCGGCCTACCACGCCGCCGCCAATCACAAAGGACGACCAACAGTTATTCTTGCCCAAACCAAAAAAGGCTACGGCATGGAGGGTCAGGGCAAGATGACATCCCACCAACAGAAAAAATTAGAGAATGATGCATTGTTAGCTTTCAGAGATCGGTTCTCTATTCCTCTGTCTGACGAAGATGTGGAAAACCTTAGGTTCTATATACCTGAGGCTGAAACGCCAGAAATGAAGTATCTGCATGGCCAACGAGAGAAACTGGGAGGATACCTGCCTGCTCGAGTCAGACATGCAAAACCTATAATTGCTCCAAAACTGGAAGAATTTACAAAGCTCACTGGTGGCACAGGAGAAAGAGCACAGTCGAGTACGATGGTATTCGTACAGATGCTTTCCCAATTATTAAAAAATAAAGAACTTGGCAACCGCGTAGTTCCTATTGTAGCCGACGAAGCACGCACCTTTGGTATGCAATCCTTATTCAGGCAAGTTGCAATTTACTCCCCATTTGGTCAACTGTATGACCCGGAGGATCGAGATGAGTTGCTCTACTATAAAGAAGCCAAAAATGGTCAAATACTCGAGGAGGGTATTACCGAAGCAGGGGCAATATCGTCATGGATAGCAGCTGCCACGTCGTATTCCACACATGGCACAACGATGCTTCCCTTCTATATTTTTTATTCATGCTTTGGCTTCCAACGCATCGGTGATCTAATTTGGGCCGCTGGAGACTCCCGGGCACGTGGGTTCTTACTCGGCGCGACGGCCGGACGGACAACGCTATCAGGAGAAGGGTTGCAGCATGAAGATGGCTCAAGCCACTTATTATTCTCAACCGTACCGAATTGCGTGGCTTATGATCCCACCTATGGTTATGAAGTCGTGACTATTATTCAAGACGGCATGAGGCGAATGCTCGAGGAGCAGGACGATGTTTTCTACTACGTCACAGTAATGAATGAGAATTACCCACACCCTGCAATGCCTGAGAATGCTTCAGAGGGGATTATTAAAGGGATGTATCGCGTCAAAGAGCGTGACACATCCAAAGGCCCACATGCCCAACTGTTGGGGTCAGGAACAATTCTTCGAGAAGTATTGGCTGCCTCAGAACTGCTACGAACTGACTGGAACGTGTCGACAGATGTTTGGAGTGTTACAAGTTTCACTGAACTCAGACGTGATGGTTTAAGTATAGATCGAGAAAATATGTATAACCCCGACGCGCCAGAAAAAAGCACTTGGGTTGAGCGATGCCTGGGGACCACCAAAGGGCCAGTTATCGCAACAACAGATTACATGCGCTCAGTACCCGACCTCATCCGAACCTGGGTTTCTAGTCGATATATAACGCTTGGCACCGATGGTTATGGACGAAGTGACACAAGGAAGTCCTTGAGAGATTTCTACGAAGTAGACCGCTTCCACATCACCCTGGCAACGCTAAAAGCACTCGTTGCAGATGGAGAAATTAAAAAACCAGTGCTCGCGAAAGCAATGCAAAAGTATGGTCTTGAAGGCAATAGACCAAACCCATGGGACGCTTAATTGGCCTCAAAAAAACTTTAACTAAATTTGACGGTCATAATATTGTGAAAAATTTTCAAGCCCGTGGCGGCTCAACTATGCTGAAAATCGGCTTCATTGCGTGCAGTCTATTTGTATCTATAGCCTTCAGTGCACCCATAGATAAATTTGTGCTTTGGGAGGGGAATTCAACGCCCCCAAGTCTCAGCGTAACCAATTTAAATGGCAAAGCAATGAGTCTTGATTCATTTTCAGAGAAAGTAGTTATACTAAATTTTTGGGCAACTTGGTGCGCCCCGTGCTTAAAAGAAATCCCTTCGCTGTTAGCACTGAAGGGCAAATTATCTGAAAGTAAATTTGCCGTGCTCTTCGTAAACTACGGAGAGTCAAAAACCCAGATAGAGAAAAAATGGTCTGAAATTAGCGAAGGGGAGATTACACTGATGGATCCTGGTGCTAAGAACATCAGACCTTGGATCGACATAGGACTTCCAACAACTGTTGTCCTTGATAAGAATCATAAAATTATTTATAAAATAGTAGGTGATATTGATTGGTCACAACCTGACATCGTATCTATTATCAAGAGCGTCGAGTAAGTATCCTTATCTTGTACCACGCACCATTAAAAACCTGCCCAAAAAAGCATCAATTAGTTCAAAATATTCGCAACTGGCGAGGCTAAAAATGAGTTTAAATAAAACAACTATAAATGACTTAGGTAAGCAGCTATACGACGCCTGGGAAAATGCGGTGCAAATCCCTCCCATCACCGAAGTCGCACCCGACATCACTATCAAAGAGGCTTACCAGGTTCAACTGAACATGATCAACCGTCGACTTGTAGAGGGCGAATCGATCGTCGGAAAGAAAATCGGGATCACTGCCAAAGCGGTCATGAGCATGCTGGGCGTTAATCAACCAGATTTTGGCCATCTAATGTCAGGAATGGAATTTAAAGAATCGCAAACCATACCCTTCAATACATTCTGCCAACCTAAAGGAGAAGGAGAAATCGCTTTTCTATTAAAAAAAGATCTAACGGGACCAGGAGTCACGGCTGATCAAGTAATGGCTGCAACTGATTGTGTATTACCCGCTTTTGAGATCGTGGATTCTCGCATTGAGAATTGGAATATTAAAATTCAAGATACAGTAGCTGACAATGCTTCAGCTGCAGCCTTCGTGCTTGGGTCTCCTCAAAGAAGCATAAAAGGCATTGACCTAGCAACTTGCGGCATGGTTTTGAAAAAAAATGGAGAAATAATTGGAACAGGTGCTGGGGCGGCCACGCTAGATCACCCACTTAACGCGGTCGCATGGCTTGCCAATATGCTAGGCAGTCTCGGCATGAGTCTTAAAGCTGGAGAAGTCATTCTATCCGGCTCGTTATCGATCATGTTCCCTATACATTCCGGCGACACATTGGAAATGGAAATCGGGGGAATCGGAAAAACAATCTGCCACTTTAATTAATAGGGCTAATTCAACGCTTCCAAACGCTAGGATGACACCGCTGGTAATTGGGCGCGTACTCTATATCAACCCCGAATTCTTGGGCCGCGCGCCATGACCAACGAGGGTCGTCCATTGCTGCTCTCGCAATAGCGATGAGATCAGTAGCACCCGAGGTGATCGCTTCTTCCGCCTGCACGGGCGATGTGATCATCCCTACTCCCATAGCTGCCATCGTGGTATCGCTTTTCACCTGCTTCGAGAATGGCAAGTTAAAACCAGGCGAAAATTCGATTTTCTGACGAGAGTCCAGTTGTCCCGATGTAACATCAGCAAAGTGACACCCTCTTTTTTGTAATTCTTTCGCAAATACAATCATCTCCTCTGGATTTAAACCGTCCTTCACCCAATCCGATCCTGAAATCCGTGCTCCTAGTGCCACATGATCTGGAACAACAGCCTTGACGGCATCAAAAATCTCGAGGGGATATTTAAGCCTATTGGATACATCACTTCCACCGTATGCGTCAGTTCTCTGATTAGAAAGAGGCGAGGTAAATTGATTAAGGAGATATCCGTGAGCCGCATGAAGCTCTATCACATCGAACCCAAGACGTACTGCCCTCTCAGCCGAATCAACGAATTCAGCTTTAACCCTAGAGAGATCTTCCGTTTCCATCATTTTTGGAGTATGCCAGCCATCAGCAAATGCTAATGCACTTGGAGCCACTGTCTCCCATGGGTTCTCGTCTACTTGAAGTGCCGCTCCTCCCATCATCGGCGTTTTTGCCGATCCTTTTCTCCCAGCATGCGCGAGCTGAACACCTAATTTCGCCTGACCATGCTCTCTACAAAAATTTACTACTCGCCCCAAAGCACGCTCTGTCTCTTCATCATAAAGTCCGAGACACCCATGCGATATACGACCTTGAGCAGAAATATGTGTGGCCTCAAAAATCAATAAGCCACCAGCTCCGATTGACAAATTACCGTAATGCATTAGATGCCAGTCATTAGCTGCACCCTCTTCAGCCATATATTGGCACATAGGAGAGACGACGATTCTATTGGGCAAATCAATAGGGCCCAATTGAAAACGGGAAAAAAGTTTAGGCGACATATTTATTTCCTTAATTAAACTCTGCAGTCAATTGTCACAGTAAAGCATGAACATCGCTTGTCTTAACGGTTACTTTTTGTTGGGCACTGCCCACAGGCACCAGTAGGCGCGCACCCCGAACAACCGTTTGCACTTTCCGCTTCCTGGTAGTCTATAGCCTTCTGAGTTAGACCTAAGAAACCATTTGCTCGTGGAAATAATTTGATAAATAGCTGTATCAAAATATACTTGTGCCTAGGGAACCAGAGATTCGTTAAGTAAATCAGACTACCCGACACAAGTATCAGAAGAACAATAGATTCGATCACGTTGTAATTCATTGGCCCAGCTTAAGCAAAAAACTGAAAAACTAAAAAAGACGCTAAATATGCCAAACCAAACAAATAGGTCGTAGCGATTAAAACAATCTTCCATGACTGGGTTTCCTTTTTGATCACAGCTAATGTCGCCAGACACTGTGGCGCAAAGATATACCAAACGAGTAGTGACATACCTGTTGCAAAACTCCATTCAGCAGAGACAATTGGTAGGAGCTGAGCTGATGGGTCCTCCACAGCTGCGGAGATCGCATAAACAGTACCAAGCGCGCTTACAGCAACCTCTCTCGCAGCCAAACCGGGGATCAATGCAACACAAATTTGCCAATTAAAACCTAGAGGTTGGAATATCCACTCAATTGCGTGTCCAATTCGTCCAGCAATACTGTAGTCAATTGGTACCCCTACCCAGCCCTCTGGTGGAGTTGGGTAAGTTGAAAGAACCCATAGTATTACTGCTGTCTCTTATACACATCTGACGCTGCCGACGATATGCAGTGTGTA
>CAJXOL010000054.1 GCA_913057675.1 uncultured Pseudomonadota bacterium | reverse complement strand
ACCCCCTGATCGGGGACCAAATTGCGATTGACCATAAGAAGTCTGATATCACCGAAAAGCAAAAATTAATGCTCGATTTTGCAATCAAACTTGCCCGAACACCGGAGCTCATTGACCCCAAAGATCATCAGCATTTAAAGAATCAGGGCTTCAGCGCGGAGGATATTTGGGATATCGGAGCCATTACATCATTTTTTGCGCTCTCCAACAGAATGGCTCATTTGATAGAGATGCGTGCTAACGACGAATTTTACATGATGGGCAGAATTCCTAAACCTAAAAGTTGAAGGCTACATTTGAACTTATTCCAAATTTAATGGTTCATTAATTCTAATAAAGAATAAATTTGATGAATTTTGCTCCAAAAATCGTGGCTCCTTGTATAATTTCTTAATATGGAAAATCAACACAAGGAATTATAAATGTCGTCATACGACCCAGATCCTCAAGAAACTCGAGAATGGCTCGACGCGCTAGAGGGAGTTTTAGCATCAGAGGGACCGGAGAGAGCCCACTTTCTCCTTGAACAACTTATTGAGAAAGGCCGCCGTTCTGGCGCGTTCCTTCCTTACACCGCGAATACGGCATACATTAATACAATTCCGCCATCCAAAGAGGACAAGTCTCCTGGCGATCACGAGTTGGAACATAAAATTCGCAGTTACGTTCGTTGGAATGCGGCTGCAATGGTTTTAAGGGCCAATAAGACCACAAATGTAGGTGGGCACATCGCAAGCTTCGCATCTGCGGCAACACTGTACGATATTGGGTTCAATCATTTTTGGCACTCTCCCTCAGAAAAACACGGGGGCGACTTAATTTTTGCACAAGGACATTCTGCTACCGGTGTATACGCTAGGGCGTTCATGCTTGGCCGATTAACTAAAGAGCAAATGGATAAATATCGTCAAGAAGTGGACGGCGATGGATTATCATCTTATCCACATCCATGGCTCATGCCTGATTTCTGGCAATTCCCGACGGTCTCGATGGGATTGGGTCCAATTATGGCGATCTACCAAGCTCGTTTTATGAAATACCTTCAAGACCGGGGTCTCGCGAACACTGAGGGCCGGAAGGTCTGGTGCTTTATAGGAGATGGCGAGAGCGACGAGCCCGAGACACTAGGCGCGATTGGCGTTGCAGCTCGCGAAAAGCTCGATAACTTAATCTTTGTTGTAAATTGCAATCTACAAAGGTTGGATGGTCCTGTGCGCGGTAATGGAAAGATCATCCAAGAACTAGAGGCTGATTATCGTGGGTCGGGTTGGAATGTGATTAAGCTCATCTGGGGATCTTACTGGGATTCACTGATTGCTCGAGACACTAACGGCTTGTTGCTAAAGCTCATGGACGAGACGGTTGACGGTGAATATCAAACTTACAAAGCTAAAGACGGCGCCTACGTGCGCGAGCATTTTTTCGGAAAATATCCAGAGACGCGCGATATGGTTTCTAACATGTCAGACGACGATGTATGGCGTCTCAACCGAGGGGGGCATGATCCCTACAAAATTTATGCTGCGTACTCAGCCGCAGTGAAACACACTGGACAACCCACAGTCATCCTAGCAAAGACCATTAAAGGTTATGGCATGGGGTCTGCAGGTGAAGCTCAGAACATCACCCACCAGCAGAAAAAAATGGGGACGACCTCATTAAAAGATTTCCGGGATCGTTTCAAGTTACCTATCGCCGACAGCGATATTGATGACATACCTTACCTAACTTTCCCAGACGACTCGCCAGAGGCTAAATACATGCACGAACGTCGTGAAGCGCTCGGCGGATATCTTCCAACACGGAGGATGAAAGGGGATACGCTCGAGGCGCCACCTATTTCCGCATTTGATGCGCTGCTAAAAAATTCTGGCGACCGAACGTTTTCTACGACCATGGCCTTTGTGCGAATCCTTGGCGTACTGGTCAAAGATAAAACCCTCGGCAAACGCGTTGTGCCTATTGTGCCGGATGAGTCACGTACATTTGGTATGGAGGGTATGTTCAGGCAACTCGGCATATGGTCGTCAGTTGGCCAACTTTATACACCCGAAGATGCTGATCAATTAATGTTTTACAAAGAGCATAAGAGCGGACAAATACTTCAAGAGGGAATTAATGAGGCAGGCGCCATGTCATCATGGATTGCCGCAGCGACCTCTTATTCCACACATGGGATCTCCATGATTCCATTCTACATATACTACTCAATGTTCGGTTTCCAGCGAGTCGGGGACTTAGCCTGGGCCGCGGGAGATCAACGAGCAAGGGGATTTTTGCTAGGCGGAACAGCGGGTCGAACTACACTTAATGGGGAAGGCTTACAACATGAGGACGGACATAGCCACTTACTTTCCAGCACAATTCCAAACTGCGTCTCATATGACCCAACATTTGCTTATGAATTAGCAGTGATTGTTCAGGATGGACTTCGACGCATGCACCAAGACCAGGAAGACGTCTTCTACTACATCACAGTTATGAACGAAAACTATGCGCACCCTGAGATGCCAAAAGGCACGGAGAATGGCATTGTGCGCGGGATGTATCAACTGCCATACCTGAAAAGCAAACTGAAAAAAGCTCCCAAAGTACAACTTCTCGGTAGTGGCACCATACTGCTTGAAGTGATCGCAGCTAGAGCGCTACTAGAGCAAGACTTTGGGATTGCAGCAGACGTTTGGAGTTGCACCAGTTTCAATGAGCTCAGGCGAGATGGCATCACTGTCTCGCGTTGGAATATGCTGCACCCTGGTGAGAATCGCAAACTCAGCCACGTTGAAAAATGCCTTGGAAATACGGACGGGCCAGTAATCGCAGCAACTGACTATATGAGAATCTTTGCTGATCAAATTCGACCGTACATCCCGAATAAAAACTACGTTGTACTTGGCACGGATGGCTTTGGTCGATCTGATACTCGCGAAAAATTAAGAGACTTTTTTGAAGTTGATAGAAGATATGTTGTGATCGCAGCCCTATCAGCCCTAGTGGATGAGGGAGCGATTCCAAAAGCAACTGTAGCTAAGGCTATTAAAAAATATGGCGTCAACCCAGAAAAACCAGAACCTACAACGGTCTGAATACAATACGATTTATTAAAAAATTGAAGTAAGGCAAAGGAATCTAAATGGCAAATGTTAAAGAGGTTTTAGTTCCCGACATTGGTGACTTTAAAGATATTCCAGTCATTGAAGTGCTGGTCAAACCTGGGGATCACGTCAAAGAAGAAGATTCTCTCATCACCCTGGAATCAGACAAAGCAACGATGGAAGTCCCTGCGCCCTTCGACGGTGTCATTAAAGATCTGCGCGTGAGTGTTGGAGATGGCGTTTCTGAAGGAACAATCATATTAAGCCTTGAGGCACTTCTAGCCGAAGAAAAGCCAAAAAAATCTGAGCCAACCCATGAGGCGCCAGTAACCGAGACTTCTCCTGAGACCAAAAAATCTCCAGTAATTGCAGAGGAAGCAACTCCCACACCAGTAGCTCCTAAGCCGCAGGCGGCGCCAACTAAAACGACCGAGAAAACTGCCTCTTCAGCGCACGCTAGCCCTGGCGTCAGGCGTTTTGCTCGCGAATTGGGTGTAGACATTAACCTGGTGTCAGGAACTGGGCCTAAAGATCGAATACTCAAAGAAGATATTCAAACCTTTGTTAAAAACAGCATACAAAATAATGACAACAGCTCCGCGACAGGGTCTGGTTTAGGCTTCAATTTGCCAGCTATGCCAGTTATTGATTTCGAAAAATTTGGCCCTATTGAAAAGAAAGAACTGTCTCGGATCAAAAAGATTTCAGGTGCTGCACTGCATAGAAACTGGGTCACAATTCCGCACATCACGCAACACGATGAAGTAGATATCACGGAGCTCGAGGCATTTCGCAAATCACTTGCCAAAGACTCTGAAAAATCAGGCGTTAAAGTGACCCCTTTAGCACTCATCATGAAAACAGCAGTCGCGGCTCTGAAAAAATTTCCAGAATTTAACTCTTCTTTAACGCCTGAGGGCGACGCCCTATTTATCAAACAATACTTCCATATTGGGGTTGCCGTTGATACCCCAGGAGGTCTTGTTGTTCCAGTCATCAGAGACGTAGATAAAAAAGGGATACTTCAAATAGCCGAAGAATTAGGCACAGTAAGCGTTAAGGCGCGTGACGGTAAACTTGGACCTGCCGACATGTCTGGTGGGACGTTCACCATTTCGAGCTTAGGCGGCATTGGCGGCAGCCACTTCACTCCGATCGTCAATGCACCAGAAGTTGCGATTTTAGGTGTGGCTCGATCTTCGATCAAGCCCATTTGGAACGGAGTTGAATTCGCTCCTCGACTCATACTGCCACTATCGCTATCCTACGATCACAGAGTCATCGATGGGGCGGAAGGCGCTAGATTCGTTACCTATCTCAACCAAATGCTCGCTGATATTCGAAAGGTTTTACTCTAAGCGCTCAGACTTTAATTATGAAATTACTCCGACAGATAGAGCTATAAACCTTGAATATTAGCTCGTGTATTGGGATCCTTGGCGGTACATTTGATCCAGTTCATTTCGCCCACCTTCGATTAGCGGAAGAGGTGTCCGAGATATTTACGCTCGACAGAGTTCACCTTATACCTTCAGGCGAACCACCGCACCGAGCCACTCCGGGCGCATCAGCACAAGATCGTTTATGTATGGTCAGACTCGCACTCGAAGGGGCCGGCGACAATCTCGTGGCAGATGGCCGCGAATTGGATCGTATTGGAAAAAGCTATATGGTGGATACATTAGGAGCTTTCCGAGAAGAAAATCGAAATGCATCCATCAGCCTTATTCTTGGCACTGACGCATTCGTTGAATTGATGGCATGGCATGAATGGCGGCAACTATTTACATTGGCTCACATAATCGTGGCCTCTCGACCAAATTTACCGATAAGCCAACTGACAAAAATGCTTAAAGGTCAGTTATTGTCAGAGTTCGAGGCACGTCACAGCGGGAATTACAATGCGCTCACATCATCGACGCACGGATTAATTTTTACATACGAATTTACATCACTTGAGGTTTCTGGCACTGCATTAAGACAAAGAATTTACAGTGGATTGAGCCTTAAGTACCTATTGCCCGATAATGTAATAAACTACATTCAAGATCAAAGTCTTTATAAGGAGAGCTGTTCTGAATCAAACACTGAGTGATATTGCTGTAGACGTGCTAGAGCAAATCAAAGCACTAGACATCATTACAATAAACATAACCGCATCCAATACCCTTTTTGATGAAATCATTGTTGCTAGCGCAGAATCAACACGACAAGCGCGAGCATTTGTGAATAATCTTAAAGAACGTTTAAGAGGGACTGGTCACTCTGTATTGAGCGTTGAGGGGGAAACATCTGGGGATTGGGTACTCATTGACCTGGGTGACTTAATTGTTCATGTCATGAAGCCTGACATAAGAACCTACTACAACTTAGAAGACTTGTGGCAGGAGACCTCGTCTACCGAAAAAGGCGAGCAACAACAGGTAAGGTAAAAGCAGTCTAGCTTAATAGAAAATTTGCCATCAACTCAGCTTTAGCAATGGGAACTCAAGTATTCTAATTAGCGAATATGAAAATCAATATTATTGCCGTAGGTCACAAACCTCCTAAATGGGCTGCGGATGGCTGCCAAGAATATCTCAAAAGATTTCAACGTGAACTAACAATTTCAGTGACTGAAATCAAGCCAGCATTTCGTGTCGGACATGCTGATAAAAACCACCTCGCTAGAAAAACGGAGAAAGATAAAATTTTTCTAAAAGTAAATAAAAATGCTTACTTAATTGTATTGGATGAAAGAGGACCGCAAGCCACCACCAATGAACTAGCAAAACTAATGAGCACCTGGATGAATGAAGGAAAAGATGTTGATTTCGTCATCGGCGGCGCGGATGGTCTTGATCCCGAGATTAAGGATCAAGCGTTCAAAATGATTTCTCTATCGGCAATGACTTACCCACACGCGCTCGCCCGCTTAATTCTTATCGAACAGCTCTACCGAGCTCAGTGTATTATCAGAAATCATCCTTATCACAGAGATTAAACTACGTTACACGGCATGAGCGAATTTTTTTACTTAGCCTCGCAGAGTCCCCGAAGGAAAGAGATTCTCGATTCATTGGGGGCGCCCTACCGACTTCTTAATCTAGTGGAAGGCGCAGGACAGAACGCCGATTTCGACGAAACCCCCATTCCAAATGAAATACCGATCCAGTATGTTAAAAGAATTTCGCTGATTAAAGCAGCCGCAGCCTGGCAACACCTTATGAAGCAACATCTTCATAGGGCACCTGTCTTAACGTTAGACACAACCGTAACCATAGACGATCGGATTTTAGGTAAGCCTAGGGACGTTGAGGACGCACGACTTATGCTCCAAAGCCTTTCGGGGCGGTCACATCAAGTACTCACGGCTGTCACCATGAGACGAGGCTTTGATGTACATCAAAGCCTTTCTATAACGACCGTATGCATGCAATCACTTAATGAAGATGTCATTGAGAGCTACATAAAGACCGCCGAGCCTTTTGGTAAATCTGGAAGCTATGGCATTCAAGGTATCGCAAGCATTTTTATCAGTCATATTGCTGGGAGTCACTCAGGGGTCGTTGGCTTACCCATATACGAGACATCGGAGCTAATCAAAAAATTTGGGTTTTCACTGCTATGAATAATGAAATACTGATCAATGTCACACCACAAGAGACTCGCGTTGCCATCATTCAGCGAGGAATCGTACAAGAGCTACATATCGAACGTGAAACTCAACGAGGATTAGTTGGCAACATCTACAATGGCGTTGTAAAACGCATTTTGCCCGGCATGCAATCAGCATTTATTGATATTGGTATAGAAAAAGCTGCATTTTTACACGTTACCGATCTTTTCGGTCATGACCAAACGAATGCAAACGAAACTTCGATCGAAAAGATACTGCATGAGGGACAAAAACTACTCGTGCAAGTCGCAAAAGAACCTATTGGAACCAAAGGAGCTCGACTATCCACACAAATCAGTATTGCTGGGCGCTTATTGGTCTACCTGCCATTAGAAAACCATATCGGCATCTCGCAAAAAATTGGCAATGAGGGGGAGCGAGAGAGCCTCAAGGAACGTCTAACGCACTTGAAAGGTGAAGGGTGTCAAGAAGGGTTTATCGTTCGGACGCTTGCCGAGACCGCTAGTGACGATGAGTTCCAAGCCGATATCGATTATTTAAGACTAGTTTGGGAAAACCTTAAGGTTCGATCTAAGGCGAGTAGCGCACCGTCCAGCGTGTATCAAGAGCTAGATTTAAGTGTTCGAATCTTGAGGGATTTTTTGTCGGAGGAATTTGAACGCATTCTTGTCGACTCAAGAGAAACCTTTCAAAAAATGGAAACTTTCGCGAAGACATTTATTCCAAAATATGCAAACCGAGTACAAGTCTATGCGAGCGATCGGCCTTTATTCGAGCGCTATGGCGTTGAGGACGAAATAGAAAAAGCATTAAGCAAACGCGTTAATTTGAAATCGGGCGGCTATCTCATTATCGATCAGACCGAAGCGCTCACTACGGTAGATGTAAATACAGGTAGCTTTGTTGGTGATAGAAATTTTGAAGAAACGATATTCAAGAATAATCTTGAAGCGTCGCAAGCGATAGCTAGGCAACTGAGGCTTAGAAATCTCGGAGGCATTATTCTCATTGATTTTATTGATATGGAAAATGAAACTCATAAACAATCCATCCTTGACGAGCTTGAAAAATCGATCGCACTAGACCGGACGCGAATTACCATTAACGGCTTTACACAACTGGGTTTAGTGGAGATGACCAGAAAACGAACCAGAGAGTCTTTAGCGCACGTGCTATGCGAGACTTGTTCGGCGTGTTTAGGACAAGGAGAAATCAAGACCGTTGCAACGGTTTGTTATCAAATCCTTCGTGAAATAGTGCGAGAGTCTCGACAATACAATCCAGAAAGTCTGCGCATAATTGCGTCACAAAAAGTAATAGATTTTTTTCACGACGAAGAATCTCAGAGTATTGCAATGGCAGAGCAATTTATAAGCAAAACAATATTGCTACAAACGGAGCCGATGTACGGACAAAAAGAATACGACATCGTGCTCGGCTAAGCATGGCGAACAGACTAAGATGTGCTCAAAAACAATTGCAGGCTGTGAGACATTGCGCTAATTGGCCAGATCAAAAAAATCTGGCATGTCACAAGCAAAAATAGTGGAGAGAGATCCACCCCACCAACCGGCTTAAACCGCCGCCTAAATATATCTAAAAATGGGGATGACATCGCCGCCAACAAAGAGATGATTGGGCTATAAGGATTAACCCAAGACAAAATTGCTTGAGCAAACGTGACCATAATAATAATATAGACGAACATTTTGGCAAGACTAACTGATGATAAACAAAATATTGCCAATGCCGTCATGAGCGACGATGTTTTAAAGTCGATGCCACTTAAAATCAAAATCAAACTCAGCAACAGCATCTCGGTGAGTAGCGCCAACAAGAAAGTCGACAAATCATACCCTCGCCAACCTGGGACATAACGCCTAGTAGGTATCACAGCAAAATCTGTAATTGCACAGACAAAAATACTAAGAGGATTGCCTGGCGTCGCACGCACAATCTGCAGATAGAATCGAAGTAAAAATGCGAGCGAAAATATACCTAGAACTGTTTTAAACAAGAAAAATCCTGCCTCAATCATTGATCACCCTCTCCAAAATCGTTAGCTAACTCCTCCGAGCGATCTCTGGCACACCGAACGCCTCGAGCAATCATATCCTTTAGTTTGTCTTCATCAAAAGAGGCCAACGCCGCCGCCGTCGTTCCTCCTTTTGAGGTCACGCGCTCACGCAATACTGATATAGATTCTTCCGACCGAGCAGCGAGGCTTGCGGCGCCCAAAAACGTCTCAACAGCGAGTAACCCAGCAGCAGCACGGTCAAGTCCCAACTCTACGCCGACGGCCTCTAGCGCTTCAATAAAATAAAATACATAGGCAGGCCCACTCCCAGAGATAGCCGTGACCACATCAATTAACGATTCCGTCTCACACCATATGTGTTGCCCGACACAGCTCATAACATTTTCCGCCAATTCGCGATCACCTATGGTCATGTCATCTCCGTACATACCTGACACGCCCGCTTGGATTAAAGCAGGCGTATTCGGCATAACACGAATGATCCGGCTATAACCACTCAGCCACTGTTTGATTGATACGATGGGGATACCGGCAGCAATACTGATAATAAGACTTGTCTTGAGACTTGACGCACACGACCGCACCACTTCTTTTAAGTTTTGAGGCTTCACAGCCAATACAACAACATCTGGATTAAAATCAGAATCAATAAAATTCGGCGCCGTACTAATCTGCATGGCCTCAAATTTCGCTCTGGCCTCTTCCGCGACATCTACAACCAGAAGATCGCTCGGAGACGAACCCTTTTTTAGGAGCCCGCTGATAAGTGCGGTCGCCATGTTTCCGCCCCCGATAAAAACAACTTTCATATTATTGTTACCTCAGTATTCAACCTTAATCGCCATCCTATATGTTTCAATTCTAATATCACTCAACGAGCACCAAAAATTCCTCGACCAACCCGCACAAATGTTGCTCCTTGCTGTATGCCAATTTCTAAATCATCAGACATGCCCATTGACAACACATCTAATTCAAAACCATCTTGATTTAAGGAACCCTTCAATTCGGCTAACCGTCGAAATGTGTCTGAGGCTGGCCCATTCTCTGCGCTGACCTCTGGAATGGTCATCAGCCCTCGCAGATCCAAGAAAGGCAATTGTCGCACCGCTCGCGCAAGGTCAAGGACATCTGAGACATGACACCCCTGCTTGGTCTCTTCTCCTGTAACGTTGACTTGCAAACAAACGTTTAGCGGGCGACCGACCTGAGACCTTATCTCCGAGAGTCTTTGGGCTATCTTTAATCGATCAACAGAATGGACCCAATCAAACTTGAGTGCGATTTGTCGTGTTTTATTACTTTGAATCGGCCCAATAAAATGCCACTCAAGCGGCAAGTCACTTAATAACAAGATCTTATTAATTGCTTCTTGCACATAGTTCTCTCCAAAGCGTAACTGTCCCGACTGGTAGGCTTCTCGGATCACATCAGCAGAAAATGTTTTGCTCACGGCAATCAAGCGCGTCGATTCAGGCTCTCGTCCCGCGCGGCTTAACGCCATGCTTATTTGAGCATTAACACGCAACAAGTTATCACTGATGGTATGTTTTTTTACCATCATTTGATGACCAACGTCACGGTTTCAAAACCACCAAGAAAACAATCACCACCAATATCAATACCGGAAACTCATTGAACCAACGGAACCAGATGTGTGAGCGTTGATTCTGATTATTCTTAAATTTTTTCAGCAATACACCACACCAGATATGATAAATGACAAGCACACCTACCAAGCTGAGTTTGGCTTGTATCCAAAAACTCTCAAAGCCCCACCCACCAATGACCAACCAAAACCCGGTAATGATGGTCAGTAAAGCGCCAGGCATCATGATCCCATAAAATAATTTTCGTTCCATAATTTTGAAACGATCATCACTAGTTTTGTCAGAGGACATCGCATGATATACAAACAACCGCGGCAAATAAAATAAACCAGCGAACCATGTCACCATGAAAATTATATGCGCTGCTTTCACTATGCCCATAAGAGTAAAATCCTTTTTTCTATTCTGCTAAGACGACAGCTTCTGCCGACAATGGTTGATGACTACATTTTGAAGTCGTATTAAATCTCCATGAAAAAAGTGCCCCGCGCCCGGGAACACTGTAACTGGGATGTGCTGCGGCCGAGCCCAATTCAGTACGTCAGACAGCAGCACCACATCGTCCTCTTCCCCGTGTAAGACCAAGGAGTCCTCAGGAACAGACTCAACTTCAAATTTGCCCACCGCTGGCGCAATCAACACAACCTGATGGGGGCTTTTATCTTGTGCTACACGAGCAACCACATAGGTGCCGAAAGAAAATCCTGCAAAAATTAAATGGTTTGGTTGAAATCTTTGCTTGGCGTAGCTCAATACCGTTTCGAAATCCTCAATTTCGCCTGCACCTCCACCGTAGACGCCATCGCTATTGCCAACACCTCTAAAGTTAAAACGTACAGCAGTTAGGCCTAACGCACAAAATGCTTTTGCAAGCGTCTGCACGACTTTGTTCTCAAAGGTCCCACCGTATAAGGGGTGCGGATGCGCGATCAAAGCACAGCCTACACTCGGAGCACGTGGCTCATTGACGGCGACTTCCAGATTTCCAGAAGAACCCTCAATCAACAAACAATTTTCATTTCTACGGTTCAAATTTGCAATCGCTCCACAATGCGCCCGCCTACCAAGTGTTCATCGATAATTTCGTCAATGTCACTCTCATCAATAAAGGTATACCAAATCTCTTCCGGGTAAATCACCATAACCGGACCTTCATCACATCGATCTAAGCAACCGGCCTGATTAATGCGTACACGGTCAGGCCCTGACATGCCGAGTGCTTTAATCTTTACCTTAGCGTAATCCCTCAAATTCTGAGAACCGCGGTCATTGCAAGAGGTTCGGCCATCTGTGCGTTGATTACAACAAAAAAATACGTGGTGCTGATAAAAGCTCATAAGCGATAAAATAGTTGATACTGGTTGTTTATAGATTATATCGGAGACAATACGTGATACTTGTAAAATATATATCAGCGGTCCATGACTGAGGTAGATGTTTTTAATGGCGATGCGGATGGGCTCTGTGGCATCACGCAGCTTAGGCTGGCTCAGCCCAAGCAATCCGCAGTCGTTACTGGTGTAAAACGGGACAATGCGCTTTTAATGCAAGCGTCGCTTTCTGGCGTTAGCCAGGTCACGGTCGTTGATATTTCTCTGCACACCAATCTAGATGCTCTGAATAAGGCTCTTGCTTCTGGCTGCAAGGTTGAATGGTTTGATCATCATCATCCTGGCGAGATCCCAAAGCACACGAATCTGACCGCTCATATTGACACCGATCCCAACGTCTGCAGCAGCCTCATCATTAACGCTCACCTAAATGGTCAATTTCAAAACTGGGCCATCGCTGCTGCCTTTGGAGACAACTTAGATCAAAGTGCTCAAGAACTCGCGGCGTCTGGCACCCTCTCGAGAAAATCGATTGCAGTACTTAAGGAGCTGGGTAATTGCATCAACTACAACAGTTATGGCGAGTCTATCGAAGACCTGCATTATCATCCTGAGGAGCTCTGCTATTTAATGCGACAATTCGATGAGCCCCTTAGTATGGTCGCCGAAACCGAGGTGCTCCAAGTGCTCAAAAGTTATTATGCGGAGGACTTAGGTCGCGCGCGTAAGATATTGACGCAAATCGTCAACGATGATGTGGCCATCGCTGTTCTTCCCAATGAAAAATGGGGTCGAAGAATTAATGGCATCTACGCAAACGAGTTGGCGAATAACTTTCCCAAACGGGCCCACGCCTTACTTGTTGAAAAGGAAAATGGATATACAGTAAGTATCCGCGCACCCAAAAGTAACCCCACCAATGCGCAACAAGTCGCACTTAAATTCGAGACGGGGGGTGGCCGCCACGCAGCGGCAGGCATACAGCATCTTCCTAATGATCAACTGATTCGCCTCACGGAAGCATTAACGCGCCAGTACTTCTCATCATAAAAACAGTAGGTATCGGATCGTCAAATCGTTTTAGTGATGGTCAAAAAAAAGCCAGCCTAAATGGCTGGCTTTTTAACCATAGAGATGGAGTGAAACTATTAATGACTTACTTTAGAAATCAATTTGAGATCTAAACATAACGGCTTCCTCGTTACCCGCGGTAGCGACAATCGGTGTGTTGTACTTAGTATCAACGAGATTCAACATGAATCGAACTTTTTCGTTCGGGATCCACTTCACGCCAACTGTCGTCGTTTTCACCAAATCAGCACCTGAGTAGTTGGCGTCCGCTACAGCTTGGGCATCCCACTCTGACTTACGAATCCCGATTTCCCATGCACCGGTGCCGCCAGCCTTAGAATAAGGTGCGTTAGGCTTAACACCCTTCATACCTTTTAGGCTGTATGATTTAACGTAATGCTCACCAGTTAACATGTACGTGAAAACCATATAGTTTGCTTCAACCTCATCATTTTGCACTGGTGTTTCGACACTCACTTTCGTAAGTTCGCCCTGAAATTTAAACGGGCCCTTTGCCGCAACGTAACTCAGATTAGTGTGGTCGCGCGAAAAGTCGTTCGGACCAGCAGCCAACGACCACGTACCGAACGTGTCACCTCTCGCCTCACCATCTAGACTAAAGATTATATTGTCGCCTGGACGATTCCTCGTGCCTTGTGACGCAGAGTAGCCGACATGAGCGATTGTATCCTTACCGCCACCCATCAGATTCGCCGCGTTATACGCAGCAGCGAACATTGAGTCCTTACCGTCAGCATCATTGCCACTTTCATCGGCGTTCTTACCTTCGCCGTTGTAGTAGCCGATTGAATAGAAGAACGTTTTCTTAATAGGCTCACCAAAGAGTTGTATACCAATCTGTTTGCCCGGCTGGAGGCCATCCGCTACGGAACGCTCTAAGAAATCAGTAAATCGTGAGCTGGTACCTTCCTCAAACCCCGAATAGAACTTTTGAGCACCGAAACGTGCGATAAATTTCTTGCTTGGTTTGAAATCTAAATAGCCATATTCAAGTTCGTTTGAATCTGGATTAAAAGTTGCTTCCAAACCCCAAATCTCGTCAATCGTCGCCTTTACCCCAAGATAAACTCGTCGGATCGCGAAAGTATCTTCTTCTAGATCATGGTTATAGTCATAGAAATCAGATTGAATTCGACCTGCAAACTGGAATTTATTTTTACCGTCTAAAGTTTCCCACTTGAATCCACCTTTGTATTTACCTTTAAGTGAATTGGGGTCACCTTTATCCGCTTTGATCTCTTTATACTCAGCGTCATTGATTACGCCCTTATCATAGAGTTTATCAATCAATGTATCATTCGCAGCAACACTGCCAGTCAGCGCGAATAATGCGCCCGCAACTGCCGCAGCTATAACTGCTTTGTTACTTTTTGTGAACATTCACAATCTCCTAATGGATAATAGAAATCTTTCGCACATAACCGAGCGAGCTCGAACTTACAAAAACGGCTCTCATACAACTCCGTTTCCGATAGCTCGAATACTAAAACTCGGTTATTACAGTTTGATTACAATTTTCAACTGTGGTGAAAAATCTACAGCGGGGATAACTTAGAGTTGTGACAACGCCAAGGCCATGAGGCACAAGGCAAGCCCTGCGGTCGTCAATCCGAGGACTCTAACTTTGCGACTGAGGTCTTTAATTTCCTCTTGATGCTCTTCCCGACCCGCCTCTGTGTCGTCTGACAAATAAGCATCAATCAGTCGCGGCAATCGTGGAAGTATCGCAGCCCACGAGGGCGCCTCTTTTTTAATCTGTTTGATCAATCCTTTGAGCCCTATCTGCTCTTTCATCCAGCTTTCAAGGTAAGGCTTCGCAGTCTTCCAAAGGTCTAAATTTGGGTCTAACTCACGACCAAGCCCCTCAACGTTCAGCAACGTTTTTTGCAGCATGACGAGCTGCGGTTGAATTTCTACGTTAAAACGTCTCGCCGCTTGAAAAAGGTTTAAAAGTAAACGGCCAAAGGAAATATCTTTCAGAGGCTTATCGAATATAGGTTCACAAATCGACCGAATCGTTGCCTCAAAGTCATCTATACGGGTATCTTTAGGGACCCAACCGGCATCAACGTGCGCCTCTGCTACGCCACGGTAGTCGCGCCTAAAAAATGCCAAGAAATTTTGAGCTAAATAATTTTTATCGATTTCGGTGAGTGTTCCCATAATTCCAAAATCAAGAGCCACATAACGCCCATCCAGCTGCACCAAAATATTACCCGGATGCATGTCGGCTGTCTCTTATACACATCTGACGCTGCCGACGATATGCAGTGTGTAGAT
>CAJXOL010000053.1 GCA_913057675.1 uncultured Pseudomonadota bacterium | reverse complement strand
GAGATTTCTGCCTGTCTCGTGGGCTCGGAGATGTGTATAAGAGACAGATCTAACAGTCCACCGTCTTTCCAACGCGCTATTGCATTTCTCTCTGTGACAAAAACTTCGATAGCATTAGGCCAAATTCTCTTTATTTGAACAGCATTAACCCAAGGTAAGCGTTCAAGAGAGTCTTTCGCCTCACTTAAATTTAAATTAAAAAAACCACCCTTAAAGCGTTTTATAACGATTGATTCAAACTGATCGAGTGACACATGATTGATCTCCCCAACAAAGTTGATACGATTTATTTTAAAAAATTCTAGATTAACACCTACCTTGAAAACAGCTTGGCAAAGATACAGGCACGAAAAAAACAATATCCCAAAGCTAATCTTGTTCAATGCTCCATGTTTATGCCACATCACAGCTCCTCAAGATTTCAAGAACTAATTGCTCAAAGGTGAGACCACCCTCTAGGGCAGCCATCGGCACCAAACTATGTCCAGTCATCCCAGGAACCGTATTAACCTCTAAAACCCAAGCTCCCGCAGCCTGATCCAGCATCACATCAACTCTTCCCCAACCCGAGCAACCAAGCGCCTCAAAAGCTTTCATCGCAACATCTTGTATATTTCGGTCAACACTGGAGTCAAGCCCAGAAGGACAAAAATACCTCGTCTCCTCCGAGTGATATTTAGCTTGATAATCATAATTGTTGTTGGGAGCTACGATACGAACCACAGGCAAAGGCTCGCCATTTAGCACCGCCACTGTTAACTCATCACCTTTTATAAATTGTTCGGCAATTACCGTTACATCGAACCTTCTAGCTAGGTCAAATGCTACTTTAGCATCTTGCCTTCGCGATACTTTAGTGATGCCGATCGTAGATCCCTCTCTAGACGGCTTTACGATTAATGGCAACCCCAGATTATCGATTGCCGTCAATAGCTCTTCAACTGTCTGAACTACTGAGAATTTTGGCGTGGGAACTCCACAACCCTGAAATATTAATTTAGATCGCCACTTATCCATCGCGAGTGCACACGCTGAAACGCGACTGCCAGAGTATGGGACACCCAAGGTTTTGAGTAACCCCTGAATGGTTCCATCCTCACCACCTCGCCCATGCATCATAATCATTGCTCGATCTACATTCGAGGTCAGCATATCTATGGCGCCATCCTGACCCGGATCAATCAGCTCCGCGTGGGCGCCCAAATTGATTAACGCTCGGTAAACAGCGGCTCCCGACTCAAGAGAAACTTCTCGCTCCGAAGAGTTACCACCGTAGAGAACTCCCACCAACCCCATCTCATGAACGTTAGTCAACAATGGTCACCCACAATATGAACCTCTCTTTTCAATCGAATACCTGATTTACACTCCACTTCAGATTGAACCTCAGTGATCAAATCTTCAATGTTTTTCGCAGTCGCATCACCATTATTGATAATGAAATTAGCATGCTTATCGGATACTACAGCAGCACCGTTAGAGCGACCTTTTAATCCATTATTTTCAATAAGTCTGGCCGCAAAATCTCCATCAGGATTCCGAAATACGGAACCTGAATTTGGTTTACTCAATGGTTGCTCACGAACCCGTCGTTTCAAAAGTTCGGTGATCCTAGCTCTCGACTTTTGACCATCACCTGCGACAAAACCGAACCACGCACCAATAAAAAACTCTTTTTCCTGATGCTTTGGGCTGACCTTTCGATAGCCAACCAAATAATCAGAGACCAGTCTTTCTTTAATCTCTCCATTCGTCGTGATCGTCCTTACGCGTTGGACACAATCCCAAACCTCAGAGCCATAACAACCTGCATTCATTGCCAATGCCCCACCAACCGAGCCCGGGATCCCCGCCATAAACTCTGCACCTTCATAACCCATATTCGCTGAAAAGCGAGCCAACTTGGGTAAAGCAACTCCTGAACTGGCGTAGAACAAAGCATCTACCCCATGACCTAAAATTGATAACTGAGAAAGCCCTCGATGAGTAAATACGACAAGTGCCGCAAGCCCCCCATCACGAACAAGCAGATTACTTCCAAGCCCAACAAACACGATAGGCAAATCAGAAAAAGTACGGCGCGCAAGGAATAACGAAAGATCCTCTTCAGACGAAGGCGCATAACCAAACCTTGCCGCTCCCCCAGCTCTCCAGGCGGTCTGTCGACTCATTGGTACGTTCTCTAGTAATGTCGCCTGAGGATTCATCTCTAGCCTTTAGGTCTCCCTTTTTTGAACACAATTTAGATCTTTGCTACCAGCCAGTAAGCTTGCAGAAAGCGACCCAATCGTGCCCGCACCCATTGTGATAACAAGATCACCATCCTCAACTAACTCTATGAGCATCAGGCCAGCATCTTCAACTCCCCGAACACACACAGGATTCAATTCGGAAATCATTCTGATCGATCTGGCAATTCCAGAGCTATCTACCCCAACGATAGGAAGCTCACCGGCAGAATAGATATCGGTAATAATCAGCACGTCAACCTTACTCAACACTCTCACAAAGTCGTCAAAGCAGTCCCTAGTGCGAGTATATCTGTGTGGCTGGAACACAAGCACCAATCGCCTATTCGGGTAAGCCTCCCGGATTGCTGCCAACGTAGGCTCGACCTCGCTCGGATGATGACCATAATCATCGTATAGCGTCACAGTATTCTTACCGATTGTGACACTACCAAAGGCCTCCAACCTACGTCCGACACCTTGGAATGACTCAAGCGCGCGACAAATAACCTCATCGCTAATACCCAACTCTGTCGCCAGAGCAATTGCAGCGAGGCTGTTCAGCACATTATGCTTTCCCAAACAGTTCAAACGAATTTCCAATGGAGGGTAAGGTTTAGGTCCGAAATTTCGATCGACCTTAAAACACATTTTTTCGTCTATCCGCTTAGGAACGCTAGCCCTGATTTGCGCCTCTTCATCAAAACCGTAGGTGATGACATGCCTAGATAGACTGGGCAAGACCTCTTTAACGCCAGCGTCATCTACACACAACACAGCAGTCCCGTAAAACGGAATACGAGAAATAAAGTTCGAGAACGCGTGTTTGAGACGCTCGTAATCATGACCGTAAGCCTCGAGGTGATCCCGATCAATGTTTGTCACAACACAGATTACTGGCTGTAACAGCAAAAAAGACGCATCAGACTCATCAGCCTCGACAACAATAAAATCTCCCTCCCCTAAGCGCGCATTAGTTCCTGCAGACGCAAGTCGACCACCAATAACATAAGTTGGGTCCATACCTGACTCTGCCAAAATACTTGCTACCAAGCTTGTAGTCGTAGTCTTACCATGAGTGCCTGCAATGGCTATGCCTTGTTTGAACCGCATCAATTCTGATAACATCATCGCTCTTGGAACGACTGGGATTCCTTTACGCTTTGCCTCAATAATCTCAGGATTTTCAGGATCAATCGCAGAAGATGTGACCAAAACATCCACATTGGCCACATTCTCAACATTGTGGCCAATTACGATATCAATGCCCAAGCTCCTTAATCGTATAACAGCGGGGGATTCTCGTAAGTCAGATCCAGATACCTCATAACCAAGATTAGATAGAACCTCGGCAATGCCGCTCATACCAACACCACCAATACCTACAAAGTGTATGGACTTGACTTTGTATTTCATGGAGTTAGGTCCTCAATGTGTTGTCCGACAGCAATTGATGCCCCCTGCTTACGACCCAACCTGGCCTTTACGCCCATCATCATGAGCTCCCGTCGACTGAAATTCTTTAAGTATCCGACCAACAAATCTGCAGAAATTTTAGCCTCATTAATGATAATCGCAGCCCCCAATTTTTCCAAAAACTCACTATTCTTTGTTTGATGGTCATCAACCGCAAACGGGTAAGGCACAAGTATACTGGCAACCCCAACAGCCGCTATTTCAGAAACCGATAACGCTCCAGCTCGAGAAATGACTAAATCCGCTTGTGAATAAGCTAAAGGAATATCTTCTATGAACTCGGACAAGGTAGCCTCGACTCCCAATTTGTCGTATAGATTTTGTAGTTCAGCCAGCTTATTTCGTCCCGCCTGATGAACAACGTGCGGTCGATCGTCTTTGCGAATCTTAGAAATCGAAACAGGCAGAAGCTCATTAAACGCTTTAGCGCCCAAACTACCTCCAACAACAAGGATCTTCAAGCGTCCCTCTCGCTCAGCATATCGAATCTCTGGGGGGCGGATGTTTTCAAATTCCAGTCTCAGCGGGTTACCAACATATACACCCCTACCAATTGAGCCGGGAAAACCCAACAACACTTTTGTGCTGAATTTAGCCAGCAGTCGATTCGCCAGTCCGGGAATCGCATTCTGCTCATGGATAACCATTGGGCAACGGTTAAGCAGAGCGGCAACACCACCAGGAACACTGACATAACCGCCAAATCCAACGACCACGTCCGGTTTAATTTTTTTAAAAAACTGCATAACCTCTAAACAAGCAAACAACAAGTTTATGGGTAAGAGCAACCAACCCAAGATACCATTCCTTCTAACACCAGAAAACTTAATAAATAATGTTCGCGGAGGAGCCAGCTTAACCAATTGCTGTTCCAAACCCCTCGTCCCACCAAGCCAAAAAACGTCCCAATTTCTTTTCTCGAGATAATCGGCTACGGCGAGAGCCGGGAACACATGTCCACCGGTACCCCCCGCCATTATTAGAATCCGTTTACTCAAAGGTTTATCCCCTTCATGAGGGAGCGATTTTCATAGTCGATCCTAAAGATAACTCCGATCGCTAAGCAGTTCATTATCAGACCACTACCCCCGAACGATAGCAGCGGTAGAGTGAGGCCTTTCGTGGGAAGCGCGCCAACATTCACCCCCATGTTAATCAGCGCCTGAACACCGATCCAAATAGCAACACCTTGCGCCACCAACGCGGCAAAATATCGCTCTAAACGAGCAGCCTGATTGCCGATCATAATCATTCTTAAGGTTAACCATCCAAAAGCTGCCACCGTTACTGCCACGCCGACAAAACCCATCTCCTCACCGATTACCGCGAGAATAAAATCCGTATGGGGCTCAGGCAAGTAATGCAATTTCTGAATACTGTCTCCAAGACCTACGCCGAATAGTCCCCCAAGCCCAAACGCCATAAGTGAATGAGTGAGCTGATAACCCGTGTTTAAAGGATCTCCGAAGGGATTTAGAAATCCAAAAAGACGCGCCTGACGATATTCCGCCATATTAATCAAGCCAACGAATGCCACGAAAAGGAGCAACGTCAAAACTGCAAACAACTTCCAGTTCATTCCACCGAGAAAAAGCACACCCATCGCAATCGCAGTGATCACCACAAACGCACCAAAATCCGGCTCACGTAGCAGAAGCGTTCCTGTTAAAACCATCACGCTGAACAATGGTAAAAAGCCACGCTTAAAACTAGACATATGTACGCCCTTCCTAATCGTATAATTTGCCGCATAAATAACAGCAGCAAATTTCATCAATTCAGAAGGCTGAAAACTGAAGCCCGCAAATCTAAACCAACGACGACTACCGTTTGCCTCATGACCTATCCAAGGAATGAGTACTGCAACGAGCATGACAAGGCCAATCACAAATAAGACTGGCGCTATTGCCTCCCAATATCTCAAGGGAATTTGTATCGCCAAAAGGGTCAACATCAGTCCAATAGACAATGAAAATAGATGTCGAATAAGAAATCGATATGGGCTTCCACCAACCAAAACAGAATTATCAGCAATGGCTATAGATGAGGAATACACCATCACAACCCCTAGACCAAGGAGTCCTAGCGTTAACCAAAACAATACCAAATCAAAATTATAAGACACACTCTTTTGAGCTTTTTTTGACCAATTCACAGAGTCAGATAACATTAACTCAAACTCCTGACTGCATCCACAAACATGTCACCGCGGTGCTCATAACTTTCAAACATATCAAAACTCGCACAGCCTGGGGATAGCAAAATAATATCTCCGTATTCGGCCATTTCAGCCGAGAGACGAACTGCATCGATCATGCTTGGAGCATCGCATATCTGCACACCAGCATCCCGCAACGCATGCCTAATCAACGGCGCATCTTTACCTATTAAAACCACCGCTCTTATTTTTTCACGGATAGCCTCAATCAATAGGGCAAAATTTTGTTGTTTTGACTCTCCCCCAAGGATCAGGACACAAGGTGTAGATAAACCAGAAATCGCAGCCAAGGTCGCACCTACGTTCGTGGCCTTTGAATCATTATAAAAATGCACTCCTTCCACACCAGCAACCCACTGCATACGGTGATCTAATCCTTCATACGAGAGTAATCCGCTCGCCAGCCCCTCACTTCTAACCAAAACTGCACTCGACAAAGCCAGCGCAGCCAGCGCATTACTAACATTATGAGATCCAGAGACTTTTAGCTCAGCAGATCTGCAAACCTTTTCTTTGCCACACATCAACCATAAATCACCATCAACCTCATCAACTCCCCACTCTCCATGACCAGTGGGACGACTTAAGCCGAAGGACACAACGGAATCCAACATCGGGATTGCGCCATACACCATAGGATCATCTCGATTGACTACGCGCACTCCACGACCTGAATATATGCGACATTTTGACGCTACATAGGCGTCAAAGCTCGGATATCGATCCAGATGATCCTCAGAGATATTAAGCACAGTCACAGCGTCGAAATCGAACGAATAAGTCGTATCAATCTGAAAACTGGACATCTCAATTACAAAAACGTCAGGAAGCGCCCTATCCTCTTTCGATATTTGGGTCAAAACATCAAGGACTGGAACGCCAATGTTTCCAACCGCAATCGCATCAAGACCGCACGATTGAAGAATTTTTTCGACCATGCGGGTTACAGTACTTTTTCCGTTGGTTCCTGTAATCGCGATCACTTTGGCTCCAAATCTATTTATATTCTCCCGTAGAAAAATTTCAATATCTCCAACTATTGGTATGTCTTGATTTTTAAGTTTCTCTAAAGGGAGCGCTGCCAACGGGACTCCAGGACTGGAAACAACCAAATCGGCACCCGTGAAAAGCTTGTCAGAAAACGGCCCGAGTCGAACAGTAATTTCTGGAAATTCTCTTTGCAACGGGCCAAAACCTGGAAAGGTTTCTCGAGAGTCTGCAAGTACAACTGTCGCTCCGCTCAAGGTCAACCAACGCACGATCGACACACCTGTAGCACCAGCCCCTAGAACAAGAACAACTTTTCCCTCAAAAAAGGAAAACACGTCATTGCCTGATTGATCAACTTGACGACTCATCATATGCTCAAATATCCAACAACTCTTACCTCAATTTCAATGTTGAAAGTCCAATCAACACCAACATCATCGTAATAATCCAGAAACGAACAACGACTTGATTTTCCTTCCAGCCTTTTAGCTCAAAATGATGATGCAGCGGCGCCATGCGAAAAACTCTCCGGCCTGTTATCTTAAAAGATGCCACCTGAATCACCACCGACAGAGTTTCAACAACGAACACTCCACCCATAATGAATAAAACAATCTCTTGCCTGACAACCACTGCCACTACCCCAAGAGCAGCACCAATCGCTAAGGCCCCAACATCCCCCATGAATACCTCTGCAGGGTAGGCGTTAAACCAAAGAAATGCTAAGCCTGCACCAGCAAGAGCGGCGCAAAAAATTGCCAACTCTCCCGCCCCGGGAATATACGGAAAACCAAGATAGCGCGAGAACTCAGCATGACCAGCCACGTAAGCAAAAATTGCGAGGGCACTTGCGATCATGACAGCAGGCATGATCGCAAGGCCGTCAAGGCCGTCTGTCAAATTCACAGCATTGCTGGTGCCTACAATGACTAAGAAACTCAGGACAACAAATCCCGATACACCTAGCGGTATCGCAACATCTTTTAGAAAAGGCAATATTAAATCTGTATGCATACCAAACTCTGTAGCATTCGCCAAATACAAAGAAGCAAGCACAGCTACTACAGACTGGCAGGAAAACTTCTCCAATGCGGAAAGACCATAGGGACTTCGCAGTACAACCTTTCGGTAATCATCAACCAAACCAATGATGCCAAAAGAAACTGTCACTGCTAAAACTACCCATATCCATCGATTAGTCAAGTCCGCCCACAGGAGCGTCGTAATAGCTATGGAAGTCAATATAAGGGCTCCTCCCATGGTCGGCGTCCCCGTTTTAACTTCGTGAGTTTTAGGGCCGTCGCTTCTAATCGTCTGGCCAATCTTATAATCCGTCAATTTTTTGATCATTCGTGGGCCTACAATGAATGAGATCATTAGCGCTGTTAGTGCGGCCATAACCGACCGTAAAGTTATGTAAGAAAAAACGTTGAAGATACTAGAGTGCTGCTCTAGATATTGGGCTAAAAATAAAAACACTTAATTTCCTTTAATGATTCATCTAATCGAGGACTAATGCGTCACAAAAATATTCCATTTTCATGAATCGAGAACCTTTAACCAAAACACAGGACCCGCCATCCAACTCAGACTTTAACTGAACCAATAAAGCGTCTCGAGATTCATGATGAATACCGCCTGCACCAAAACTTATAACAGCTTTTTTTGAGAGTTCACCGAGACCAAGAAGAACATCGACACCCAGGGTTTTCGCAAATGCCCCAACTCTGTCATGCATCGCAGCACCGAACTCTCCGAGCTCACCCATATCCCCTAATACGACAATTTTTTTCCCGGACTCTGTCGTTAAATATTCCAATGCGTGGCAAACAGAATCAAAGTTAGCGTTATAGGTATCATTGATGAGAATATCACCTGAGTTCAACCAGATTGTCTCGAGCCTACCCTTAACCCCACCAAAAGACTCAAGTCCGGCTTTAATCGAAGAGTCAGGAATTCCTAAAGCAAACCCAACAGACGCTGCAGCAAGTGCATTTAAAACGTTGTGGTTTCCTCGAACATGCCAGTTAACATCAATGACCCGTCCGTCATATTTGATTTGCAAAACGGCCGACCCAACAGAGCGATACAAACTTCCGTGTAAAAATGCGTTAGCCGCTTCACCAAAAGTAATAATGGGACCACGTTGATATTGCTCCATCAAATAGCTAGCATATTTCCCATCCGCCTCAACAATGAGCGCCCCACCATCAGGTAATCCTGCAACGACCTCTGACTTAGCCTCCGCAATGGCATTCTGCGAACCAAGCTCGCCGATATGGGCAGTTCCAATATTGGTAATGACGGCCACATCAGGACGAACCATATTAGTCAAACGTTTTAATTCCCCTAACTGGTTCATTCCCATTTCAACGACGGCATATGCGTGACCGCTATTTAGTCCCAGGAGAGTGCGGGGCACACCGATTTCATTATTGAAATTTCCCTGAGTTGCAAGAACCTTATCTGGCCCAACCTGTACCCGCAAAATGCTAGCGATCATTTCTTTGACCGTTGTCTTCCCATTACTGCCAGTAACACCCACGAACTTTATGTGTGCGCTAAACTTTCCTCTCCACCAACGAGACAGCATCGATAAACCTTCGAGGGTGTCATCAGTGATCAAGTAAGCTGTTGAGTCCCTCAATCTATGCTGATCGACGCCTTGCGACACCATACAGGCTGAAGCGCCTCGATTGAACGCTTCTTGAACGAAGTCATGGCCATCAAAATTGGGGCCTTTCAGTGCTACATACAAGTCACCTTTTTTAATAGCACGACTGTCCGTAGAGACTCTCAATACGGCAGTTGATGGATCACCTATGAAACGGGTTCTAGTGTCTCTAGCATAATCACTGATGCTAAACACGCAAGGAGTCCTCTGACTTATTTGACCCATGCCACAATTCTTTCAAGCACTCTTGAGCTACAAGATAATCATTAAAGGGAATCTTATTGCCACAAACCTCTTGGTAGATTTCGTGCCCCTTTCCAGCAATAAGCACAATATCTGTCTCATTTGATAGATTAATTGCACGATTAATGGCAGTTCTGCGATTCAATTCAACAATAAATTGGCTCTCTCTACCACAAATTATTTGGTCAGAAATCTCTTCGGGCGTCTCATCACGAGGATTATCCGTCGTTACTATGGCAAGGTCAGAAAACTCAAGAACGGCGTCACCCATTCTAGCTCTCTTATCTTTATCTCTATCGCCACCCGCACCAAAAACAGTAATCACACGCGCATCGGGTGGAGCCAATGACCTCAGAGTGCCAAGCACTCGTCGCAACGCATCAGGTGTGTGGGCGTAGTCAACGTAAACGAACCGATCACATTCTCGCCCAACCCGCTGCAATCGACCTTCGGGATGCTTCAACCCCCCGATAGCCTCACAAGCGCTATCAAAACTTTCACCCGAGCATATCAGCCCACCCAAAACCGCCAGCAGATTACTGATATTGAAATCACCAATGACTGAAGACTCAATGACTCTAGAGCCCCATGGAGTTGCCACTTGAAAAGATGAGCCCTGAAGACTCATTTTTAGATTAGTAGCATGTATATTCGCACTCGCACTGAGGCAGCTATATGTGATCACATCCTTACCATGCCGTCGGAGGGTGTTTGCTAAGAGCATACCAAAATCATCATCAACATTAATAACGGCATGCAGCACACTACCGCACATAAATAACCGTGTCTTTGCCTTCGCATAATTTTCTAAAGTACCGTGATAGTCGAGGTGCTCGTGGGATAAGTTGGTGAAAATTGCGGTATTAATTTTTGTTCCATCAAGTCTATTTTGCGACAAGGCATGAGATGAGGCCTCTATGGCGACACACGATGCACCCATTACGCGAAGCTCATGAAAAGTACGTTGCAATGAAATAGCATCCGGCGTCGTCCTAACTTGGCCATGAATCGGCTCAACTCCTTTATTTAAAATTTTAGTGCCAAGAGTTCCTATACATGCGCTCTCCCGCCCTAAAGCAAATAACGCCTCAGCAAGCCAATTAACGCACGAAGTTTTTCCATTTGTACCTGTCACACCAAAAACATTAAGGTCATTTGATGGATCGCCAAAATAATTTGCCGCGAATTGCCCCATCAAACCTCTGACGTCTATCCAGGAAAAATTAGGCACTTTATGCGTTGAATCCCAAGTCCAGCCATCCCGCTCCCAAACCACTGCCACACAACCTTGCCTAATGGCCTCAGCTATATGAATGCGTCCGTCTTGATTGAAACCAGAGTACGCGAAGAAGAGATCTCCTACTTGAGTTGATCGACTATCATTCGATAACCCTAATGGCACGACACCAAGTCTACTCAGCTGCTGTCTAAATTCGTCGTATTGATTATTGGGTAGTTCGAATAACCCGGATTGAACAAAGCGCTCAAAAGAGGATATATTCATACTGGCCCTTGCAATACATCCCTTTTTGCTTCTTGCTCTGGCACAAGGGCATCGGGTTTAATATCTAAAGTATTCAGAGCCTCTTCCATGACCTTTTGAAAAACCGGAGCGGCTACTACACTCGCGTAATACGATCCGAGACTTGGCTCCTCGACCATCACCGCTACAATCAGGCGCGGATTAGACACTGGGGCAATGCCCACGAATGAAGAGCGATATTTACCGTGTGCGTATGATCCCTCGGAAGCCACTTTCGCGGTACCAGTCTTACCTGCCACCCGGTAACCTGGAATCGCAGCGCTCAGCCCTGTACCCTTCTCATGAGTCACCCTCTCGAGCATTTTAAGCACGGCTTGCGCAGTTTGCGCAGAAATAACTCGGGTTCCCTCCGCCATCTTTATACGCTTCTCAAAGGTGACTGGAATCAACACCCCATCCCGAGCAAAAATAGAGTAGGCACGGGCCAATTGAAGAAGACTTCCAGATACTCCCATCCCATAAGAGATGGTCGCTTGATCAATATCTCTCCACTTTTCTGGTGACCGCAAACTCCCTGAGGCGACGCCTGGAAAACGAAGCTTTGGAGATTGGCCAAATCCAGATTGCGACAAGATCTCCCATAAATCTTGAGCTTTCATTTTTTTTGCAATTTTTGCGGTTCCGACATTCGACGATCTCTGGATAATATCCGATACGGTCAACAGACTTTCCTCAGGATGATCATCGGTTATCGTACGACGACCTATACGCAACCGACCATCCTCAATATCAATTAACGTATTGGGTGTTACAAATTTCCCCTCGAGCGCCGCGGCAATAGTAAACGGTTTCATGGTTGAACCCGGCTCGAATTGATCAACAATGGCACTATTACGCAAAAGAGCATGATTTTTGAAGGTTGAACGATTATTGGGATTGAAACTAGGCCAATTTGCGACGGCTAAAATCTCCCCTGTCACCACATCTAAAATAACGACGCTTGCAGCTTTAGCTTTATGCTCGAGTACTGCGTTCTTCGCCTCCGAAAACGCCACATACTGCAGCGTTCGGTCAATTGAGAGCTCTAAATTACTACCATTTTCAGCCACACGGATGGTCGCGCCTTCCTCGATCACTTGGTTCCTATTGTTTTTTTTGATTCGACGACTACCCGGTTTGCCTGCAAGAGTCTTTTGATAGGAATACTCCAAACCCTCTTGCCCCACATGATCACTACTTGTGAATCCAACTAAATGAGCTGTTGCCTCACGGTTTGGATAATATCTTTTGTATTCTGTTTTTAAATACACGCCAGGTATCTCCAGTGACATCACTTTTTCAGCTATATTCGGCGCAATTTGTCTTTTTAAGAGCACGTACTGTTTTTTTTGCGACAATTTACGCTGAATGACCTTAACGTCCATACTCAATAGTTTTGATAGCTGTAGTATTTTCTGAGGAGAAATCTTTTCAAGTTCCAGGTGTAACGGGTTAGCAGAGACCGTCTCGACTGAGGTGCTGATTGCCAATGCCTCTCCATTGCGATCGGTAATTAACCCTCGAGTGGCAATCAGCGTTGTCGTTCTTGAATAACGCTTCTCTGCTTCGGCCTGTAAAAAATCTTTATTGACACTCTGACAATAAAGAGCCCGCCCGGCCAGCGCCATAAATCCTAAAAACATCAGCGTTACCAGCAGACGCGCCCTCCACACCGGCAGGCGGATAGTTAATACTGACTGGGATTTAGACGTCATTGATTACCACGCACTAGAGGGGGAGGAAGTAAAATGGTGTCTTTCGAATTGGGGTACTCCATACCGAGCTTTTTAATTGCCAGCTGCTCAATCCTAGAAGGGGTTGAGAGAGTGCTTTTTTCTGTAACTAGCCTCGCGTGCTCCTGTTGAATTTGCAGTCCTTTGTTTCGCTCACCCTCAAGCTCAGTTACTAGTTTTCGTGTGTCGTGCCTCGCTGTCACCAATGAAATTGCGGACGTAATTAGCAACACAAAAAGGATTAAAGCCAACTTCACGAAATGGACCTCTCTGCCACTCTCATCGTGGCACTGCGTGAACGCGGGTTTCGATCAACTTCCTCACTCGATGGACGAATTTTCTTGCCGATAACCGTTAAGAGCGTCTTGGGTAAGTCAACCTCTCTAATCGGTATGCGGTCGGGAACATTGTGGTGCGACTCTTTGGCGAAGAAGCGCTTCACCTTCCGGTCTTCTAATGAGTGGAAGCTGATAATAACGAGACGAGCTCCATGCAACAAAATAGAGGACACTTGATCCAAGAATCTCTCTAAATCTTCCAACTCTTGATTGAGGTGGATCCGAATGGCCTGAAAAGTCTTTGTTGCTGGATTTTTTGATGATTGAAATTTTTTAGGTATCGCCCGCTCCACAACTCGCCCTAATTGACGCGTCGTAGTTAGTTGCTCAATAGCTCTAGCGGCCACAATAAACTTTGCAATTCTTGGGGCAAAACGCTCTTCACCATAGACTCTAAGGATACGTATAATTTCAGACTCAGTAGCCGTATTGACCCACTCCTCTGCCGTCATGCCGGAATTAGTATCCATCCTCATATCTAGAGGGCCTTCGAGAGCAAAACTGAAACCTCGATGCGGGGTGTCCAATTGCGGAGATGAAACCCCTAAATCCAATAAGATTCCGTCTACTTGATTAATCCCGATTTTGCCGAGGATATTTTTAATATCCGCGAATGTACCTTGAAGAACTTTAATGTGATTGGACTCTAGCCT
Organism: uncultured Pseudomonadota bacterium; assembly: GCA_913057675.1. GTDB lineage: Bacteria > Pseudomonadota > Gammaproteobacteria > Burkholderiales > Eutrophovitaceae > Eutrophovita. The sequence goes on along the minus strand of CAJXOL010000053.1, from coordinate 1,138 downwards.
CTCTCCCACAATAATGGCTTGCGGGTCTTTATCGATCGCAACCAAAAGGCCGTTGCCCTTCAATTTTTTAAGTATTTCTTTCGCATGCCCTCCTCTGCCAAAGGTCCCGTCCACATAAACTCCTTCGGGTTTAATGTTTAACGAGTCGATCGCCTCTAGCAGTAACACCGGGACATGTGATGAACTACCTAACTCTTGCCTCGTGCCTCGATTTTCATTTGATTCAGAGCGCAAAATTTTCCATCCCAGGCGGAGGGTTAATTGGTCCATCATCAAATTGGGAAATCTGCTTCTCCCAAGAAGACTCGCTCCATAATTCAAAGTGACTACCCTGACCAACGAGCATCACGCGCTTTTCTAATCCAGCAAACTGACGTTGCGATGCAGAAATCAATACTCTCCCCGCATTATCTAGTTCCATGTCCTCGGCAAAACCAACTAACAAACGCTTCCAAAGACTTAATTTTGGGTCAAAACTTGAAAAAGTCATGATTTGAGCCCGAATAGGATTCCACGCTTCGGCAGGGTACAGAAGTAAACAACGGTGCGGGTGAGAAGTAAGCACTAACTTATTTTTATGGCCGGACGTCAATTCATCCCGATACTTAGTCGGAATAGCCAAACGCCCCTTAACATCCAGGTTAATTCCCACAACCCCTTGAAACATAAGCTCACCTTAACTCTATAGCGTAAAGTTACCCCTACTTTCCCCACATTTTTCTACATTTACCCACTCTAAGGCAAAGGGCAAAGTGGGTCAAGCAAGTAACGCAATAAAAACGAGCACTTAGGATATAAGAGGCATATTTGAAAGCCATCCGAGAAAGATATTTTGATAAAAACTTGGAAGTTAGTCTGTAAGCCGGGTTCTGTCTTTCGACGAAACGTCGAGAGGCAATCATTCATCTGGATCAAAAGTTACCCCTTGATTCTAGCGACCTACCCGGGAACGACGCGAGCCACGCCAAAGTCCCCCTATTTGGTCTTGCTCCGGGTGGGGTTTACACTGCCAACCTTGTTACCAAGGTTGCGGTGAGCTCTTACCTCACCTTTTCACCCTTACCTCAAACCAGAGGCTTGAGGCGGTACACCTGTCTCTTATACACATCTCCGAGCCCACGAGACAGGCAGAAATCTC
>CAJXOL010000052.1 GCA_913057675.1 uncultured Pseudomonadota bacterium | reverse complement strand
ACGAGATTTCTGCCTGTCTCGTGGGCTCGGAGATGTGTATAAGAGACAGCGTTGACACCTTCGCTCAAACCGATCCAGTTAGCCTGCATCGTCTTGACTCGATCCGGCCACCCTCGCAAGCTCTCCAGCGCTTCGAGTAACTCGCCTGCGTACTCGGTAATGCGCATGTAATACATCGGGATTTCGCGCTTCTCTACAATGGCCCCCGTCCTCCAGCCGCGACCATCAATTACCTGCTCATTGGCCAACACCGTTTGATCGACCGGATCCCAATTAACGGTTCCTGTCTTTCGGTAAACGAGACCTTTTTCAAGCATTTTATTAAAAAGCCACTGGTTCCAACGATAGTAAGTGGGATCGCAAGTGGCAATTTCTCGACTCCAATCAATAGCCAACCCCAGGGACTGCAGCTGTTTTTTCATGTAAGCAATATTGTCGCGCGTCCACTTAGATGGAGGCACGCCATTTGCCATTGCCGCATTTTCCGCCGGCAACCCAAATGCATCCCACCCCATCGGCTGCAAGACGTTATAACCCTTCATTCGATGATATCGAGTCAATACGTCGCCGATCGTGTAGTTGCGCACATGCCCCATGTGCAACTTACCCGAAGGATAAGGAAACATAGACAGGCAATAATATTTTGGCTTACTGCTGTCTTCTAAAGACTTAAACGATTCGCTCTCAACCCAACGAGTTTGAGTCTCAGCCTCTAGCCGTGAGGGGTGGTATTGACTTTCCATGATCTACCAATGTTGTAAACTAATATGTAATTATAACTTTAGGTCTACAGCAATGAGGCTCGAATTTGTATTTTGGGCAACTATGTACTGTGAAATAAGTCACAGTCTTTCGTAAATTCACACTAAATTGTAAAAATAATGTCCCGAGCACATCCAATTGTTGCTGTTACAGGCGCGTCTGGTGCTGGTACTACCAGCGTTCAGCAAGCCTTCAAGTCGATCTGTGCCCAGGCGAAATTCCGAGCCGTTTTTGTGGAAGGTGACAGCTTCCATCGATACGAGCGAGAAGAAATGCGAAAGCTAATCGACGCCTGGGAGCGCACAGCAGGACGAACAATCAGTCATTTTGGCCCAGAAGCTAACTTACTTGAGGAATTAGAAACGCTGTTTAACGATTACGGCCGCGAGGGAATAGGTCGTGCGCGGCTCTACTTACATGACGAGAATACAGCTAAAGCCTATGGTCAAAAAACAGGCGTTTTCACAGAGTGGTCCGACATTGAACCTGAATCCGACATGCTAATCTACGAAGGGTTGCATGGAGGTGCCATCACCGATGTGGTAAATATTGCACAACATGTCGATTTATTAATAGGTGTCACACCAACGATCAACCTTGAATGGATTCAAAAGCTGCACCGTGATCAAAAAGATAGAGGACATTCAATTGAAGATGTTACGCAAACCATACTGAGACGAATGCCCGATTACATTGAACATATCGTTCCACAATATTCCCGAACACATATCAATTTCCAAAGAGTGCCAACTGTCGACACATCCAACCCATTTTCAAATGCCGGGATTCCCAGCCCGAGCGAGAGTCTAATCGTCGTCAGATTTAATGATCCCAGTCAGCAAGAGATTGACGATATAATCCAGTCAATTCGTGGTTCATTCCAAAGCAAGGAAGATTGCCTTGTCGTTCCTGGCCAAACTTTTGAACAAACTTTAGAGCTCGTTCTTAAGCCCAGAGTCACTAAGTTAATCATAAATAGTCGTCAGGAACGAACCAACAAATGATACTAAAAATTATTACAAATAAATGAATGTCTGAAATACTTAATGGGCTAAACGAGCCGCAACTTGAAGCCACTACTCACTCGAGCTCCTCAGTTTTAGTTTTAGCAGGCGCTGGCTCTGGTAAGACGCGGGTATTAACTACTCGGATCGTATGGCTGATACAAACTGGCCAAATCAGCCCCTTTGAGTTGTTGGCTGTTACCTTCACCAATAAAGCAGCAAAGGAGATGTTGCTGCGCATCACCTCAATGTTACCCATCAACACACGCGGCATGTGGGTGGGTACTTTCCATGGGCTATGTAACCGCCTCCTTAGGAGTCATCACCGAGAAGCGAACTTACCTCAAACATTCCAAATATTGGATTCTGCAGATCAGCGATCACTCATAAAACGTGTGATGAAAAGTTTATCAATTGACGAAAACAGATATTCATTCAGACAGGTTCAATATTTCATCAACTCCAATAAAGAAGAGGGCTCACGTCCAGACAAAGTAGAGAGCGTAGACGAATTTAGTCGCACGCTCATTGAGATATACCGCGAATATGATCGAGCTTGCGCCCACGAAGGCGTTGTAGACTTTTCCGAACTCTTACTCCGATCGTACGAACTACTAACCAAGAACGAGCGACTAATTAAGCATTATCAAAATCGCTTCAAGCACATCCTTGTAGATGAATTTCAAGATACCAATAAGCTCCAATATGCATGGCTAAAACTTTTAGCGAACGGCGGCGCGTGCGTCATGGCCGTAGGAGATGACGACCAATCTATCTACGCGTTCCGCGGCGCACACTCCGGAAACATGATAAATTTTGAAAAAGATTTCTCGATTGAAAAGGTTGTTAAGCTCGAGCAAAACTATCGTTCCCACGGAAACATTCTGGACAGTGCCAATGCATTAATAAAAAATAATGGTCAACGTCTTGGAAAAAATCTTTGGACGGATCAAGGTGAGGGCGAGCCTATCCGAGTGTTCCGCGCCATGACGGACGGTGAAGAGGCCTCATTCATCATTGAAGAAATACAGTCGCTTCGTAACTCCGGAATCGACCTCAAAAATATTGCGCTGCTCTATAGATCCAATGCCCAATCCAGAATTTTAGAACACGGATTATTCAGTGCGGGACTTGCATATAAGGTATACGGAGGGTTGCGCTTCTTCGAGAGGCAAGAAATAAAGCATGCGCTTGCTTATCTTAGATTAATCACCAACGATAATGATGACGGCGCACTTCTTAGAGTTATAAATTTTCCAACACGCGGCATTGGGAGCCGCACCATCGAACAAATACGCGATATTGCCGAACGTAATGGGACCTCGCTATGGCAAGCAGCCTGTTCAGCACCACTTTCGGGCAGAGCTGTTGCTGCGGTCTCAAGTTTCATCACATTAATTGAAAAACTTAAAACTCAGACCGTAGGATTTCTGCTCCCAGACTTAATTGAACATGTCAACGAAACCAGTGGGCTTATTCAGCACTACCAAAAAGACCGTGAAGGGCAAGATCGGATTGAAAATCTTAATGAGCTTGTGAATGCAGCTACTGCGTTTAGCGCAGACCGAGCCGAAACACGTTATACAGAACCACCCATTGATGGCTCCGACAATAACGATTTAAGTGCTGCTGAAATTGATCCTCTTATCGACTTTCTGGCTCATGCCTCACTCGAGGCAGGAGACAATCAAGCAAGTGCTGGTGAAGATGCACTTCAACTCATGACTGTACATGCCGCTAAAGGACTTGAATTTCATAGCGTTTTTATTAGCGGCTTAGAAGAAGGATTGTTTCCCCACGAAAATAGCATTAATGAGCACGGCGGGCTAGAAGAAGAAAGAAGGCTTATGTACGTTGCAATGACACGAGCAATGCGTCGTCTCTATTTATCTCACTCTCAAATGCGGATGCTTCATGGGCAAACGCGATATAACATTGAGTCACGATTTATTGACGAGCTCCCAGAAGAGCTATTAAAAAAAATTAATCATGCAAAGAATCACCAACAAGCGCCGCCATCAAAGAGCTTCTCTCCCGCCATGCGCAGCCAGGGCGCTACGGGAGGCTTTCGCATAGGGCAGCAAGTGCGTCACGCCAAATTTGGCGATGGCATCATTGTGCAAGCAGAGGGTCAAGGTGGTGACGCACGACTACAAGTAAACTTTCGTCAAAGTGGATTAAAGTGGCTCGCTCTGGAGTACGCGAAATTAACCACCATATAACCTGCCAAGCTCAATTCAAAAATTAAAAATTTTCGGGCGCGCCTGATGACCTTGTAAGATTCGCTTAAAAGATTCAGGGTCATGTGCATGCGTTAACTCACCTGGTCGTGGCAGGTGAAAATCATAAAGCCGCGAGACCCAAAATCTTAACGCGCCTGCTCGTAACATTGTTGGCCATACCTCGACCTCAGCCGAAGTCAGTTGTCGAACGCTGCTATAACCATTAACTAGCGCATGCAACCTTTCATCATCCATGCTTCCATCGGCATTAATACACCAGTCATTCACAGTGATTGCCACGTCATAAACCCAAGCGTCTACGCACGCAAAATAAAAATCTATGAATCCACCTACTCGAGAATTATGAAATAACACGTTATCTCGAAATAAATCGCCATGAATTGGGCCTCTAGGCGTTAGCTGAGCTCCGAAGTCTGCCTGATAGGCTAGTTCGCTGCGAAGCAACTCGGAGTCACCTTCGTCTAGAAAACTATAAATCTCATCAGAGGCGCTGACCCACCAAGCTTTCCCCCTTAAGTTCTCTAGCTCTCCTTCAAAAGATTGTCCGGCGAGGTGCATATGTGCAAGCTGCTCTCCTACGAGATGCGCCTGGTTACCTGTTGGCTTGTCCGTAGGTTTGCCCGGGATACAGCTGACAATCGCTGCTGGCTTACCATTAAGCTCCCCTAGAAATTGATCGTCCAGCTTCTTAATAGGCGTGGGGGCTGGAACACCATGACTACTCAGGTGCGCCATCAAATTAAGGTAGAAAGGGAGCTCGGATGCGGTTAACTTTTCAAATAAAGTAAGTACGAATACGCCCTGATCAGTATCTAGGAAAAAATTAGTGTTTTCTATGCCAGAGGGGATTCCACGCAAATTAACTACTCGACCAATCGAGTAGTGTTGTTTCACCCATCGAGTTGCTTCTTCTAAGCTGACCTTCGTAAAAACTGACATGATTTATCGTGTAACCGTATCAAAAAAGATTATTAAAAACAGCTATGTTACCGAATTTATCGATCGAGCAAGTCTGACATAATGTACGTGGATGTAATCATGAGCATTACCGGAACATTCTAATGAAAAAATTACTATTAATAGACGGCTCTTCCTACCTGTATAGAGCTTTTCACGCCCTTCCAGACTTTCGCAATAAGGCGGATGAGCCCACAGGCGCAATATATGGCGTCATCAACATGCTCAAACGTGCTCGACATGAGCTCAAACCAGACTATATCGCGTGTATTTTTGATGCGAAAGGGAAGACTTTTCGTGACGAAATGTACGCTAAATATAAGGCTAATAGGCCCAGCATGCCATCCGATTTAGCATTACAAATCGAGCCACTACACGCATGCATTGAAGCTATGGGAATTCCCCTATTAGTCATTTCTGGCGTCGAGGCAGATGATGTAATTGCCACCTTAGCCAGAAAAGCGCTGGAACAGAAATTCGAAACGCTAATTTCAACGGGTGATAAAGATATTGCTCAACTAGTTAAACCAGGCGTCACCCTCGTCAACACCATGACTGGTGAGACGCTTAATAGAGATACCGTCAAAACTAAATTTGGTGTCTATCCAGAAAGAATGGTTGACTTTCAAAGCCTAGTTGGAGACTCAGTAGACAACGTTCCCGGGGTCGAAAAAGTCGGACCAAAAACGGCAGTGAAGTGGCTTGATGAATATGGAGATCTTGATTCTATCATTGCGCACTCGGATAACATCGGTGGGAAAGTTGGAGAAAATTTGAGAAAATCTCTCGAGTGGTTACCGACAACTAGAGCGCTTGTAACTTTAAGGGATGACGTTGAGCTGGATACTAACGTCGAGGATCTCGCATACAAACCCGAAAAGAAAGACGTACTTGCCCAACTTTTTGAAAAACTGAACTTCAAATCGTGGCTCGCTGAACTACGTGGTGACCAAAAAAATAACTTGGGATCACCAACGATCACCATCCTTAAAACAGACATTCCACATGACTACGAACTCGTCACATCAGTTCTCGCGCTAGACGCTTGGATCAAACAAATAAACAACTCAGACCTTACCGCGATTGATACCGAAACAACCGGGCTAGATACGATGCAAGCCAGGTTAGTTGGGATTTCACTCTCCACAGAGCCCGGTCGTGCTGCATATATACCAGTTGGTCACGATTATGTTGGGTGTCCGGATCAGCTTGATCTTGAGTTTGTATTGGAAAAGCTTAAGCCTTGGCTCGAAGATTCAAAGCGTAAGAAGCTTGGTCAGAATCTAAAATTTGATTTGCACATATTCATGAATCATGGAATCCGGGTTCGCGGCATCCAACACGACACCCTCCTCCAGTCCTACGTATTAGAAAGCCATCGTAAACACGATATGGACAGTCTCGCCTCAAGACATCTTGGAATCAAAACAACCACGTATGATGAGGTGACCGGAAAGGGGGCTGCGCGAATATGTTTCTCGAGCGTAGACTTGAGCGTTGCTGCGGAATACGCGGCAGAGGATGCCGATATCACATTGCAGTTGCATCAACAATTATGGTCTGCATTAGAAAAAGAGCCCGAACTGATAGGCATCTATCGCGATATCGAGCTCCCAGCGATGGAAGTCCTTTTTGAGATCGAACGTTTTGGCGTATTGGTTGATGCACAGGCGCTTAATGATCAGACAAAGAGTCTAGGTGAAAGAATATCGGTTATCGAAAAAGACGCCTTTGAAGAGGCGGGCTCTAGTTTCAATTTGAGTTCGCCAAAACAATTACAAGAAATTTTATTCAATCAAAAACAACTGCCCATTCTCAAAAAAACCCCCGGCGGTCAACCATCGACTAATGAAGAGGTGCTGCAGCAGCTTGCGCTCGACCATCCACTACCTGCATTGATACTCCAACATCGAACTTTGACCAAACTCAAGACTACGTATACGGAAAAACTTCCGAAAATGCTCGATAAGCAAACAGGACGTATTCATACCAATTATGCACAAGCGGTTGCGAATACAGGTCGACTTGCAAGTAACGACCCTAACCTCCAAAATATTCCCATCCGCACTGAAGAGGGCCGACGTGTCCGGGAAGCCTTTATCGCCCCACCCGGAAAAATCATTGTTTCTGCTGACTATTCTCAAATTGAGCTGCGCATCATGGCTCATTTATCAGAAGACCAAAGCTTGATCCAAGCATTTAAAAACGGTGAGGATATCCATCGACAAACGGCGAGTGAGATCTTTAATATCTCCTCTACTCAGGTGTCCACCGAGCAACGACGTTATGCGAAAGTTATTAATTTCGGTTTAATTTACGGCATGTCCGCATTTGGCCTTGCTAAACAGCTTGGCGTGGAACGCTCTGCGGCTCAACAATATATCGATCGCTACTTTGCCAGATATCCTGGTGTTGCGAATTATATGGATCGTTCAAAAACTCACGCGAAAGAGCGCGGGTATGTTGAAACCGTATTTGGTCGACGCTTAACTTTACCGGAAATACACGCCTCCAATCACCAACTAAGGCAAGGCGCAGAACGCGCAGCCATCAATGCGCCCATGCAGGGTACTGCAGCGGATCTAATAAAAATCGCAATGATTTCTGTTAACCGTTGGCTACGTGAAAATGGATTGAAGACTAACATCATCATGCAAGTCCATGACGAACTGATCTTAGAAACGCCCGAAGAAGAATTAACCATGGTCCTTACAGAAGTGCCTCAACGTATGGCATCTGTAGCGACCCTTAGCGTTCCACTAATTGCTGATATAGGGTCTGGTAAAAACTGGGACCAAGCGCACTAATCAGACATGACAGCCGGGCGCGATGACAGCAGTCAAGCCCAAACCAGAAAGAAGGGCGTGTCGTGACTAACATGGATCTTTGCCTTCCGCCGCACTCGGCGGTCAACTCCTTAGAGTTTTCAGTCCCGCCCTATTCGTGTGACTGTCATGCTCATATCATTGGGCCTGTAACCCTATTTCCGCAAATCGAGGATCGATCATATAGCTCACCCGAAGCCTCCCTGGAATCGTATCAAACCTTACATCGAGAGCTAGGCATCAGGCGCGCGATCATCGTACAACCCTCTATCTATGGTTACGATAATCGAGTCACGATTAACGCGATCAGTCGGTATGGCGCCACGAGTGCTCGGGGCATTGCCGTGGTGACTCCTCAGATTTTGGATTCTGAATTAGAAACGCTTCACCTGGGCGGCATTCGTGGCGTTAGATTTAACTTATTATTTAAAGGTGGCGCCTCTTTAGAGGACTTAGAATATATCGCGCAAAAGATTGCCGGTTTTAAGTGGCACATACAGCTGCTGATTGACGTATCCCAACTTGAAGCAATCGCGTCTCGATTGCGCAAATTACCCGTTCCGGTAATTTTCGATCACATGGGGCATATGCCCACTAACCTGGGCGTTCAACATTCTGGTTTTCAGACATTAATCAACCTGATGAAAGAAGGCTGCGCATGGGCGAAAGTATCCGGCAACTACCGCATCTCGTCTGCTGGGCCGCCATACCGCGATGCCATACCGTTCGCGCAAGCTTTAATTGCTGCGTCACCAGGCCGAGTAGTTTGGGGTACTGATTGGCCCCATCCAGGCTTGTACAAAAAGATGCCCAACGATGGTGATTTGCTCGGTGCGCTCGACGATTACGCGCCATCAAGCAAGCTCAAACAAAAAATATTAGTTGATAACCCAGAAAAGCTTTATGGTTTTGATACACAACCCTTGGAGAATAAATATGAAAGATGAAGATAAACGCTCTTTTTCTATGGGTGCGTACCAACTCGATATTATTGTTCACGGGTATCCTGGAAAAAGCGTGTGTCATGGTCCTCTTGGGTTTAGCACCATCGCGCTTGTCCGCCACGAAAACTACACTGCACTTATTGATGTGGGCGGATTCGGTCAACGCTTGATACTGAACCAACGACTAAAGGACCTTGAAATAAGCCCTGAAGAAGTTACAGATGTTTTGTTAACACACTCACATTTCGACCATGCAATCAACTGGGTTAATTTTCCTAATGCGAACATCTATCTATCTCAAACAGAAATGACGTGGGCCCTGCAGCAACCCGCGGGAAAAACATACGTACCCGAACTGTATGTATCGGCGCTTCAAAATCACGCGAACCTCGCACTGATAGAGCATAACCAACAAGTTCTGCCGGGGATTAAATCTTTAATTTGTCCAGGACACACCCCCGGCAGCACAGTCTATGTCCTCGATACGGGCGACTGCGATGTCGTCTTTACGGGTGACGCGTGCAAAAATCGAGCGGAATTGGTTTCAAGAGCGGCCGATATGACCTATGACAAAACTATTACTGAAGAATCTATTAATAAAATTTGGAATGCTTGGTCTCGCCGTGACGGCGGGTTGTTAATTCCTGGCCATGACCTTCCCATGACTCTTGAGAAGGATTCGATTGAATATATTGGCACTCATCAAGCGTCCATCAAAGCTTGGCTTGACGATCAACTCAACAAAACTACCATCATCTCATTAACCCCAGACCACTAGGCGGGAACTTCACCCTTCACCGTTGTTCTATACAACTCTCTTCTATATCCATCATAGTCATTAAAGGCATGATGACAACAACCACGATTATCCCAAAGTACAAACGTATCCGGCTCCCATCTTAGTCGGCACGTGAAGGCGGGTTGGGTCACATGTTCTTTAAGAAAGCTCAGCAGACCTGCTGACTCGTCAGCGGTTAAACCCTCGATGCCGTTTGAATACGTTTGATCCACATACAACGCTCGCTCACGCGACTTTGGATGTGTGCGCACCAGCGGATGGAAGCTCCCGTCAACCATACTTTGCGTTTTCATATCGAGCTCCATTGAGCCAAATCCTTTAGTACGGCCGCCATCAACATCTTGTTTGCGTTTATCTTCGGTCTCCTTTTTAAGCTGATTAACGACACTATTCGCTGAAAAATGAATTTTCAATGGGGCAAGAAGCTGCTTCATGGTATCGCTTAAACAATTGTAAGCCAGCACTGTATTTGCCCACATGGTGTCGCCACCATAGGGTGGAACTTCTACCCCGTAGAGCATACTGACCGAGGGTGGTTGCTTCATGAATGGAGAATCAACATGCCAACCATTACCGAACACCATATCAACACGAGCGTCTGCTTCCATAATTACCGGATGAACATTACGATGACCATCAACGCCTGTTGTATAAGCATCATCTGCAAATTCACCAAAACGCAAAGAGAACGACTCTTGATCTGCATGCGAGAATTTTTGCTTTCTTAAATAAATCATTTTGTGCCTATAGAGCGCATCCTCAACCTCAAGAAATTGAGCGTCGGTAATGGCACTAATATCAATGCCCCTGATTTCGGCGCCCATTGCCGCCGCTAACGGAGTCACTGTGATATGCGAATAGCTTTGGGGGGTGTTATCGAATTTTCTAGTGGGGTGGACCTTCATCTTTTCGACTCCTTATCCTATCAAACGTTAGATTTGCGCTCCGAAGCCAAACAAATCACATGAGAAAAATCGCACCTCGACCAAAATAGTAATTACGCAATTTGATTCTAATTGATCTTCACATCTCCACCACTCGCATAGACCGCATAGAGCTTCTCATACCGACCTTTTTGCTTCATCAACTCATCGTGAGTACCGATTTCCACTATCCGGCCTGAATCCATAACAATAATTCTATCAACCTTTTCTATTGTAGAGAATCGATGAGCAATAATAATGGTTGTTCGACCCTGCCTGAGTCGCTCAAATGCCTCTTTCACAAGATTTTCTGAAGTAGCGTCAAGCGCCGATGTGGCCTCATCCATAATGACGATGGGGGCGTCTTTAAACAGCGTACGAGCAATCGCTATTCGCTGCCGTTGACCACCTGACAATTTCATTCCTTTCTCACCCACACCCGACTCGAAGCCGTCTGCGAGTTTATTGATAAATTCTCTTGCAAATGCACCATCAGCGGCATCTATGATCCGTTGCGGTTCAGCTTCGGCCGCAGATCCATAAATAATATTAGCTACTACCGAATCATTGAATAGCGAAACTTCTTGACTCACCAATGCGATATTGGAACGCAGATTCTTCAAAGAAATGGCTGCTATTTCCTGACCATCAACAAGTACTCGACCTTTTGTTGGGGAAAAAAATCGCGGCAACATGTTTGCCAAGGTCGTTTTTCCGCTTCCAGAACTGCCGACGATAGCCACGCTCTCCCCCGGCCTAATTGTTAAGTCAATCTCCTCAAGCGCGTAAACATCAGCACCGGGATATTTGAATGACACGCGATCAAAAATGATCTCCCCACGGACCGATTCTAGCTCGACTGTTCCTGCGTCCTCCTCCGACTCTTCATCGATGAGGCCGAAGACACTTTCACAAGCAGCCAAACCTCTTTGTAAGTGCTCCATGATGCCTGTCAGTCGTTTTATGGGTGACGTCAGCATCAACAGTGCGGCCAAATAAGATACGAAACCCCCCACAGTAATTTCACCCGCCCGCACTTGACCCATTACGTGGTAAATGACAACAGCAGTAGCAATGGAGGCTATGAGTTGAACAATCGGCACATTTGCCGCTACAGCCATTGTCTGCTTCATTAATAGTCTGCGTAACTTATTACTCGCTTCAAAGAAGCGGCTACGTTCGGCTTCCTGTCCATTGAAAATTTTAACGACTTTATTGCAATCGATTGACTCCTGAACGACCTCAGTAACTGTGCCAACTGACTCCTGAGTTTCTCGACTTGCCCAACGTAACCGACCATTAAAATATCGCACGACAAGTGCTATCGGCGGCAGCATAATTAGCGATATAAGCGTTAACTTCCAATCAAGGTAAATGAGGTAACCTAGGAGCCCGATAACGGTGAGCGAGTCTTTAACGAATACGGTGATAACTTGGGTCGCGGCATATTGGACCAACGAGACATCGAATGTAAATTTAGATAGTTGACTCCCAGAACTATGTTCGTGAAAATACTTCAGTGGTAAAACGAGTATCTTCTCAAACATCTCCTCTCGCAGATCCATAACCATTTTGTTCCCGACCCATGCACTCGCATACTGGGCAATGAACCCGCCAACCCCTCGGACTAAAAAAATCAGGACAAGGGCAATTGGTGTCCATGACATCAACGAAGGGTCTTTATCAATGAAGGTGCCATCTAAAAACGGCTTAATCACGACCGGCAGTGCGACTTCTGTAGTCGCTGCGAGTATCATCCCGAGAATCGATATCCCAAACACTAGTTTGTAAGGCATGAGATAGCCCAACAAACGAAAATAAAGGTGAGACCTCTTTTCTTTTTCCATCGGTCGCAATTTAACAGACCCCGACAAAAACGACCAGCGTTGTTGGGGTCCGCTTAAACGTCAGTCGAGGGTTAAGATCCTGAGCTCATTGGCCAAATGCGTAGTTCGCAGTTAGAAATATGGATCGCTCAGGCAGGGGGAAAAAATTAAATGCATCATTGCCGACGGTAGTACTATTAACCGCAAACGTGAAATACTCTCGGTTTAAGGCGTTATTCACGTTAACTGCCAACGTCCATGGTCCCGCATTCTTTCTGATGTTGAGATCAAGAACAGAATAACTCGGTATTTTCCTTCCAAAGGAATTAATTTCATCATTAGTCATAAACTGGTCGCCCGTGTAATTTAGTTTCGCGCCTACCATATAGTTTTTAGCAAGGCCTAAATCCGCTGAGAGTCCAATTTTATTTCGTGGCACTAACGGAATATCCTTGTTCGCGAGCGAAACTCCACTGCGCTCGCCATTTAAAAATTTAGGCTGGATATAGGAATAATTACCCTTAACCAACAAACGTTCATCTCGCCAAGTCGTTTGAAGCTCGATTCCACGTCTTTGCGTGACTGAATAATTGGTATTTACAAATGCAACCGGGTCTAATCTAATTTCATTTCGAGTATCCGTTTGAAATATGCTGGCACTCAAAAAGGTTTGATTCCTCGCCAGGCTCACGCCAATTTCGTGCGTATAACTAACCTGTGGCTCTAAAAAAAGGAAAGTTCTATCATTTTCAAAGGTGTCATTGTTAAAAGCGTCCACGAACACTTCGTCTGAATTAGCCACGCGGAAGGCACGGCTGGTACTGACCTCAATATTTACTCCACTCTCCATAGAGTACGTAGCTCCTAGATCGTAGGCATTATTTTTTAGTTTCTGAGATGTTGGCCTAGCGGCATTATTGGTCGTGCCAAAAGAAGTTGGGGCAGCCGCATCCACAGCGTCATTAGCCTCACCATCCTGTTGTTCGTGTCGAAAACCCAAAACCGCGGTAAGCTGTTCCGTAACGCCGAAAGTGCCTCGGCCATAGACTCCTATATTCGTCTGATCTAAGTCAGCCACTCCAAACGGTTGTGTCAAAATTGTGGTGGGATTAGTTGCGCGTGTATGGGTTCGATCCCACTTGAAATAATCTAGCCCGAAAATAAATTCACTACCGTTTAAGAAGTCTGCGGCGTTATATTTGGCACGGGGCGAAAATTGCCATACTTCCGTTTTAATATTTGAGAATTGCTGAGAGCTCTCGGAGAATAAACTAGAATCACTATCCCGCAACGAGAGCTCCTCAATCATGGTCCACTTCCCCATGTCTTGCATCAATGAGAGTGTCGCGTTATTGCCATCGAGCGAAGTAAAGTCATTCTTAGAGTCTGAGGATTTCCGGTCAACTGAACTAATAGGAGCTCCACCGTCAGGATTAATACCTAGATCTCCTGGAATCCTCAATTTTTGTCTATCGGCGCCAGCGGAAAATGTCAGTGTGTTTACATCACCAAACCACTGATAATCTAATTTGGCGACAGAGCGTCTCTCCTCATTATTCTCCCGATAATTATCGGAATTATAACGTTGCCCAAAGACCCAAAGGCCCGCATTGTCCCCTGACGTGGTGCCTGAAATGTCCATTGCACGGGTCCCAAATGAGCCTAAATCGGTGCGTACATTTACACTTCTTTCGTTCGGCTTTTGTCGTTTCGTAATGACATTTATATAACCTGCCGTTGCACCGGCTCCATAAAGAACGCCGCCAGACCCTTTCACAATCTCGATACGGTCAATACTGTCGAGCGGAATTGACGACCAGTTAACAGAACTTAGGTCATTGTTCTTAATCCTCACTCCGTTAAGCAACACAAGAGTGTTCTCGTCTCCCACCGCACCATATCCCCGAATGTCAATTGCTGCTGATTGGGTACCATTACCAAAGAAATTATTTACTAACGATAATCCGCTGTGGGACGACAGAAACTCCGGCAGACTTTGGTGTCCTGCCGCCTCAATCTGGTTAGAAGTGATTATTTCCATTCCCAAGGGTGCCCGTGAAGACTTCTCCTCAAAGCGGTCCACCGTAACCGAAACGGGGTCAATGTTTATTTGTTCCTGAGCGTATGTAGGACTTGTCACTAAGGCGCAAGCCAACAAGGGAATAGCAAAGGAAAACCTTGCCTGTATAGGATAGTTCATTGAAGACCTCATAAAGTAATTTTGCACCCGCCGTGCAAAGTTAAACAATGTGCCGACAAGTCGGCACAACCACACATTCAGTGGCCGGTCTCCGGGCTCACAAGTAATACCTTCACACCTTTCCCATAATACAATAGTGAGTACTCACATTATGGGTGGCTCAGTAGTTTATGGACTACTGATGTAAAGTTCACGCTTGTTTACCGTTGCGGGGGCAGCACAGGGTTCGCCCACATTTCAGGTTCACCTGTTTCCCGATTATCCCGTTTGCTCTGGAAAGAGCGTACAGGCACCACTACCCATAGTTTACACGTTATACAATGCCGATATCATGAAACGTTTCTCAGTTGACTTTTTAGCGGCGTCCCCTATAGTTTGTTGATGCACGCTCAACTCAAGTCCCTAGAACAAAAATTAGAGGAATTAATCCGCCTCACACACAACCTCAGAGGGGAGAACTTCGCCCTGCGTCAAAAGCTCGTGTTAGTCGAGAATGACAGACAAGAATTAAAAAAAAGGGTGGACATTGCCGCCACGAGGTTAACGGCATTCATAGAGCGTAAGAAGGAAGCGAGCATCGCATGACCGCACCAACGATGCTAGAAGTGAAAATTCTTGGAAAACCCATGCGGTTAAGTTGTGACGAGGCAGAAAAAGATGCGTTACTCAATGCCGTCGCATTACTGAATGATCAGATCCAAGAAATTCGAGAAAGCGGAAAAATTGTTGGTTCTGATAGAATCGTAACAATGGCGGCTCTGAATATTTCCAACCAATTGCTCACCCTGCGAACTCACGGTATCAATCTGGATGAGTTACGAGGTAGAATTACTAGCATGAATAAACAAATTGACACCGTTTTAAATGACCAAGAGAAGCTCTGTCTCTTATACACATCTCCGAGCCCACGAGACAGGCAGAAATCTCG
>CAJXOL010000051.1 GCA_913057675.1 uncultured Pseudomonadota bacterium | reverse complement strand
TGATAAACCTATCAGAATTGGTGCTAACTGGGGAAGTTTAGATCAGGCCCAGTTGAGCAAATTGATGGACGACAATACGAAAAAAAAATTACCTCTAACTAATCAAGAACTGGTGCGTGAAGCTCTAATTTCATCAGCTATTCAAAGCGCCCAGTTAGCTGAGTCAATTGGTTTGGGTCACGATAAAATTATCATTTCTTGCAAAGTTAGCGATGTTCAAGAACTAGTAACGGTCTACCGTGACTTGAGTCACAGAACTGATCATCCCCTTCATCTCGGCCTTACCGAAGCTGGAATGGGTAGTAAAGGAATTGTTTCCTCCAGTGCTGCATTGGCTATCTTGCTTCAAGAGGGAATCGGAGACACGATTAGAATTTCTCTTACACCAGAGCCAGGCGGAGATCGGGTAGGAGAGGTTCATGTCGCGCAGGAGTTACTACAGACTATGGGCATTCGATCGTTTACACCGCTTGTAATCTCTTGCCCAGGATGTGGACGCACATCGAGTAATTACTTTCAAATCCTGGCAAAGGATATCCAAGCTTTTTTGAGAGAACAAATGCCTCATTGGAAAAAGCAATATCAGGGAGTTGAGGATATGAAGGTTGCTGTGATGGGTTGTGTGGTTAATGGTCCGGGTGAGAGTAAAAATGCGAATATTGGTATAAGTTTGCCTGGATCTGGTGAGAACCCAGTGGCCCCCGTTTATGTGGATGGCAAGAAGGTCACGACATTAAAAGGCGCAACGATTGCGCAGGAGTTTGAAGGTATCGTGCAAAAGTATGTCCGTGAAACTTATGGGAATTAATGTCGCCAACAACGGTGGGATTAAACTATGGGGGTCTGATTAGATTTATGGATGAGAATACGTATGGATAAGATTCAAGCAATTCGTGGAATGAACGACATTCTTCCTGAAGAAAGTTACCAGTGGGAATGGATTGAGTCTCGCATTCGGGATTGGCTGGCAATGTTTGGGTATCAAAATATTCGAACACCTATCCTTGAAAGAACTGATCTTTTTGTACGATCGATTGGAACGGCAACGGATATTGTTGAAAAAGAGATGTATACCTTTACGGATACATTAAACGGTGATTCTTTGACGTTGCGTCCAGAAGGTACTGCTTCTGCAGTGAGGGCGGCAATTCAACACAACATGACTTACGGTAATGCCCGAAGGTTGTATTACTGTGGGCCGATGTTTAGGCATGAGCGACCACAAAAAGGTCGTTTCCGACAATTTCATCAAGTCGGGGTAGAGGCTCTTGGTTTTCAAGGCCCTGATGTCGATGCGGAACACGTCTTGATGGCGTCAGAGCTTTGGAGAAGCTTAGGGTTACCTGCGGACGCAATCAGATTAGAGGTTAATTCCTTAGGTAGCAAAGAAGACCGCAGCAAATATCGTGAGTCGCTAGTGGCTTTTTTAAAGGGAAGCGAATTGCTTTTAGATGAGGACTCTCGTAGACGGATTAATACGAATCCATTGAGAGTTCTTGATAGCAAAAATCCCGATACACAGAAACTCGTGTCGACTGCTCCGACGTTACTGGAATATCTGTCGAACGAGTCAATAGATAAGATGGAACGGTTCAAGTCGCTTTTGGAAAATTCAGGCATAAAATATATGGTCAATCCAAACCTCGTTAGAGGTTTAGATTACTACAACGATGTTGTCTATGAGTGGAAGACAGACTTTCTCGGCGCTCAGGGCACCATCTGTGCAGGTGGTCGGTATGATGTTTTGGCTGAGCAAATAGGTGGCAAACCGATGCCAGCTTGCGGCTTTGCCTTGGGTGTCGAGCGTGTATTAGCTACTCTTGAGAGCTGTAGTATTGCGATTCCTAAAACAACTCCAGACGTCTATGTAGTGTCTGCGGATGAAACAGCTCAGCTTTATGCTTGGGATGTTTGTCAAGAATTACGTGACAATGGGCTTAAAGTAGTACTCCATTGTGGTGGCGGTGCGTTAAAATCTCAAATGAAGAAAGCTGATATCAGCGGCGCTAATTTTGCTATCATCATTGGTGACAGTGAGATGGTCAGGGAGAAGGTTTCCTTGAAATCTCTTCGTGGATTGAAGATGGGCGCGATGGACCAACAGCAAGATTTGAATGTGACTGACGCGATTAGTAAGATTCGTGAAAATAATGTTTAGATTTGATGAATATAGAATTAATTTAGGTAATTAAATATGGCAACTTTTGACGCAGACGAACAGGAACAGGTAGACGCAATCAAGCATTTTTGGCGCGCGTATGGGAATATCGTGATGATGGTTGTGCTCGCGGTGGTGGTTGGTTTTGGCGGCACTAAATGGTGGGAGCATCGATCGATGACCAAGGCGCAATCGGCGTCCGCGACATTTAACAAGATTGAAGCCTCGGAAGCTGGGGATGAGACTGATCGAGTGAGTTCTTTATCTAAAGAGCTTATTGCCGACTATAGCGGGACGTATTACGCTGATTTGGCTAGTTTGAATCTCGCGAAGGTTGCCAGTGATGGGGGGGATCATCAGCAGGCGATTGACCTTTTTCTGAAAGTTATTGCGAATGATCGTGATGCAAGTTTAGTTCCATTAGCAAAACTTCGTCTCGCCGCACTTTATGTAATAACGGAACAATTTGATTTGGCAATGAATGCCCTCGATGGCGATGCGGGCTCATCCATGTCTGGTTTGTATGCGGACATGCGTGGTGATATCTATGCAGCTCAAAAATTGAATGATGAAGCGCGCGCATCTTATGAGGAGGCGCTTGAACGACTCCAAGAGGGGAATCCATGGATTGATATTGTTCAAATTAAGATTGATAGTTTAGGTTCGCAGTGAAAATTTTTATCACGGGCTTAGCTGTTTCATCGCTCTTATTGGCGGCCGGATGTGCGGCGCCGGGTCGCGAACCTTTAGATCTTCCAAAATTTGAGAGAAAAGTATCACTTCAAAAAAACTGGAATAACTCCTTGGGCGATCCTCGTGGAGGCATATTGTCTCCCATAGTTGCAGGTGATCGGATTTGCGGCGCGTCTGCTCGGTCGATCTCGTGTTTTAACTGGGACACGGGACGAGAATTATTTGAAATAGAAGTTGAACAGCAGATTTCGGGTGGCGTGGGTGCTGGCGGTGAAGAAGTTTTTGTCGGCGGAGAAGACGGTGAAGTTACGCTGATTGATGCTGGCGGGTCGGTGAGGTGGGAGTCGAACGTCCTTAATTCGGTGACTGGGCCTCCTCTAGCGGTTGGCGGTTCTGTCATTGTTCGCGATGTTCAGGGAAGATTGATTGCTTTGGATCGTGAAACGGGGGATTTCATATGGGATTTTCAAGTACCTAGTCAAAGCCTCATTTTACGCTCTAATCCGGGCTTGGCAGTTGGAGTAAGAGAATCTATCGTAGCGGGATTTCATGGCGGCATCGCGATGAATCTTGACAGCGTTACAGGTGAGGAACTCTGGGCCGTAAATGTCTCCATCCCTTCTGGGGATAATGACCTGGAGCGTATGGCAGATGTTGTTGGAACGCCTATAGTTTTGGAAGATGCGGTCTGTATGGCAACGTTTCAAGGCAGAGCTGCATGTTTTGATTTGGAAACCGGACGTCAAAACTGGAGTGTTAAAGTGTCCGCTGTAGGTAGCTTAGGTTTTGACAGCGATAAGATTTTTGTGTCTGATTCAGTCGGTCATGTCCTTGCCTTAAATCGGAAAACCGGCGCGTTATTGTGGCGTAATGAATCGTTTCTATATCGCAATATATCCGGTCCTGCTACTCTTGGGCGTTGGGTAATAGTTGGAGATCTGAAGGGAGTAGTTTCTCTATTAGATTCGACTGACGGTTCATTCGCGGGAAGGGCTAAAACAGACGGGAGCCCCATTTTGACTAATCCACTTGTAATCGGAGACAAAGTCTTTGTGCAAACCTCCGAAGGTAATTTGTATGCCTTCGGTATTGATCAAGACCTCTGATTGCTGGTTAATGGTCGCCGATTCTCGGCGCTAAATTTATGACTATGTCAAAAACTGTAGCACTTGTGGGTAGACCAAACGTTGGTAAATCGACATTATTCAATCGCTTAACTCGAACAAGAAATGCCATAGTTGGCAGTCAGCCAGGATTAACGCGAGATCGACACTATGGCATTGTAAAAACACAACAATCGAAGTTCATTGTTGTGGATACCGGTGGACTTGAGTTTGATAAGGATCTCACCCGAGGGGTGTTCGGCGAAATGGCCAAACAGGCGGCACAAGCGGTTGATGAAAGTGATCTAACTCTTTTTATTGTTGATTTGCGTGCGGGTCTTACCAACGAAGATCTGCTAATTGCAGATCAATTGCGTAAGTCGGGTAGACCTCTTTGGGTAATTGCTAATAAGGGGGAGGGAGCACGTTCGAGTTTAGCTTTAGCCGAATTCTATGAGCTTGGGTTAGGGGAACCTCGGATAATCTCTGCAGCGCATGGCGATGGAGTATCAGATCTCATTTCAGAGATTGAAAGTGAATTGCAATCAGACTTGGGAGAAGGGGATACGGCTCAAAACGAGCTTGAAGACAGGCATCCAGTCATGGCGATCATTGGTAGACCTAATGTTGGTAAGTCAACCTTGGTTAATTCTATCATTGGGGAAGAGAGAGTTATTGCGTTTGACAAGCCAGGCACAACGCGAGACGCGATAGAAATTCAGTTTCAAAGGGAGGGAAGAGATTACACGATCATTGATACTGCGGGAGTGCGCAAAAGAGGTAAGGTCAATGAGGTGATTGAGAAATTCTCCGTCATCAAAGCGCTACAGGCGATGGAGGAGTCAAATGTCGTTGTTTTGGTTGTTGATGGGACCGAGGGTATTTCAGATCAAGATGTTAATTTGGCCGCGTTTGCGGTCGAGGCGGGTAGGGCTATGGTAGTGGTTATTAACAAGTGGGACATCTGTGATGAAGTAGCTAGGGAAGTTGTCGATAGAACGTACCGTCGTAAATTGCGGTTTTTAGATTTTGCTAAAGTACACCGTATTTCTGCAACCAAGGGTTCTGGTATTTCTGGTTTATTACGGTCAGTAGACATTGCATTTAAGTCTTCGAGAATGAATTTGCCGACACCGCAATTAACGCGTGTCCTGAAAACTGCAACTGAACGCCAATCACCGCCGCGTAAGGGATACAACAGACCTAAATTGCGTTATGCGCACCAAGGAGGAATCAATCCTCCATTGGTTGTTATTCATGGCAATTCCATTGAAGGTGTACCAGAGAGTTACCGGAGGTATTTAGAGAGCTCCTTTACCACAGCTTTCAAACTGCAAGGAGCGCAGGTTAGAGTCGTCTTTAAACAAGGGAGTAATCCGTTTTCGAAAAGAAGTAGACCTTAGCTTGATTGTCTTACCACTTGATGGAGTAAAATTTACATTATTGGCAGGAACGTTTCATATCCTGCTTTGTCTCACAAAAGCCTGATAAAAAACTGATAGGAGTTACGATGTCGTCGAAAGGGCAAGTGCTACAAGACCCATTTTTAAACGCTCTGAGAAAAGAGCGCGTACAAGTTGCAATCTATCTCGTTAATGGAATTAAGCTTCAGGGTTACGTGGATTCTTTTGATCAGTATGTGATACTTCTTAAAAATACTGTGACCCAAATGGTCTACAAGCATGCTGTGTCGACAATTGTTCCATCTAAAGCCGTGACCTTGGTGGCTGATGAGGGGGTTTAAGTTGATCTCATTTGAATGGCGATCGTGCGTTGCTGATGTGAAGGCTTCATGTGATTATGTTCATCGTCCTATAGGTCCCGTCAATTGATGAGTTCGGTTCGTGGATAAAGCAATCATTGTTTGTATTGATTTTCGAGATCCGTCGTTTGAAGAGTCGGTCGAAGAGATAAAGCGGTTAGTGACGAGTGCAGGAGCTAAAGTTGCCCATATTCTTTCGGGCAAGAGGGAGAGACCAGACGCTGCGATGTACGCTGGTAAAGGGAAGATTGAGGAGCTCGCTCGGATTGTAGCGGAGAAGGACGCTGATTTAGTGGTGTTTAATCATGCTATTTCGCCGGTCCAGCAACGAAATGTTGAGCGCGTCGTAAAGTGTAGAACTCTGGACCGAACGAGCTTAATACTTGACATTTTCGCCCAACGAGCTAAAACACATGAGGGAAAAGTTCAAGTCGAATTGGCACAATTGTCCCACATGGCAACACGTCTAGTTCGGGGTTGGACGCACCTAGAGCGTCAAAAAGGAGGAATTGGACTTCGAGGTCCAGGTGAAACACAGTTAGAAACAGATCGTCGATTGTTGGGTTTTCGTGTTAAATCTTTGAAAAGTAAGTTGGAAGTCATTCAAAGGCAAAGAAAAACGAGACGCAGCAGCAGAAACCGAAGAGGTGTGGTCAAAATTTCACTCGTGGGCTATACAAATGCGGGTAAATCTAGCCTGTTTAATCGACTAACGAAGGCAAAAGCATTCGCTGCTAATCAATTGTTCGCAACTTTAGACACGACAACACGTAAACTTGCATATTTGAATCAAACTGAGTTTGTATTGTCGGATACAGTTGGTTTTGTTAGGGACTTGCCGCATTCCTTGGTAGAGGCATTCAAAGCGACTTTAGAAGAAACTGCTGACTCTGATTTTTTGTTTCACGTGGTTGATGCCTCCAGCAAATCAAGAGAATTTGAAATGGAGCAAGTGCAAGCAGTTTTGAAGGAAATTGGGGCGGAAAATGTGCCGCAAATTACGATCTTGAATAAAATAGATCTTACTGAGCTGAAGTCGGGGATTGATAGGTCCCCATGTGGTAACATAAAGCAAGTAAGGTTGAGTGCAATAACTGGCGAAGGCGTTGAAGGTCTTCGAGATATTTTTTGCGAAATTTTGCTCTTTTTACAGCCAAAAAATATTGCTGAAAAAACGTCTTCTGTCGTTGATTAATTTACTATTAAATATATTTCTTACATACATCTACTGGAATTTAAGCTTATGGCAATGAATGACCCAAGATGGGGACAAAACAATAATGATGGACCACCGGATTTAGAAGAATTATGGCGTCGTTTCAATAAACGATTTGGTTCTTTCGGTCAAAAGGGTAATGGCTCAGGTGGTAATGAGTCTGGCGGTCGACTGCCTCCAATTGGTGGCGGGATCGTGATTATTATTGCATTGCTCATATGGGCGGCGAGTGGTATTTACATTGTAGATGCCAGTGAGCGAGGAGTTGTTTTTCAATTTGGTCGGCACTTAGAAACGACACAACCTGGACCACATTGGCACATTCCATGGCCGGTTGGTAGTAAGGAGATTGTAAATGTCTCTGAGGTGAGAACCATTGAAGTCGGCTATCGTAACAGTGCGCGAAACAAGGTGCCAAATGAAGCACTAATGCTGACCGATGATGAGAATATTGTTGATCTCCAGTTTGCTGTTCAGTATGTGCGGACTAATCCTGAGGCGTATCTCTTTTTTAATCGCAACCCTGATCAGGCAGTTAAGCAAGCGGGCGAGTCTGCGATTAGAGAGATCGTGGGCAAAAGTAAAATGGATTTTGTGCTCCAAGAAGGCCGAGAAGAATTAGCGGTTAACGCACGTGACTTGATGCAATCGGTTTTGGATCGATATCAAACTGGAATTACGGTCAGTCAGGTCACCATTCAGAATGCCCAACCACCCGATCAAGTTCAGGCCTCCTTTGACGATGCAGTAAAAGCAAAACAAGACCAGGAGAGACAGAAGAACGAAGGGCAAGCTTACTACAATGATATTGTGCCTAAAGCACAGGGTGCGGCCGCACGACTTGGTCAAGAGGCGGAGGCTTACAGAGGTCGCGTTGTGGCTGCTGCGGAGGGCGAGGCTGCTCGATTTGAGAGCGTTTTGGCCGAGTACAGCAAGGCTCCAACAGTTACACGAGAGCGTATCTACCTTGATACGATGCAGTCGATTTTTACAAACGCAACCAAAGTGTATATCGATCAGAAGGATAACAGTAACCTGTTATTTCTCCCGCTAGATAAATTAATTGGTTCTGGATCCGCGCGAAACACCAGCAGTTTTGATATTGGAATGGATCAAGTAAGCGACATTGATTCAGCAATTGGTGGGGGTGACGAAGAAAGTAGGACTAGAAATGCATTTCGAGTTCGCGATAGGGAGGCAAGATGAGAACTTCATTCACCGTATCAATAGTTAGTATTGGTCTTTTATTGTTGTTGGCGAGTATGTCACTTTTTATAGTAGATCAGCGGCAAAAAGGAATGATCTTTAGGCTGGGTGAGATCACCAGTATTAAGACGGAGCCGGGACTTTATTGGAAGTTGCCCCTCGTTGAAAATGTCAGACTATTTGATGCCAGAACGCACACCGTTGACACCGATGAGCCGGAGCGATTTTTGACTTCAGAGAAGAAGAACGTCTTAGTCGACTCTTTTATTAAGTGGAGAATATCTGATGTGAAGCAGTATTACATCAGTGTGGGCGGTGACGAACGTCGGGCTCGAGACAGGTTGAATAAGACAGTTAATGACAGCCTGAGAGCAGAATTCGGTAAACGAACTGTTTACCAGGTGATTTCCGGTGAGCGTGATGAAATTATGGAGCTCATGAGAGAGAAAGTAGATGTTGATGCGCGTAAGATTGGTGTTGAAGTGCTCGATGTGCGTTTGAAACGGGTTGATTTGACCACGGAAATTAGTGATGCTGTATATCGCCGGATGGAAGCAGAGCGAAAACGAGTTGCAAATGAGTTAAGGTCGACTGGTTTTGCCGATTCTGAAAAGATAAGAGCTGATGCTGATAGAGAGAGAGAGATTATCATTGCCGAGGCATATCGGGATGCACAGCGGATCAAAGGTGAGGGAGATGCTACGGCCGCTTCAATTTATGCAACCGCATTTAAAAAAGACCCAGAGTTTTATTCTTTCTATAAGAGTATGGGTGCTTACAGAGAGACTTTTAATAATAAGAGCGATGTTTTGATCGTTGAGCCGGACTCGCCATTTTTCAAGCACATGCGATAAATTAATCGTAGTGCAGGTTCATCTAAGCGACGGTTAGTGAAATTAGAGTTTGACGATTTTGGACGCTGGTGATGTTACGATTGCTGTTGCTTTGGTGCTTGTGATAGAAGATTTGCTGCCATTCTTGTCGCCTACGATTTGGCGTGACACATTTAAGAGCTTGGTTAGAATGTAGAATGTACAAATCCGTTTTTTGGCCTCTCGTCGATGCTCGTTGGTATAGTGGTGCTTCTGTTTGTGTCTTAATGAAGCTTTGTGAGATTTGAAGATAGAAATAAATAGGCGATAGTCATGCACCCAAAATGGTTGCTTCCAGAGTTTGTTGATGATGTACTTCCTAAGGAAGCTCAAAGAGTTGAGTCGATACGGCGAACCATATTAGATCAATTCGTTGGTTATGGGTATGAACTCGTTTCGCCGCCGTTAATTGAATATTTGGAGTCCCTTTTAACGGGATCGGGCAAGGATTTAGAGTTACAGACATTCAAGTTAGTCGATCAAATGTCTGGGAAAACGCTTGGTATAAGGGCTGACGTCACTCCTCAAATCGCTCGGCTCGATTCACATTTGTTAGGGGACGAGGGCGTAACGCGCCTTTGCTACGCCGATCGAGTGCTTAGAACTCGTCCCATAGAGGGTGATATGAGCCGAGAAGTTGTTCAAATAGGCGCTGAGTTATTTGGATGTTCTGGAATTTTAGCTGATATTGAAATTAATCGACTCCTAATCCAAAGTATCCGTTCAGTTGTTAATCGCTCGTTAACGCTTGATCTAGGCAGCGTCTCTATCGCGCAGTCCGTTTCTAGTTGGCTTTCCTTAAGTTCTGAAGCATCCACTCATTTCTATGAGGGGCTTCAGTCGAAAGATACTGCTGCTTTAGAGGAGTTCTCTAAAGATTTTGATACTGAAGAACAAAAAGTCATTATGTCTTTGCCAAAGCTCTACGGAGATGTTTCAGTTCTCGATGTTGCTCGTGAAGTGCTGGCGAAGGTGCCAGATGCTGGTCGCGGTATTGATGACTTAGAGAGTGTATATCAGGCTATTAAAGATGATGTTGCTTGTGTTTCCTTTGATCTGGCCGAGCTTCGTGGGTTCCAGTATCACAGCGGATTAGTTGTGGCAGTTTATGTCGAGGGTGATGCGACTCCGATTGCCCGAGGTGGGCGGTACGATCGCGTGGGTGAGGCATTCGGAAGGTCGCGACCAGCTACTGGGTTTACGATTGATTTGCGAAGACTGTCTGGTTGTGCGAGTGAAGTTCTGAGTGAGGGCTCACAGAGGAAAATCTGGGCGCCTTGCATGCAAAGTGAGCCTGAGCTTAAAACGCAGATTGCAGAATTACGCAGAGGTGGGGATATTGTTGTAGAGGACCTGTTGGATCAATCCATAGGGTTAACTGCTAACGGATACACTCATACTTTAGTGAAAGATGGATGTGGTTGGTCAGTCGTAACAATTGACAATAAAAACTAAAATACGAATCGTTAATTAAAATTTTTTCAAGGCTTACATGGCAAAAAATGTTGTTGTTGTTGGGACTCAATGGGGCGACGAGGGCAAAGGTAAGATAGTTGATCTGCTTACCGATAAAGTGGCTGGCGTGGTTCGATTTCAGGGCGGACATAATGCTGGCCATACACTTGTCATTAAAGGTCAAAAAACAGTTCTTCATCTGATCCCTTCAGGGATTCTTAGGTCCGACATTAAATGTTTTATTGGCAATGGTGTGGTCGTCTCTCCAGAGGCTCTTATAGACGAAATGAGCATGTTGAAATCTGCAGGTTTCAATATTGATGGCCGTATTGTATTAAGCGAGTCATGCCCAATAATCCTACCCTCGCATATAGCAATTGATAAGGCTCGGGAAATCAGTAAAGGTGATGAAAAAATTGGTACTACAGGCCGAGGTATTGGGCCTGCATATGAAGATAAGGTTGCCCGTCGAGGTCTCCGGATACATGATTTATTTAATGAGCAGTTGTTGAGTCAAAAACTCTCATCTTTGTTGGAATATCATAATTTCCTTCTCGAGAAGCGTTATGGGTCTCCTACACTCGAGTATTCTGTAGTGCTAGGGGATTTGTTAGCCGCGGCTTCAGTTCTTAAGCCAATGGTGGGAGATGTTTCCAAACTGTTGAACGAGGGGTTAGAGCTCGGAAATAATTACTTGTTTGAAGGGGCTCAGGGTGCACTCCTTGATATTGATCATGGCACATACCCGTATGTAACCTCCAGTAATTGCATTGCTGGCGCTGCATCTTTGGGGTCAGGAGTTGGCCCACGAGCTCTTAACTATATTCTAGGAATTACCAAAGCGTATACTACGCGTGTCGGCAGTGGACCTTTTCCTACAGAGTTGAAGGATGAGGTAGGCGCCCATATCGGTAAAGCAGGGGCCGAATTTGGAGCAACCACTGGTCGGCCTAGAAGGTGTGGATGGTTTGACGCAGTAGCTATGAGACGATCGGCTCAAATTAATGGTCTCAGTGGATTGTGTATCACCAAACTCGATGTTTTAGATGGTTTAGATACAATAAAAATTTGCACGGGATATCAAACTGATGACGGTGTTGTTAAGTTGTCACCGTCAGGCGCTGATGCTTTATCTGCGTGCATTCCTGTTTATGAGGAAGTGGTGGGCTGGAAGCAATCCACAGCGGGCGTGGTTTCTTGGGAAAAATTACCTAAGAATGCTAGGGATTATCTGAAACGAATAGAGAGTGTTATTGGAGTGCCAATTGATATTGTATCGACTGGTCCTGATCGGGAAGAAACTATGATTTTGAATCACGCGTTATTTACATGAAGGATTGTTGATATCTATCAACAAAAACTGCACCTTTTGGTGCCCGAAAGAGGACTCGAACCTCCACAGTGTTTCCACTACCAGGACCTGAACCTGACGCGTCTACCAATTCCGCCATCCGGGCTAAGAGGCGTGACTTTAGCTAGCTGTTATTAGCCTGTCAATTTATTTAATCATTCTGAGGTAAAGCTTTGGTAAAAAGAAAACGAGCAAGCCAGACGATTGCTGCTCAGCGTAGTTCCGGAAAAGTGAAAAAGCGTGGTCGTGATTTCTCGCGTAAGCGATCTCGAAACAATGAATTTTTCCCAGACCCGCTCCAGCGGCAAATTTTATGCACGCTGATTAATCCCGAAGGCGACATCTCTGCCTCTTATATTTATGAGCAATGCAGGTTGGCTGGGTATAAGAAGGCGAGTATTCAACAAAAAATTGGTGAATTAGAACGCCTAAAATTTCTAATCATTGGCGGTGATGCTACGGTTCTTGAAGGGCCTCTGTTTCATGTGGCGTCAGGCTCCGTTGAGTTACATAGAGATGGTTTTGGGTTCTTTGTTCACGATAATGAGGGAGATTGGTATATCAGGGCATCTGATGCTCGTGGCATATTGAATGGTGACCGAATGGTTGCGCTAAGAATATTGAACTCTAGTGCCGATCGTGCTCCTTTTGCGGTCCCTTTAGTTCTGACACAACAAGGTTCGAGGCGCGTCATACTTGTTGCTGAGGCACGGGGAAATATATTGATAACCCGTGTGCTAGCCCAAGAAATAAAAGATCGGGTGATACTTGCCGAGGAGGTGTTAGCTACTCTCTCTCCTGGGGACGTAATAGTCGCAGAGCTGGGGTCCTTCGATATCCAATCTGAGACTTGGTCAGCGACTGTGGTCCAGAGGCTTGGTAAAATCAATGATCCTAGTATCGAAGTATCTATAGCGTTGCATAAATTCGATATTCCTGGGGTTAGAGATAATTCGCTTGATGCAGAAGTCGCTGGTATTCCAGAAATGGTTGATGATGCGAGTCTCTTTAACCGAGTTGATTTGAGAAATCTCCCATTCGTTACGATTGATGGGCCAGACGCTAAAGATTTTGATGATGCAGTTTATGTGGAGCACAGTGATGCGGGTTTCTGTCTGTATGTGGCGATCGCGGATGTTTCTCATTATGTTGCACAGGGTAGTTTAATTGATCTGGATGCTCGTAAGAGAAGCACAAGTGTTTATTTTCCAAGATTGGTATGCCCCATGCTCCCAGAAGAATTGTCATCTGGAATTTGTTCTCTTAAACCGGATCAAGACCGGCTTGTTGTTGTCGTTAAGATTGAGCTTGATAGAGAGGCAAGAGTGGCGGCGTCTCAATTCATGACTGGGGTTATTCACTCGAAAAAAAGGCTGACTTATAGTGAAGTAGATGAGCTTTTGGATGCGGCTCGAGCTGACGATGAGGCTAAGTTGCCGCCAGGCACTTTTGATAGCTTGATCAATCTAAAATTACTTACTAAGGTTCTTCTTAAAAATAGACATGATAGAGGTGCGCTTGAAATTAATGCCCGAGAATCAGCATTCGTCTTTGATGACTCAGATCGTGTGTCTGTGATAGAGACTCAGAAGCGGTTTTTTTCTAGCAGGATGATTGAAGAGGCTATGCTGTGCGCCAATGTCGCAGCTGCTGAGTTTCTTAAAGCCAATAAGGAGCCTTTTTTATACCGAGCCCACCCCGAACCAGATTCAGCCAAAATAATTAAATTAGAGGAATTTTTAGTTAGCCTTGATTTCGATCTGAAAATATCGTCCCGCCCAACGCCATCTGATTTCTTGAGCATTTTGGACGCAAGTCGTGATCATCCGGCAGCGGAGTCAATTCAAAGTGCGGTGCTACGAACGATGAACCAGGCGCGTTATACACCGACGCCTACTGGTCACTTTGGTTTAGCGTATCAAAGCTATGCTCATTTCACTTCTCCCATTAGAAGATATCCGGATTTAATGGTACATCGTGCAATTAAAACTCAATTGGGACAACCTTATGAGAGGGTTAAAGATTTAGAAGAATTAGGGGAGTATTGTTCTTCGAACGAACGCAAAGTAGAAGAGGCTGTTCGCTGGACGCATGGTTGGTTAAATGCAACTGTCGCGGGTAGGTATATTGGAGAAGAATACCTTGGTCGTGTTGTCAGTGTTGCTTCATTCGGCTGTTTTATTTTCTTGGATGAGCTTTGTTTGGAGGGGTTGCTGCATGTTTCAGAACTGGGCAATGAATTTTTTCACTTAGATGACGGATCTGTATCGTTTACCGGTAGTGAGACGGGGGCGATGTATCGGCTGGGTGATGGTGTTCCGGTGTATATCAGTGAGGCTAATGTTGAGACTGGGCGCGTGACTTTGAAACGCGCCCATCAAGGAAAGGGTAGGCGTCATGTCCATTAAGGGGGATTCTCGTATTTTTGGTTTTCATGCGGTGTTTGCAAGGTTGAGGCACAGTCCTGCGACAATCAGTGAAGTCTTTCTTGATCGGAAGAGAAGGGATGCTCGGATTCGCAAATTGGAGGAAAGGCTTAATGAATCAAAGGTGAAAACTTCTCGTTGTGATGTGGAGCGCCTAAACAATATGTTACCTGGTATCGCCCATCAGGGGGTTGTGGCTTCGATTACTGTTGATGAAACTGTTTTAAGTCTTGAGGATATCATCGCCCCAGCATCGAAGCCTCAGCTCTTCGTGGTGCTTGATGGAGTTACAGACCCTAGAAATTTGGGTGCGATTATGCGGTCAGCATGCGCCTTTGGCGTAACTGCAATCATTGTGCCTAAAGATCGCTCAGTTGGAATTACAGATGTTGTTGAAAAAGTAGCAAGTGGTGCGGCAGGTATAATCCCGTTAATCAGTGTTACCAATTTAGCTAGATCCCTGCGTTCCTTGAAAGAGTCGGATTTTTGGATTGTGGGTACTGATGGCGAGGCGGAGGAGTCCATTAGGGATTTCAATTTCCCTAATCGAACTGTTCTTGTCTTTGGGGCAGAGGGCTCTGGGGCGAGAAGATTAACAAAGGAAACGTGTGACCATTTGGTCTCTATTCCAATAACGGATATTATCGAGAGTCTTAACGTTGCCGTCTCTGTGGGCATATGTTTATATGCGGCTACCAAGCTGAAGTCTTGAGTTTAACGGATTCAGAGGTCTAAAAAGCCCCTTTAGATATGATTTTCTAAGGATTTTCATATATAATTTTATAATCATCACAAGCTAGTATAGCCATAGATGAAATTCGCACATTCGATTATGTTGGGGTGCTCAATTAAAGAGTTCCATCGAATGGAGGCATAACCCAAACAGGAGTAGAAATGTCAGTCACAATGCGTGAAATGTTGGACGCGGGAGTTCATTTTGGTCATCAAACCAAATTCTGGAATCCCAAGATGGCCCCATTCATCTTTGGCCATAGAAATAAAATTCATATTGTTAATTTAGAAAAAACCTTAACAATGTTTCGTGAGGCAGCTAATTACGCACAACAATTATCTGCTAACAAAGGAAAAATTCTTTTTGTTGGAACGAAACGTCAAGCGCGAGATATCATAAAAGAGGAAGCGTTACGGGCCGGTGCCCCTTTCGTAAATCACCGCTGGTTAGGTGG
>CAJXOL010000050.1 GCA_913057675.1 uncultured Pseudomonadota bacterium | reverse complement strand
ACGAGATTTCTGCCTGTCTCGTGGGCTCGGAGATGTGTATAAGAGACAGCAAGATCCAGTCTGCGAGCACTATTAGCCGCATCGGCAGCCATCTCTGCGATATCAGCTCGCTCCTCACTGCGAAGTATGTCCACAAATGTCTCTGCGGAGAGATCGTATAGTTTGTTATGTTTCGCAAACTCAGCGATTAAAAATTTAAACATTAAGTCGGACCGAAATTCGCCTCGTGGGGCATCTCGCCGGACTTGTTCCTGTGGCGGATTGAATTCCTCACCTTCCGACCGCACCTGCGCCACCGATATATCGTGCGGCATTATTGGGGAGCAAGAATCGCAGTCGTGAGCAGAAGGGTTGGTCGCAGCGATTACTAGGGGAGACATCAAAAAAACAAAAAAGCCTGCGAAAAAAATTGTCAGTATCTTCATAATTCGCTCTATAAGTTATGCATAAAGGCAGTTTGAGCCCATTTAATGTAAAAAATTCACAATGATTAGCAACCAATTTTGCGCTCAGTCTTCAAAGAGACGCCAAGTTTCGGTATATTACTCCACTTACTCTGACTAGTTCGCCTTAGGGCTCTGTCGACTGATTATTGTTACAGTTGCAAACTTAGCCAGATCAACTGAAGCCCTCAACTCAAAACTAACGTAACAAAAACTATGGCCGATCACGATATTCCCCTCACATTGTCAGCCTCCGGACTTACCCGCAAGTACGGTAATAATACTGCTGTGAGCGACGTCTCTTTATCGCTGCATAAAGGAGAAATAATAGGCCTACTTGGGCCCAACGGCGCAGGAAAATCAACGATGATGAAGATGATCACCGGAAATCTAGCTCCGAGCGAAGGGTCTATTCAAGTTTGCGGCATCGACCTAATTGATGACCCAATTGCTGCAAAAACAAAAATTGGCTATTTACCCGAAATTCCTCCCGTTTATAAAGAACTGCGGGTCAATGAGTACTTAAAGCTCGTTGCAAAACTTCATAAAGTATCGTCAAAAAAAATACAAGTGGCGATTGATAATGCTGAAGAGAGGACAGGTTTGACTGAGATGAGCCAGCGCCTTATAGGCTCCCTTTCAAAAGGCTTTCAGCAACGTGTTGGTATCGCACAAGCGATCATACATGAGCCGGAAGTCGTGATTCTAGATGAGCCTACCGTCGGGCTGGACCCGAACCAAATTATTGAAATTCGCTCCTTAATTAAAGAGCTTGGCAAAAATCACAGCGTCATTCTGTCGACACATATACTCCCTGAAGTGGAGGCAATATGCGACAGCGTTAAAATACTGCACAAAGGAAAGGTGGTTTTTGATGACGATATCGATGCCCTAAGACAGTTCCGATCAGGGAAATCAATCCAAGTCTCGTTCCGTAATCCTCCCACGCAAGAACTACTCGACAGCGCGCTAGACAATGTAAAGATTACTACCATTCGAGAAGGAGTCTATCGAATCTCTGGACGTGAATTAGAATATGACCCGACCGACGACCTAGTGCAAATCAGTGCACACAAGGGCTGGGGGTTATTTGAACTGGTAGGAGCTCAGGCAAGCGTTGAAGAAGTGTTTGTAGAACTCACCACTCAAGACAGTCTCCAGGCGTGATGAACCCGACAATTACCATTCATTTAAAAAATACACAATGATTACTGTTATTGCATTAAAAGAACTCCGATCGATGTTCGCCTCTCCACTGGCCTGGGTCGTCCTAGCCTTTGTTCAGATTATCTTGGCGAATATTTTTATCGAGCAGGTTGATACATTCATGATAGTGCAAGCGCAACTCGCGAGGACACCAAATGCTCCTGGATTGACTGAGCTGGCAATTGTCCCAATGTTTGGGGCCGCGCAAATGGTCCTATTAATGTCTATCCCACTGCTAACAATGAGACTGATCTCCGAGGAAAAGCGCAATCAAACTATGGCCCTTCTTGTGTCTGCCCCGATATCAATGATGCAGATTATTGTCGGCAAATTTGTTGCAATGACGGTCTTCTTGTGTCTCATCCTCACACTTATTGCCGCCATGTCACTGTCGCTGTTATTTGGTGGTGCTATTGATCTCGGACTAATTTTTGCAAACCTATGTGGTCTCTTATTGCTCGGGATGGCCTATTCCTCGATTGGGATTTTTGTTTCATGCCTAACGACGCACCCCGTTGTCGCGGCGGTAATGACTTTGGCTGTCTTTATGGGCTTCTGGGTAATTGGGCTAGCCGCATCAGATCCGAGTAGTTGGCTCAATTGGGTTTCTATCTCCAAGCGATTTGAAGGGTTTATGGACGGATATATTTCACTACCGGACGTCACCTTCTTCTTAGTTGTCACTACTCTCTTTATTTTTTTATCTGTTCGAAAACTTGATTCGGAACGGTTGAGCTCATGAAAATTAACGCAAAATTAAGATTCCAGTTACTCATACAAAATGGAATATTCGTAGGTCTTTTGCTTGGTATTGCAGCAGTTATAATTTTCCTGGCTGAAGAATCTAATGTTCGATGGGACTTAACTCACAGTCAGCGGAACACTCTATCTAACGCAACAATTGAGACTCTCAAAAAAATTGATGGTCCCATTACTATTACTGCATTTGTCACTACTGATGCAGAGGGTGATCTACGCCAACCTATTGTCAACTTCCTAACGCCGTATCAATTGGCAAAAAATGATATTCAATTTAACCTCATTAACC
The DNA here is from genome assembly GCA_913057675.1 of uncultured Pseudomonadota bacterium. GTDB lineage: Bacteria > Pseudomonadota > Gammaproteobacteria > Burkholderiales > Eutrophovitaceae > Eutrophovita. Next base: position 12,964 of record CAJXOL010000050.1, on the reverse strand, counting down.
CCAGAGAAGACCCATTCGCCGCCAAGAAAGCTGGAGTTACCGTCAACGGGGAATTAGTCATTGAGCTAAAAGGGCGAACTGAAAAACTCAAGACACTGAATGAGCAAGACTTAACCAACTTACTCATTCGCCTCATGAGGAATAACCAACGGGTTATCACTACTCTAGTCGGACATGGCGAGGGGGACTTCGCCCGACAGGGAAGCAAGGACTTAAGTGACCTTGGTAAAAAACTTTCGGCGCGCGGCTTTAAACTTGATGTCCTGAATTTTGCATCCGGACAAGATCTTGAAGCTAACCAGTCAGTATTAATCATCGCAGCACCGACAGTCACTTTACTTCCCGGAGAAGTTAACCGAATTAAACGGTACCTCGAGGGTGGCGGCAATCTTCTTTGGATGATCAATGACGCTACCACGGCGGGGTTAGGGCCTATCGGGGAGCATCTTGGTGTTGCGTTACCTAGTGGCGTTGTGGTTGCTCCTGGGGCCCGTCTTCGAAGCGGGTCGGTCGCCCTTTCGCTCGCACAAAGCTATGCGGATCATCCTGTAACGAAATTAATGAGTGTAAACACCGTATTTCCTTACGCTCGTGGTATTTTCGAGTTTAATAACAAGGAATATCGTTTCACTCCATTAATCACTGTCGCGCCACAAGGTTGGATTGAAACTCAGGGCATAAAAAATGCTACGTTTCAAGAAGGAGAGGATATAAAGGGCCCCATCACAATTGCAGCCACGCTTGAAAGGAGCATAAAAGATAAAGTTCAAAGGGTGGTCATCGTTGGATCGGGCGGGGCATTCTCGAATGAGTTCCTAGCTTCGCTGGGAAATGCGGATTTAGTGACTAACATTATCAATTGGATCTCAGGCGATGAGTCACTAATATCAATCGAGCCAAAATCACGTATCGATATGTCCTTGAATCTACCACCTATTGCGATTTCTTTAATTGTTACAGGCTTTTTGTTCGCCGGCCCGATTGGGCTATTAATTGCCGGGACGCTCATTTGGTGGTTTAGACGCAGGGCATGAGATCGCGATTATTAATTAATTTTCTTCTGATCTTGGCTCTGGGCTCACTTGGCGCCTATCTCTTTTGGGAAAGAGAGCCATCATCCGCGTCACCCGATCGATTAGTCATGCTGGATCGAGATAAAATTGCGCGCGTCTCAATTTTGAAAAATAAAGACTTTAAGATCGAAATGACGAGGAATTCACAAACATGGTTGATTACTAAACCCTTTAGAGCACGAGCAAATTCTGAGGTCGTCAAACTTGTTCTCGACCTAACAGATGCATTTATAATCGATGAAATTAAAAAGTCCCCTGAGTATCTCGGTTTTAATCCACCCCAATATACGGTAAGTTTAGACGAAGAAACGATTAAATTTGGCAGCATAAATGACGTTACTAATGAGCAATATATTCAAGTTGGTGACCGTACTTTCCTCACTAAAACACATCACGGATACAACCTACCCCACGACCCTATAAAAGTAATTGATCGTAGAATTTTAGGGCCAGAAGAAAATCCAATTCTATTCAAAGCGAGCTCGTGGAGTGCGCAACGTCAAGAAGGGCAGTTATGGCGTGTAATGGCTGCAGATGACAATCTGGCAGCAATTGCTTCTTCCAAGATAAAAATATGGGTTGCGGGGTGGAGATCTACCGCTGCAACCAAAATAGTACTCACTAGCGACGCATCGGGCCCTGTACAAGAATCGTTATCGATTACATTCGAAAACGGCAAACAAGTGGTAATTTCGATCAAAAAAGATACGGACGGTTATCTCTTACGCCGATCGGATGAAACTATTGCCTATAGAGTTGGGAAGGATGCAGGCCTGAGATTGATTGACCCCTATGAGGTCGCACGAAAACTGTAAGTGAGCGCATCGCAGAATGCCTGAATTACCAGAAGTTGAAATCACCAAACAGGGGATAGCGCCCTTTATGGTAGATCAATCTATAAAAAAAATCATTGTTCGCAATCGAAAGCTTCGATGGTTGATCCCAGAAAAACTTGAGTCAACGTTGGCAGGCCTTACAATCAAATCAATTAACCGCAGAGCAAAATATATAATAATTGATTGCAGTATCGGCTGGCTAATCATTCATCTAGGAATGTCAGGAAGTCTAAAGGTGCTCACCTCCCCAGACGACTCTGCCACTAAGCACGACCACTACGACCTTCACTTGAGCAGCGGCGCCGTAATTCGCTACCGCGATCCTCGTAAATTTGGGGCCCTGCTTTGGACACAACAAAGTCCCGCAAGTCACCGCTTAATAAAACATCTCGGACCAGAACCACTTGATCCCGACTTTGATGGAAATGTTTTACATCAAAAATTACGTACCAAGTCGTCTTCCATCAAATTACAGATCATGAACAATCAAGTGGTTACTGGCGTGGGTAATATCTACGCTAACGAATCCTTGTTTCATGCTGGGATCCGCCCAACGCGACGCGCCAATTCAATTAGCCGCGCAAAGCTACACATTTTAGTAACAGCAATTAAAGAAACCCTAACAAAAGCCATCCAATTGGGGGGAAGCAGCCTGAGAGACTTTTATTTAACTGATGGGTCTACCGGATATTTTCAGCAAGCATATAAGGTTTATGGGCGGGCTGGTGAAAAATGTCATGTCTGCGAAAAACCAATTAAAATCATCACATTAGGACAAAGATCATCCTTCTATTGCCCAACATGCCAAAAATAGCTTAACTTGAGGTCTGGATTGTTTTCATTAAACGCTCATACTTTTGCAATAACTCATTTTTGCCCTCAACCTTCATTGGGTTGAGAGGAATACAGTCCACAGGACACACTTCTTGACATTGTGGGTTATCGAAATGACCGACACACTCAGTACATTTCTCGGCATCTATCTCATATATATCCTCGCCTTGATAAATCGCGTCATTCGGACATTCTGGCTCGCACACATCGCAGTTAATACACTCATCCGTTATCATTAAGGCCATTAATCTCTCCCGGATGAACTTAATTTTTTCTGCATATATTTAAGGACAATCGGATTAACAAACGTAGACACATCCCCACCGAGCATGGCGATTTCTCTTACCATCGTTGCGGATATGAATGTGTACTTGTCAGCTGGCGTTAAAAATAACGTTTCAACATCAGGGTACAAATTACGATTCATACCGGCAAGCTGAAATTCATACTCAAAATCAGAGACCGCCCGCAATCCTCGAAGAACAATCTGCGCCCCCTGCGTTTGAATAAAGTCCATCAGCAGCCCCTGAAAACCCGTTACCGTTACATTATAAAAAGGTTTTAGCACCTCTCGTGTAATAGCTACACGTTCATCCAAAGAAAATAGTGGACTTTTTGCGCGGCTATCTGCTACCCCCACAATAACCTCATCAAAAACAGATGAAGCACGACGCACGAGATCCTCATGACCGGCAGTCAACGGATCGAATGTGCCTGGGTAAACCACTTTATTTATTTTATTTTGCATCTTGGTTTCCATATTCCCATAGCGCGAAGTGAACACGACCAGCCTTTGCCCTCTTTATTACATCAAAACCTAACGGATTAACGATAGGGCGCGCTGTCTCTAAGTAGATTTTACATCCATTAGTGAGATGATTAGGTAAAACAGATAATACGTCGTCGATTAAAGATTGCTGCGCGAACGGAGGATCTAGAAACACGACATCAAAATCGCGTCGTTTTTGTCTCAGAAAATCTAGAGCATCTGAGCACGTAACGCTGAGATTTGAGATTCCTACTTTCTGACAACTGTCTCGAATAGATGTGCATGCCTTTTGACTTAAGTCGACAGCATCAACGTACCCAGCTCCTCTTGAAACTGCCTCAAATGCCAGTGCACCACTTCCCGAAAAAAGATCTACACACGCTAGATGATCCAGCCTTTGCCCAAGCCAGTTAAATAAAGTTTCGCGAACGCGGTCTGGGGTGGGCCTAAGGCCTGCCAATTGAGGAAATTGTATAACCCTGCCCTTTAAATCACCACCAATGATTCGTACGGCATTAGCCATTAGGTTCATTCGGGCGTTTTTCGGGTCCTACAATGATTCGGACAGTTTTATCTAAATCCATACGGCGACTAACCGCGTCTTTAACTTGCTCGAGCGTCACCGCATTAACTCGGCGCGAGAAACTGTCAATGTAATCGATAGGAAGATCATAAAACCCAATCGCCGCATAATAATCCAATAACTCTCCATTACTATCAACATTCAAAGCAAAAGCACCAATAAAATATTTTTTCGCCCGTTCTACCTGCTTAAGATCTGGCCCGTTACGGATGAAATCACTCAAAATGGTCAAGGTAATTTCAAGCGCCTCCCAAGCCTGGTCCTTCCTTGTTTGAAAAGCGATAACAAAGGGCCCAGGATGTTTGAGTGGACTAAAGTAACTACCCACTCCATATGTCATCCCTCGCTTCTCACGCAATTCATCATAGAGAATCGAAGTCATACCGCCACCACCCAGAATTTGGTTCGCAAGCGCCAAGGGCAAATGATCCGGATCTCCTCGCTGAATGCCAACCATTCCAATACGAATATGTGCTTGAGCGGCCTCATGAGGAATAATAAGCTCCTTTGCATCAGACCTAGTAAGATTTGCTGATAAGCGCTCCCTAACGAGCGAGCCTTGAGGCAGGTTTTCTGAGACTTGTTTTGCAATCTCCCGCGCCCGCGCCTCATCTAAATCACCCACGATGGTTATAACGGCATTAGCTGCACGGTAAAACCGAGCATGAAAACCAACGAGATCATCTCTAGTGAGTGACTGAAGGCTCTGTTCCGAACCCTCGCCAGTGGACCGGTATGGATGTTGCCCGAACAATGTTTGATACAAGGCTCGAGAGGCAATGGATGCAGGTCGAGTATCGCTCTCTTGCAAAGATACAAGTGAAGCCTTTATTTCTCTATCAATCACATCTTGAGGAAAAATTGGGTTAGTCAATATATCCGTGAGAAGATCTAACGACTGACCGAGAGGCTTATCGTACGATAAAGTCCTCAATGTGACTCCAGCTCGATCCAGATCAAATCTTCCTCCCATTTGAGACCCCGTCGTGGCAAGTCTCTCCGCAATTGCATGCTCGTCATGTTCTCGCGTACCTGTGTCTAGCAATTGCATCGTTAAACGGGATAAGCCTTCCTTACCATCAGGGTCAAAGGCGGCACCCGCCACAAAATCGACCGCAACATCTACCATAGGCAAGTTGGTTGATTGAATGAAAATCACTTTTGTACCGAATTCTGTAACCCACTGCTCGCGGGCTTGAGCATGTACATTCAAAGCGTACGCACCCAAAAGAAAGACAAGAACCCTGGAATAGGAACTTAGAGAAGTGAAGGCATGAAGACTAATACTCAGCATATTGAAGCTCCGACGAAACGTTCTATTTTGATGTTTTAGGCTCAAGGATGGCGATCGTTGCTTGGTGTTCAACCAAATATTTCTCTGCTACTTGTCGAATCTGCTCAGGAGTAATCCCCCGCAATTTTTCATTAATAACGTCAGAGGCATCAGGAGCAAATCCAATTGCCCACATGCGCCCCATACGACTAGCCTGCCCGAGCACCGAGTCGCTTGAAAAAACTTGGCCTGCGATGACCTGAGCTTTTACTAAATCCAATTCGTCTTCCCTCACGCCGTGAGTCACAAGCTTAAGAGTCTCATCCAACCAAACTGCCTCCAAATCTCTAAGCTCTCGGTCTTTGACGGGGGTAAATGCAACATAAAAAACACCTGGCCCTCTTCTTAAACCATCATAACTCACGCTAACAGAGTGGGCGATTCCCTCATCTAGGACCATACGTTTGTGCAGCCGTGCGGCAGAATGCCCATCCAACACCCCCGCCAACAGATAAAGCGCATAAGGTTCCCAATCTGTGTCAACGTCACTTAATCGAGGTGCTGGATACGCTGTAATTTGGGATGTAATCGTTGTATTTGCTCTAACTGTCACCATTCGACTACCCAAGCGGCCGGGCTCTTCTTGAGGTTTTCTAACGGGTAGCAGTCGCGAATTAATGGGACCAAAATATTTTTCGGATAGCCGCAATACCTCTGCTGGGTTCACATCACCAGCCACAACTAAAGCCGCGTTATTTGGAACATACCAACGACGATACCAATCCGCCGTATCCTCAAGCGTCAAGTGCTCAAGGTCATTCATCCAACCCACTACTGGCGTCCTGTATGGGTGCGCAATATACATCGTTGCGGCTAACTGCTCCATGAGTAAACCACGAGGATTATCGTCAACTCTTTGCCGTCTCTCCTCCATCACTACACGCATCTCATTGTTAAATTCCACTTCGCGTAGCAATAAATTATGCATTCGGTCCGCTTCCAACTTAATCGCCAGCTCTAATTCAGAACTATGGAGCTCTTGCAAATAGCCCGTATAGTCAGCTGAAGTGAAGGCATTTGACCGCCCACCAGTTTCAGCTATCCTTTTCGCATGTTCTCCAGGCGCAAGCGTCTTTGTACCTTGAAACATCATATGTTCAAGTACATGAGCGACCCCAGTACGACCGCCCAATTCATCTATGCTTCCAGCTCGATACCAAACCATGACTGCAGCTACTGGCGACCGATGATCAGGTTTAACAATAACTCGGAGGCCATTGGATAGCGTATCCTCAACTACTGACATGACAGGTTGCACGCTAGACTCGGCTGATGCTGAGGACAATGCCATCAACGTTGCCAAAGTAACAAAAATCACTTGTCTCGACCAATTTTTTTTCATATAGCTCAATATCTCATATCCTGAATAAATGACTTTTTACAATTTAAATTGCTGGCCCCCGTCAAAAATTTGACGTAAGTTTACAATATCGACATGTACCACTACTTAATCAACATACAAAGCAAGTTAACGAGTCTCGTACCCAATGTTTAGTTTCCTAAAGTCCAATAAAGTTTCAAAAATCGTTGGCAATCCTGATGCTTCCAAAATAACCGACCCAGAGCAGTCGCCCAAAAACATCTGGGCTAATAGCTTATCATTAATGCGCTCCAACCTTGGGCAACGTCTCGCAAAAATTTTCTCCTCGAGCGGGCCCATTGATGCCGACTTATTTGAACAGCTCGAAACAGTTCTCATAACCAGTGATATAGGTGTAACTGCGACGGAACAACTGATCTCAAATACTAAGTCAATTTTAAAGAGAGACAAACTGCAAACAGGACAAGAAATCAAAGAAGCGCTTAAGTCAGAAATGCTTCGTTTACTACAGCGCCTTTGCGATCCCGTTATCGAAACACCAGGGAAGCCTTACGTTATTTTAATTGCCGGAGTTAATGGTGCAGGGAAAACCACCACCATTGGAAAACTCACAAAACAGTTCGCAAGTGGCGGCAAAACTGTTCTGCTCGCCGCCGGGGATACGTTTCGGGCTGCAGCAGAGGAACAAATAAAAATATGGGGAGAGCGCAATCAAGTCAGCGTAGTCTCTCAAGAGAACGGCGACTCTGCCGCAGTAATCTTTGATGCCATTCAATCGGCAAGATCCAAAAATGTTGATATTGTATTGGCAGACACAGCGGGACGCCTCCCAACTCAAAAACATTTAATGGCGGAATTAGAAAAGGTGAAACGTGTCATGGGTAAAGCTCTAAATACGGCACCCAATGAAGTAATGTTAGTGATTGATGCTAATACCGGCCAAAATGCGATCGAACAGGTAAAATCATTTGATAAAGCCCTAGGGGTTGACAGCTTAGTGCTGACAAAATTGGACGGAACCGCTAAAGGTGGCTGTTTATTCGGGATCGCTAATTATCGAGCTATACCAGTAAGATACATAGGCACTGGTGAGGGCATAGATGACTTGCAACCGTTTGCTGCTCAAGAATTCATTGATGCCATATTTGAAGAATGACTTATCTAATCAAGAAAAGCTCAAATGATCGAGACTGAACAGATATCCAAACGATACCCCGGTGGTCACCAAGCCCTCAAAAATGTATCGCTTTCGATACAAGAAGGCGAAATGGTCTTTCTAACAGGCCATTCAGGAGCTGGGAAATCAACCTTAATGAAACTTATTGGCGGCATTGAACGGGCGACCAGTGGCTCTGTAGCAATTAACGGCACTAAAATCTCAAATTTAACTCGATCGGCATTGCCTTATCTCAGAAGAAACTTTGGCTTTGTATTTCAAGATAATAAATTACTGCTCGATCGTTCTGTTTTTCATAATGTAGCACTCCCGTTGTTAATATCGGGGTTCTCAAAGTCGGAAATAACAACCCGCGTGCGCGCCGCATTAGACAAAGTGGGACTGCTAGAAAAAGAAGGTCTCAGCCCTGTCACACTATCCGGTGGGGAACAACAGCGGCTATGTATAGCTAGAGCTGTCGTCAACAAACCGGCTATATTGCTTGCCGATGAGCCAACTGGAAACCTAGACCCGGGATATGCCGCCGACATTGTGTCAATGTTTCGCGCATTTAACCGCGTGGGTGTCACGGTAGTTATCGCCACCCATGATCCGGCAATGATTCAAGGTTTAGGCGCCCGCATAATTTCTCTCAAGCAGGGGGAGCTGCAAGAATGAATTGGTTTTATATAAGGTTCAGCGCTTTCAGTGACAGCATTAGCAGGTTTTTTCGGCAACCAATCACGTCGCTGTTACATATTCTGAGTATGGGCATTGCCTTATCCATCCCCATGGGCTGCTACATGCTACTCGATGGCGCGGACCAATTCTCTAGAAACCTAAACGATTCTAAGCAGTTGAATGTTTTCCTGACGCTTGACTCGTCCGAAAAAATAGTCAAAGACGCTAAAATGCACCTCGTTGAGCTGTTTGATGGTGACATTAAGTTTGTTGATCGCGAGCAAGGCCTCTTGGAATTATCGAAAAATCCAGAGTTTGGCGAATTAATTGCTAATCTTGACAGCAATCCTATTCCCCATCTGTTTGTGTTAACACCCAATCAAAATCACGGTGAAAGATATCTTTGGTCTATCGCAAAAACTATAGAGAGTTGGACTTTCGTGGAGGAGGTCAGATTTGATGCGGTTTGGGCGATTAAACTAGAGTCATTTGTTAAATTATCAAAGATTCTCGTGCTGCTAGTTATACTCCTCATTGGACTTAGTTTTATAGCGAGCGTCTTCACCACGATTCAATTACAAATCACTATACGCAAAGATGAAATAGAAATAGCTAGATTGGTCGGGGCAACAGGGCGCTTCATACGTCGCCCTTTTCTCTATTATGGGTTTATACAAGGGTTACTTGGTGGATTATGCGCCACATTTATTATATTTTTAGGGCTAAAACATGGGCTGAGGTTCGCACAACCAATGCTCGAGTCTATAGGTATTTTTATTCGAAAACCCAGTTTACTCACGCTCACGGCACCTTTGGTGCTTAGCGTATCTGTTAGCCTGCTCGGCGCTTGGCTCTCCTCAAACAACCATCTGAGAAAAATTGATTCTTAACAATATGTTAGCTGTAAGAAAAGAACTTTTTACAGGATTAGCACTCCCAGTGATAGAGTGCTAAAATATACGCTAGGATATGATTTATGAATAATTCTCTCATGACAATGGCTCTGCCACCAATCGCCAGCCTGGATTTATACATCCAAGCGGTGAATAAAATTCCCCTGCTAACGGTGGAGGAGGAGGCGAACCTGGCGAAAAAACTTAAAGAAAATAACGATCTCGATGCCGCTCGAGTGCTTGTCATGTCGCATCTGCGTTTAGTCGTATCAATCGCCCGTCGATTCAACGGATACGGACTGCCTTTTGCGGACCTTATTCAAGAGGGAAATGTTGGCTTAATGAAAGCAGTCAAGCGTTACGACTATGAGAATGGGGCCAGGCTTGTATCATTTGCTATGCATTGGATTAAAGCTGAAATTCATGAATTTGTTCTTAAGAACTGGCGTATCGTCAAAGTTGCCACAACAAAAGCACAGCGCAAGCTCTTCTTTAATTTGCGAAGTATGCGATCAGATCTAGATACACTCGACAATTACGAAATTGATAGAATTGCAAAAGAATTAAACGTCAAAACAAGTGATGTCTCCGAAATGGAGTCTCGCATGTCAGGGCACGACCTCGCGCTTGATCCGTTGTCTATGGATGAAGACAATGATTACTCGCCAATCTCATATTTATCAAGCCCAGACCTAGATCCATGCCAAACTCTCGAAGAGAAGCAAGTTGAAATCAGTCAAAGCAAAGGTCTCAATGCCGCACTATCGACCCTTGATGAAAGAAGCCGAACCATCATTCAAACGCGCTGGCTCAAAGAGAAAAATCAATCAACGCTCCATGAGTTGGCTGCTCAATACGGAGTTTCGGCTGAACGAATTCGTCAGATCGAAACTCAAGCCATGAAGAAAATGCGAGTTGCAATGAGTGAGGCTTAACCCTCACTCAAAATACCTCTCTTAATAATCAAGTATCACCTTCCGAGCGAGCCTTGAGTAGTTGCAAAATATCACTCATCAATTTATCTGGATCAGCCCCGTATGCAACAAAAAGACGCACCCGACCAGCCTGATCGAAAACGTACGTACCCGCTGAATGATCTACTGAATAGTTATTAGGTGTCGAACCCTCATTTTTTTGGTGAATCACTTTGAATTCCTGAGTGACTGCTGAAATCTCAGCAACAGAGCCCGATAAACCCAAGAAAGATGAATTGAAGGCCTCCATGTAAGCGCCGAGCTTTTCTACGGTATCCCTTTCTGGGTCAACCGTAACAAAAACAACTTGTACGTGTTTTGCATCCAGGCCAAGGCGCTCCATTATTGCATTCAGATCTGATAAAGTTGTAGGACAAACATCAGGGCAGTGCATAAAACCAAAAAATAAAACAACAACTTTACCCTTAAAATCTGTCAGCCCTACGGATTCGCCATGATGACTTGTCAACTCAAACTCTCGGGCAAAATCAGCGCCAGTAATGTCCGTATGATTAAATTGAAGTTGACTTTCCATAGGCTGATCACAACCACTAATCGAGACCGCAATCACAAACAATAATACTAACTTAGCGATACTTTGGATCGAATAATACATACCCATTAAAGAATTAGGTAATGATCTAACAGCAATGCCAAAAAAATCAGAGACAAATATAAAATTGAATATTTAAACGTGGTTCTCGCGATTGCATCAGTGTAAGACTGCCAAATACGGTAGGAGTAAAACAAAAATATCAAGCCAAGAACTAGAGCTGAAAGACCATATAACCAATCACTCATTCCAACAACAAACGGAAGCATCGAGACTGCAAGCAAAATTATCGTGTACAAGAAAACATGTAACTGAGTAAATTTAACCCCATGTGTTACCGGCAACATTGGGACCTCGGCCTTTGCATACTCCTCTCTACGATACAGAGCTAATGCCCAGAAGTGCGGTGGCGTCCACGCAAAAATGATCAGGAACAGCAACAAAGGCTCGTAAGTCACCTCACCTGTGACCGCTGCCCAACCAAGGATAGGTGGCATTGCACCAGATGCACCACCAATAACAATATTTTGAGGCGTCAGCGGTTTCAGGATCATCGTGTAGATGACGGCATAACCCACAAATGTTCCAAGGGTCAACCACATTGTCAGAGGATTAACGAAAAAATAAAGCAACAACAAACCTAGCCCCCCGACAACAAGCGATACCGCAACGGTCTCAAAAACAGTCACGGCCCCAGTTGGAAGCGGTCTTGAGCGAGTGCGAGCCATGACGCCATCTATTTTTTGCTCGATTAAACAATTAACTGCTGCTGCCGCTCCAGCAACCAGCCAGATACCAATAGACCCATAGATTAGAATTTCAACTGAAGCCAGCGTCGGTTGCGCGAGAAGCATTCCGATAAATGCCGTAAAGACGATCAACATGATTACTCGAGGTTTTGTAAGCCTCACGTAATCTTCGAGACGGGTATACAACGATGTCGTTAATGTGCTCAAAGTATCCCTATCGGACTAACTATAAAAAAGAATTAAGTTTACCATTTGACCAATAGCGAGGGCCAATTACTCGCTAATTAATTTTTTTCCAGGCTTTAGAGATCTTTAATAGCTTCCTAACATCTTTTTTCATGAGAGATGGGTCAATTGTGACGGGAAAACGCATCATCAAATTCCCAATTTGGTCCACTAAATAAATATAATTTGTCGCGTCTTCCAAGTTTCCAAAAACAGCAAGCTCGCTCGCGTCTAGTAATGAGATGAATTGAGTGCCTTCATGCTCATCAATTATAGTTTTTGGAAGTAAATTATCGCCCAGTGCGAAATGCAGTCGTTCAAGCCGATCCTTTTCAGCTCCTTGCGTTAGACGTATTTGACGCATGAGATACAACTTCTTCTCACAAATATCATCACAGCCCGACGTATCAATTGATACGAAAGACCAAAAACCATTAAGTGCTGCAAAAGAAAATATTTCTCCTTGAGATGTGCTCACCTCCAAGTCGTATATCGGCACGGGTCCAATCAATTCACCGCTATTAACAAAACCGTCCGGCTTCCAAAAGGAATATAACGCCGTTGACGCTATAACAGGCAATACACATATTGTGAGTACGATCCAGGGCACCAGCCAACTATTTTTCTTAGGTTTCGTTTTGTTTGATAAATCCATAATATATATACAAAAATAAAGTCAAAAAACTAAAAAGTACCCACTGCCCTGCGTAGGACAAATGCTTCAATATCCCGAAGCTACGTTTGGACCACGTTCGCTCAAAAATGTTCGTCACGCCCTCAACGGCGTCACCTTGTATGACGTAGTCGATTACGTCAAGTGAATATAACGATCGATATCGTTTCAAATCAAGATTCTGCCAAATATCACCCGCAACAACGTTGTCAGATAATTCCAGCGCACCTAACCCTGGTATCACCGCCGTACCACTTACAGAGACTGTCTCTTATACACATCTCCGAGCCCACGAGACAGGCAGAAATCTC
>CAJXOL010000049.1 GCA_913057675.1 uncultured Pseudomonadota bacterium | reverse complement strand
GCTCGGAGATGTGTATAAGAGACAGCTATTTCTAGATGAAATTGGCGATATGCCTGCAGAGCTTCAAACTAGACTACTCAGAGTGTTGTCGGACGGACACTACTATCGCGTCGGGGGTCATGAGCCTCTTAAAGCTAATGCTCGCGTTCTCGCTGCAACACATCAAAACTTGGACCAAAGAGTTGCTGAAGGTCTTTTTCGAGAAGATCTTTTTCACCGACTTAATGTCATCAGGGTCAAAGTACCTCCACTAAGGGATAGATATGAAGACATCCCCTTACTTGCAGATTTTTTCTTAGAACAGAATGCCTCAAAACTCAATGTATCTAGGAAGACATTTACGGAAGAAGCTTTAGCCTATCTGAAGACTAAATCTTGGAATGGAAATGTACGTCAACTTGAGAATCTATGCCACTGGGTAACCATCATGGCACCAGGTGCATCAGTAGACATACTGGACCTTCCCAAAGACTTCAGACAAGAAATTGACGCAGCAGCGAATATCAAAGAAGGATGGAACCAAGTATTGGGCAGAGAAGTTGATAATCTCTTGCGCAACGGCTCTACAGGAGTCTACGAGGCGCTTTCCAAAACGTTTGAAAAAGCAATAATCTCAAGAGCACTAACATTTACTTCTGGACGTAAGATAGAGGCGGCTACTCTACTGGGTATTGGGAGAAACACAATCGCTCGAAAAATATCAGAGCTTAAACTTTCAATAGATAAAAAGTAATTCGATCTAACTTGGCACAACATCCACCGATATAAATACCAACCATTAGTTGAATTTGGCTATAACCGGCGCATGGTCAGACGGCCGCTCCAGCTTTCTAAATGATTTAAGCACTTCAACCGAGGTACATTCCTTGCGCGTATTTTTCGACATTAATATGTGATCAATCCTCAAACCAAGCTTGCGCCTAAACGCATTCATTCGATAATCCCACCACGTGAATCGGTCGTTTTCATCCAGAAACCCATCGAGACTATCATGCAAATCTAGACTTAAAAGCTCTTGGAATAAATCTCGCTCCTGCGCAGTACACAATACCTTCTCACGAAAAGCCTCTGCGTCATAGACGTCATTTTCTTTAGGCGCAATATTAAAATCCCCTAAAATCGCAAGCGAAGAATAAGACTTTACCTCTTGTCGCGCATAGTCAACGAATGCGCGCAGCCAATTGAGTTTATATTGAAACTTTTCCGATTCTGTGGAATCCCCATTGGGCACGTAAACGTTAATCACTCGGACTCCTTCAGCACTTGTTGCCGCTATCACCCGAGCTTGAGCATCCTGAAAATTAGGTATGCCATAGTGAACATCCGACATCTTTTCTAAGGAGAGTATCGCCACCCCGTTATAGGCCTTCTGCCCATGATAGATAACTGAGTAACCCAGCCGTTCAATATCTTCTTTGGGGAACGTCTGATCCTCTGTCTTCGTTTCCTGCAAGCACACAATACTTGGCGCATGCACCTCCAATAAGCTTTGGAGATGAGCCAACCTCACTTTCAAAGAGTTCACGTTCCACGTTACTAAAGCCATAGCTTAAACCATCCACTAACGTCAATAATTAATAACCGTACTCACTATGCTGAGGCGTGTCCGCCCTCAGACAAACCAGTGTGCTGGAGCAGCGCGTCAATCTTTGGCTCTCGCCCCCTAAACTCTGTGAAATTTTTCAAAGAAGATCTAAGTCCACCCTGAGAAATCACTTCATTCAAAAACCGTGCTCCGATTTCAGATAAAGGCATCGATTCCTCCTGAGACATACTAAACGCATCCGCAGAAAGAACCTCGGCCCATTTGTAACTGTAATAACCAGCAGCATATCCTCCAGCGAATATATGAGAGAAGCTATGTGGGAAACGGTTGTAATGAGGAACAGGTATCACCGAGAGATCTTTACGAATGTCCCCAAGCAAGTCCATTACAGCCTTAAGGGTCTTAGGCGGGGCCGCCAGATGTATGCGCAGGTCAAACACGGCAAACTCGACTTGACGCAATGTTTGTATCCCACTCATAAAATTCTTCGCTTCAACCATTTTCGTAAACAAACTCTGTGGCATGTGACACTGTCCTGAGTCATCACTTGAGATTTTTTTAATGATCTCCCAGTCCCAACAAAAATTTTCCATAAATTGGCTAGGCAACTCGACAGCGTCCCACTCCACCCCATTAATACCCGAAATCCCTACTTCATCTATTTTAGTCATCAAGTGATGCATCACATGTCCACATTCATGGAACAACGTTTCAACTTCACCATGACTCAAATACGCGTCAGATGCTGCAGCGCCTTGTGATGGAAAATTACATACGAGATAAGCTACTGGAAGTTGCGTATGCCGTTCAGTTTTCCACCGTCCGATTGCGTCATCCATCCATGCGCCCGGTCGCTTACCGTCTCTGGCAAATAAATCCATATAGAAATATCCAATCAAATTGCCAGCTCGATTGTTAACAGCAAGCAACTGGACATTCGGGTCCCATGCCGTCGTTGACTGGTCTACAACAGAAATACCATAGAGGCTACCTAATAAATCAAACAAGCCCGACATGACCTTTCTCAAAGGGAAGTGCTGCCTTAAATCTTCATCTTTGAATGAGTACCGCTCTTCTTTTATTTTTTGCGCAACAAAACTTATATCCCAAGGCATTAAGTCATGCATACCTAAACGAGAAGAGGCATAATCATTGAGCATTTCGAATTCGGACACAGCACGAGAACGCGCTCTATCAGACAGTTGTTTCAGCAAATCTAACGCGCGTTGGGGCTCAACCGCCATTTTGGTCGCAAATGACAAATGAGCAAAACTATCAAATCCAAGTAGTTTAGATTTTTCGTGACGGGCGCTCAAAATTTCGATGATTGTTGTTGAATTATCAAATTCATCCTTGCCACATTCTGAAGCTCTCGTCACATACGCATAGTACATTTTCTCTCGAAGACTTCGGTCAACGCAGCTCTCCATGAAAGGAATCCAACAAGGTGCTTTTAGCGTAAACGACCACCCCTCTTGATCTAAAGAGCTAGCCTTAACCTTCGCTTCAGATAGTATAGCGTCCGGTAGGCCTGCCAATCTGTTGTCTTCTTCAACATTAAGTACGTAATCATCGGTAGCATCCAATACGTTATCGCTGAATTTTGCTGATAGTGATGCGAGTCTTTCCGACAACTCTTGATATCTGTTTTGCTCGCGCTCGCCCAGATCCACACCACTCAATCGATAATCTCTGAGCTCATTCTCTAAGTACTTTTTCCGCTCTTGGCTCAACAACTGCTTCTGCTGCGCGGCGTAAACATCACTAAAACATTGATATATTTTTTTGTTTTGAGACAATCGAGAATAAAATGCAGCAACTTTAGGTAACAGCTCATTGAATACAGACCTCAATGGTTCAGAACTAATCACCGAATTTAGGTGCCCAACTTGGCCCCAGGCTCTTCTGAGCTGATCCATGCTCGTCATAATCGGCTCTACAGCATTATCCCAAGAACTCTCATCCTGCGTCGAAACTTTTTCAATGGTTTTTTCTGCCTGATCAAGCAGATAATCGATAGCAGGCTTAACGTGCTTAACCTGAAATTCTGAAAATCGGGGTAAACCTCTAAAGTCGCACAGCGGATTGTTCTGAATCATGACATCTCACCTAGTTAATAATTTGGAATAAGCCTAAAAAGAAAAATGTTAGTTGTCTACCGAGTAAATTAGTTTCCCTTCATCTTAGTTGCAAATGCAAGACTCGAGCACTTATCACGGCACTAACTTACCCCCAATTGTGCAAAGGAATATTTTTTTTTACCGTAGATATATGTATTACCAATATCGCTAATTACCACAAGAGGATACAAATCCCAAGCGCCACTAGTAGCAAGCCTAACCAACCAACAAAGACATCACGGCCATCCGAACAGCTATGCCGAAGGTGACCTGATGCAGGATTACAGACTGCGCTCCATCAGCAACTTCTGATGCGATCTCCACGCCTCGATTAATGGGACCAGGGTGCATCACAATAGCATCTCGATCGGCCAGAGCCAGACGCTCCTTTGTGAGGCCGTAATTCTGGTAAAAATCTTGAGCAGTAGGGATCAGTGAAGCCTCCATACGCTCGTTTTGGAGGCGCAATGCCGTGATCACATCTACCCCGTCCAGAGCTAAATCGACGTCGTTGTAGACCGTTACTCCCATTGATTTCATAGTCTGCGGCACTAACGTCTTGGGGCCCGCAACTCGCACCTCCCGAACACCAAGCGCTTGGAGCACTTGAATTTGCGACCGAGCGACACGGGAGTGAAGAACATCTCCGATAATCACGACCTTTAAATCGTTAAAGTCCTTTTTGAAGTGTCTGATCGTGAACGCATCTAGCAACCCTTGAGTAGGGTGTGAATGGCTCCCCGCTCCCGCATTGATGACATGCACGCCCTCGGGCACACGCTCCGCAATCATGTGTGCCGCGCCACTTTCAGAATGCCTAACCACAAACATATCAGCCTGCATAGCGACCAAATTATCAATTAAATCAAGCAGACTCTCCCCCTTACTTTGGGATGAGGTTGCAATATCTAAATTAACAACGTCTGCCGATAGTCTTTTTGCCGCAATTTCAAAAGTAGTTCGCGTTCTAGTGCTGTTTTCAAAAAAGAGATTAAATACCGACCTTCCCCGCAATACAGGCACTTTCTTTGCTTTGCGAGTCCCAACGGACAAAAAAGATTCTGCTTGGTCAAGAATCTCAGTGATAACCTCGCGAGGCAAATTCTCCAATGACAGCAAATGCCGAAGCGTTCCGTCAGCGTTCATTTGTATGCCGTTGTTCACAAGGCAGCTCCAATCCAGTTAATCAACATTGATCACAAGCCCTCCATTTTCATCTAATCTGACTTCAATTCTTTTGTCTCTCGGCACCTCTACAAGTCCTCCAACAAATTGAGGCTCAATCGGCAATTCTCGTTCACCTCGATCAACCAAAACGGCCAATCGAACCGACTGCGGGCGACCAAAATCAAAGAGCTCATTGACAGCAGCCCGAGCGGTTCTGCCTGAATGCACAACATCATCCACTAAAATTACATGTCGGTCATTGATATCGACATCAATCGAAGTGGATTGCTTATTTTTTGCTAAGCCTCTGATCTCAAAATCATCTCGATGAAAACTAACATCCACGGAAGCGGCAACCACATCAATGTCTAGCCGCTTAAGAAGATAATCAAGAATCACCGCCCCCCCCTCATGGATTCCAATTAAAATCGTATGCTCATCGAGCGCTGCCCTTACTTGACTAAAGAGCGAATCCGCAAGAGTTTCTGTATCAAACATGAGTCTTGATCTCGCCTAAGGACGTGGTAAAAAAGTCCTCCAAAATTAATTGGGCTGCAACCATATCAATTACCTTCTTTCTTTTCTCCCAGCCCATTTTGTTAGCGAGCAGAAACTGATCCGCCTCGAAGGAGGTGTAGCTTTCATCAATCACATGCACCATAAGCCTAAAACGGGCTTCGAGTGTCTTACAAAAACGATTGACTCTCTTTTCTAAAGGGTGAGGTTTGTCCTGATCATGCCGCGGCATTCCAACAACTAAAGCTGCAGGCTCCCATTCATTCACAATGCATTCGATTTCACCCATCAATATTCGCGACGTCTTATAGCTGATGGTCTTAACCGGATGAGCGATACCAATAGAAGCGTCCCCCATAGCAACGCCCACGCGTCGTGCGCCATAATCAAAGGCTAAAAACATCTTACTCATAGGCAGATAATAACCAGATCGATGAGATATGGAACAACAACACCTCAGACATTGCCAGCCACCATGCAAATCTGCTCAGCACGCACTCCAAGGAGCGACAGCGCACACTCATATCTTTTTTTAATGGGCACTTGAAACATCAAGACCGGATCAGCAGGCACCGTCCACCAAGAGTTCATTTTTACCTCATTCTCCAACTGCCCAGAAGACCAACCGCAGCAACCCAGAGATATAAGGAGATCACCATCGAGCCCCGAATCTTCCGAACCTAGATCTTCGAAAATATCTACCGAGGTCGTCAACGCAAGTTCCTCGGTTACCCTTACAGTTGAACGCCAATCACGCAAGTATCGATGAACCACAAAGCCACGACCCGAATCTAGGGGGCCGCCAGTGAGCAAGCTTAAATTTCGTAAGTTCTGGTTTTTCACACCGATGCCTAGATTCACCAACAAACCGCCGACATCCTTGCCTGAGGGTTTATTCACAACCAGCCCCAACGCCCCATGCTTATCATGCTGGCATATATAGACAATCGACGAGGAAAAATGCGGGTCTACCATGCCTGGCATGGCGATGAGAAAATGATTAGTAAAATCGGTGTAATCCATTCAAGTATATATTTTACCCGATTATTTATTTTTACGTTACCCGCGAAGACCATACAATCCGTAAAATAGGACATCATATAAACACTCATATTCAAAAACTGTTCCGCATGACGCAAACTCAAGACAACCTGATGCAACGTCCCACCAAGGGAAGACAACTGGGATCATTAGGATACGAATGCATCACCACTGTAGGCCTAACATTCACAATAGGATTTATTACAACTGCGATTCTTGGTGGAACAAACTTGACCCTGCTAAGATTTGTCGTAATGGCAGCCATACTCTTAGGGGTCTCGGCATACTATATTCTGTGCTGGACCATATCAGGACAAAGCCTTGCCCAAAAATCCTGGGGACTCAAACTTTCGAACGAAGCAGGAGCAACAATTACGGCGGCAACTGCTTCTAAAAGAGTTATTTTATCCATCGCATTTAATTTAACCCTCATTGGCCCAGCCCTGCTCTTGGTCGCCAAAGACAATCAATTACCCCAAGACAAAATACTTGGCACCCTAATTGCAGCAGACAACAAGAAAAGAAAAGACGCCCTTTAACGTTATCTCTTCTCGCGGTTTATGACGAACCAGTAAGCAAGAATCAATATCAAGAGAATGGGGACAAAAGTATAAGTTACTGGATGCCAACGCCCAATGGTACCAATGGACTTCAGCAATTGACTCATAAAATAAAGACCAACACCAGAAACTGTGCCTATGAAAACCCAAAAACCTACGTGTCGTCCACGGCCCTCAAAACCGATAAACGTTGGGGCAATCAAGACCAACAAAAAAACAGTAATCAAATGGCCAATCTTGGACCACTGAACCGATTTATATCGATAGACACTCTCACCGTTAGCCTCTAAATGATCGATATAACTCTCCAGCTCAAAGTATGTCAGGTTACTCTCTCCGACTAACAACGAATTTAGAATTTGAAAATTAATTAGTGTATTTAAGTTCATGGTTGAACGCTCTGATCGGACCAACCGATCACTATAGATCTCCGTCACATGAACATCGCGAAGATTCCATCTCTCTTCTTTTATCGACCCACTAGAAGCTTTTATAATGCGTTTAACCGCACGGTCCGAAGCATTCAATTCGAAAATCAAAATGCCGGACAACTCAAAATCTTTAGTCAACTTCGTGATATTAATAATACGGTCTCGATCTTTAATCCAATGCCCGGAACGGAAAGTCTGCGCGATTACTTGTTGGTCGGCCTCAGACTTCACATTGATCGTTTGGAGCATTTTTTGTGCCGTTGGAACCATCAATTCACCGACCATAAGCGTTAAAC
This sequence comes from uncultured Pseudomonadota bacterium, assembly GCA_913057675.1. Lineage (GTDB taxonomy): Bacteria > Pseudomonadota > Gammaproteobacteria > Burkholderiales > Eutrophovitaceae > Eutrophovita. Next base: position 7,997 of record CAJXOL010000049.1, on the reverse strand, counting down.
AGGACACAATTAGTGCGACAACTGAAAGGCTCAACGCTAAATTTCTCAATGACATACCCGAGCTACGCATCACAACATATTCCGAGTTAGCAGAAAATCGAGCCAGTGCAATAAGTGACCCCGTTAGGGCGGAAAGCGGCACCAACTCGTAAATCCACGATGGAATTTCTAATGCAGACTGAAATGCCGCTACTCCAACCCCAGCTGACGATTGACCGCCATCGGAAATGGCCTGTACAAGATCGAATATGAAAAATAGCGCTACAAATAAACCCAAAACTGACGCAATACCAATAAGCGTATCAGTAATAATGTATTTTCGGAGCGTTCTCATGCAGATCTCACCGACACCAAGAACGCTCTCCATGCGCGACTACGTATAGCAAGCAGCAGGATAAACACAATCAACATGACCAAGTGAGGGAAGATGAGCCCCATCCACACAGACCAGCTGGATTGATACACTTGGGTTTGCACAATGCCCAGTATATTTTTATAAAAAAGGAACAATAAAACACCAACAGCCACACTGTATGAACGACCACCTCGATTATTGACAAATGAAATAGGAATACTAATGAGGGCTAAAAGTATCGCGCTAATGGGTAAGCCGATACGCCATATCAGCTCAGAGTAACTATGCGGCGAAGCCTCTTCGACTAAGGACATCGTCGACCTTCCACTAAGGTGGACATATGTTTCTTGCGGGGACGCTTTATCCATCCTCACGCCATACCTTTCAAATTGAGCAGCATCAAATTCTTGAGATTTAGCGAACTCGGTATACCGGTACCCATCCTGGGCTACTAAATAAATGCCCCCTTTTTTCGACTGCTCTTGCCAGCCTCGACTCGCGCTGGTCACTGACATCTCGTTTCTCTTTCGATCGAAAATAAAAATCCCACTCAATATCTGACTCGTCGCATCTAGGCCATTAACGAAAAAAATGGTTGAACCATTCTTTGACTCAAGAAAAACTCCTGGAGAAAGTGTAGAAATATCGTCGTTCACTTCCAGGGCTTGCTTCTCTGCATCTAACCGTTGCTCAGCCCACGGAGCCACATATAAACTCAACACTGCAATGAGGACGGAAATAGGCGCGACAAATAACAAAGTCGGCGGGACCCAAGATGAAATGGACTTCCCGGATGACCCCCAGATCACCATCTCGGAGTCGCGGTACCATCTGCTCAGGCTTAACGTGACCGACAAAATGATACTCAGCGAGAACAAAATAGGTAGGTTTTTAATGCTGCCAAGAGATAGCAGCAACAATACCGACCGAAATGGGACAGAACCGTCCGCCGCGTAACCAAGGTACCGAACCAATTGGGTAACAAACACAATCAGCAATAGCGCCATGAAAATGACAGCCCATGTGACTGAATATTCTTTTACAATAGTTCTAGAGAAAATTGACATATTACGATTAGATCAGCCTAGCAGAATACGCATGTGGCGAGACTGTTAACTCTTATATTACCTAGAAGGAATGAATCGATGAACTTTAGCATAACCTCCAAATCTCCGGAAACAGTCAAGTCTTATACCGTCGTTGGGGTGTTCGAAGGCCAAAAACTGACCCAAGCAGCAAAAACTATTAACACAGCGAGTAAAGGTACGTTACTCCAAAATCTTAAAGCAAGGAAATTTTCGGGTAAGGCGGGGGAAAGTCTAGAGCTCACCAATTTGCAAGGGACCAAATCTAAAACAATATTAGCTATTGGGCTTGGAAGTAACAAATGCAAAGTAGAGTTCATACAAGCCATTCAAAATATGTTCGTTAGAGTGCGGGCAACAGGGGAAACGGAAATCACCTTGTATCTTCCTGAGCTTAAAGCACGCGGCGTGAGCAGAGCTTGGATGATCCGTCAAACAGCCTCCATCGGAACAAGTGTTGGCTACAAATATCAACTCAGAACAGCAGTCCTCGATACTAAATCATCGTCAAGTTCGGCAGCCAAAATATCTGTATCTGTCGAAGGTAGTCAATCGACAAATGACCGGGATTATCTCGCGCAAGGCAACGCTATAGGAAGAGGGATGAACTTAGCAAAGGACCTGGGCAATCTACCGGCTAATGTATGCACCCCTACATTTCTTGCTGAAACTACTGCCAAATTGGGTAAACTGAACAAATTCTCAGTCAAATGCTTATCAGAAGCCGACATGAAAAAGCTTGGCATGGGTGCGCTCTTATCCGTCTCTCAAGGCAGCAAAGAAGCCGCGAAGTTGATTCATGCGTCCTACTCAGGCGGTAAGAAAAAAGACGCCCCCATCGTGTTGGTAGGCAAGGGTATTACCTTTGATACCGGAGGTATTTCGCTCAAATCATCGGGCGATATGGATGAGATGAAATACGATATGTGTGGGGCTGCGAGTGTCATCGGAACACTTCTCGCTATTTCAGAAATGAAATTACCCATCAACGTGGTTGGACTCATAGCTGCGGCGGAGAATATGCCAAGCAGTACCGCGACACGCCCCGGAGATGTGGTCACAACCATGTCTGGAAAAACTATAGAGATACTCAATACGGATGCCGAGGGTCGACTGGTATTGTGTGACGCGTTAACCTACGCAGAAAAACTACGCCCCGCTGCGGCAATTGATGTTGCAACCTTAACGGGAGCGTGCGTCGTCTCGCTCGGCAAAGTCGCCTCAGGGCTCTTCAGCAACAACGATGAACTAGCCGACGAAATCACCCAGGCAGGTACTGTATCTTGGGACCGCGTATGGCGCATGCCGATATGGGCCGACTACACTAAGCTTCTGAACAGTAATTTTGCAGATTTGGCAAATATTGGTGGAAGGGCGGCGGGCAGTATCACAGCAGCATGTTTTTTGGCGGAATTTGCAACCAGCTACCCATGGGCTCACCTTGACATTGCCGGAACCGCCTGGATATCTGGCAAAGAAAAAGGCTCAACGGGTAGGCCTGTACCACTGCTGTGTGAATTCCTCCTAAACCGCGCCTCATCAAAATGACTCGATCCCAAATTGCAGATCAATGACTGAGGTCATCTTCTATACGGAAGTTCCTGACGAATTATCATTTCTTGCCAGACTCGCTGAGAAGACTCTGAAGGTGCGACGAAAAGCGTGCATTGCGACCCGAGATACAGGCCACTCTAAAATGGTCTCTGAGTATCTTTGGTCGCATCAACCCAGCCAGTTTATTCCGCACACACAGGGTGATAAAGATGTAACTGATGCGTTCACATCACTCGAACTGCGACATGACAACGCCAGCTCGCACCTAGATATTTTGATTAATCTGACTGAGGACACTCCCAGCCAGTTCAGCTCCTTTGAGCGCCTAGTAGAAATCGTGACCAAACAAACGTCCTCTATTGAGAGTGCGCGAGTGCGTTTCAAATGGTACCGAGATCGGGGATATGACATCAAAGTACATAAAATGTAATTTGATATTGAAAAAGATCTAACTTTTTGGTTACTGACAAAATTACTTAAAGCAAATCAGAAGGCTTCTAATTTGTTTTTGAATGCGCACGAAGCCTCCTTAGGGAGGATGGATCATCCTATAATTAGTGTTACGATAAACGCTTAAAACTAGTAAATCAAAACGTAAAAAAGCTCTAAACATGTCGACCAAATCTAACTCCGAAGTGACCCCAACCGAGCTCGCAAAAACCTTTGATCCGAAGTCCATCGAGGACTATTGGTATAAGACATGGGAAGAATACGGGTTCTTCAAAGATGATTCGTTCTTGAGCGATGATCCCGAGACACCCCCCTACTGCATACAGCTACCGCCACCGAACGTGACGGGGACCCTACACATGGGTCATGCGTTTCAACAAACACTAATGGATAGCCTAGTTCGTTATCACCGCATGCAGGGTAAAAAAACGAACTGGGTCGTCGGTACAGATCATGCTGGAATCGCCACCCAACTCGTTGTTGAGCGACAACTCGCAGCTAAAGGTAAAAAACGTTCCGAACTTGGGCGAGATGCTTTTCTAGAAGAGGTCTGGCGATGGAAACAACAATCAGGGTCGACTATTACCAATCAGATGCGTCGACTTGGATCATCTGCGAACTGGGATTATGCCGACACAGATGGGCTGAAATCAGGCTATTTCACTATGGACGCTCACATGTCCGAAGCGGTCGTTGAAGTATTCGTTCGATTGCACGAAGAAGGTCTGATATATAAAGGTAATCGTCTTGTCAATTGGGATCCTAAACTCCAAACTGCAGTCTCCGATCTAGAGGTCGACAACATTGAGACGAACGGCAAGATATGGGAGATTGAGTACCCTAGCCAAGATGGAACGTTCAGTGTTGTTGTGGCAACTACTCGACCAGAAACCATGCTTGGGGATGTGGCTATTGCCGTAAACCCTTCAGACGATAGATATACAGCTTTGATTGGACAAGAAGTCATTGTCCCACTTTGTGGCCGGCACATTCCGGTCGTTGCTGACGACTATGTCGATGCCGCCTTTGGAACGGGCTGTGTAAAAATAACCCCTGCTCACGACTTTAATGACTTTAGTGTTGGCGAGCGGCACGAGCTCACACCAATCAATATTCTTAACTTAGATGGGACGCTGAACGAGCATGTCCCGCTACGATTCCAAAACATAGACCGGTTAAAAGCACGTCAATTAATTCTTCAAGAACTCAGAGATGCAGGGCAGCTTGTCGGAGAGAAAGCCCACACATTGAATGTGCCGAAGTCTGGCCGCACAGGAGAAATCGTTGAGCCGATGCTCACAGACCAATGGTTTGTAAAAACTCAAGGTTTGGCCGATAAAGCACTCAAAGCCGTTCATGACGGAGAGGTCCGATTCCATCCTGACCACTGGACCTCCACCTACAACCACTGGTTAGAGAATATTCAGGATTGGTGTATCTCGAGACAACTGTGGTGGGGACATCAAATACCGGCATGGTACGACTCAGAGGGCAACTCTTACGTCGCCCGCAATGAAGCTGACGCACTCACTCAAGCTAAACGCAATGGCTATTCTGGTGAACTTCGTCGTGATGAAGATGTACTCGACACGTGGTTTTCCTCTGCACTCGTGCCTTTTAGCTCTCTGGGATGGCCACAAAAAACGCCCGATTTAGCTCGTTACCTTCCCTCAAATGTTTTGGTGACTGGCTTTGATATCATTTTCTTTTGGGTCGCACGAATGATCATGATGACGTTGCACTTCACCGGTCGTGTTCCATTCAAAGACGTTTATATCAATGCCCTAGTTAGAGATGCTGACGGACAAAAAATGTCCAAATCCAAGGGCAACACTATCGACCCGTTAGACCTATTGGATGGTATTGACTTGGAGTCTCTTGTAGAGAAATCAACTCAGAGCCTCATGCTCGCAGAGCACCAAGAAAAAATTGAAAAGTATCTGCGCAAAAATTTTCCAAAAGGAATCCCATCGTTTGGCGCCGATTCGCTGCGATTTACATTTGCATCGCTTGCGACATTCGCAAGAACTCTCAATTTTGATCTAAACCGTTGCGAAGGCTATCGTAACTTCTGTAACAAACTGTGGAACGCATCCCGATTCGTACTCATGAATACAGAGGGGGAAGACTGCGGATTAAACCCACACGGACCGGAGGTGTGTGCTTCAGGGGAGTACCTTGATTTCTCACCGGCGGATCGGTGGATATCAAATGAATTTGAACGAACACTCATTAAAGTTAATAAGGGCTTTGAAGACTATCGGTTCGATACGGCGGCCAGCGCTATTTATCAATTCGTATGGGACGAATTCTGCGACTGGTACCTGGAAATCGCAAAGATACAAATACAAACGGGTGATGCCGCACAAAAAAGAGCTACACGTAGAACGCTCATCAGAACCCTTGAAAAATCACTCCGGATGGCACACCCAATTATTCCGTTCATCACTGAGGAGTTGTGGCAAAAAGTCGCACCTGTAGCTGGGCTACCTGGAAAGAGCGTCATGGTGAGCCCTTACCCCAAAGCACATAAATCAATTGATGCTCAGGCTGATCAAGCAATTGAAACACTCAAAAATATCGTTACTTCCAGCCGTGCGCTAAAAGCTGAGTTGGGTATCGGCCCCTCCCAACGTTTACCCCTTTGGATTGCGGGTGACGAGGGGTTTCTTCAAAGATGGCAAGTGGTCATTCAGGTCCTTACAAAGTCTCGTGAGGTGCTATTAACCGGAGATCACTTACCTGACCAAGATAGTCCGAGAGTCAATATCGATGGCTACGCCCTAATGGTGCACGTAGAGATTGATCCTGTGCAAGAACGGCTCAAAATTCAGAGTGAACTAGAACGACTGACTGGAGAACTCGAACGAGATCAACAAAAACTCAAGAACAACAGCTTTGTGCAAAAAGCACCTGCTAAAGTAGTGCAGCAAGTGCGGGATCAAGTCGAACGAAACCAAATGAAGCTCAAACAATTGGAACAACAGCTCCATAAATTATAAGTTTTCGATCGAGTCTGTCGAATTAATCCCCAATCAATAACAAAAATCCTGCACAAAAAAAGAGGGGACGTTTCGTCCCCTCTTTCACAACACTAAAGTACTAATGAATCTAACTGATTAGTACATTAACTGCCAACCTAACATCAACTCTTCAGTCTCTGTTGAGCCACCGGTTGTTGCGTCAAAGTTCACTTCGGTCTCGCTCTCGCCATAACGCAAGAAGAAGTTAACTTGCGAGTTCATCGCGTGGTGGTAACCAATATCAAAACCAGTTTTACCAGACGCGTTAATCGCAGATGTTCCAGCGGCTAAGGTTGCATCTTGGTCACCCAAGCTTGATGATTGCGCCCAAAGGGTGCCGCCATTGATCGGCATGCCGACGAAGATTGATTGGCCTGAGACCTCAAAACCTGTAGATGCATCACCAAGGTTGGTAGTAGCAACAATACCTGATTGCTCGATGTCCCAAACTGCAGCCTTAACCATAACCATGCCCATGTCGTATGTAGCGCGGAAGCTTGTCATGGTTGACTCGGTTCCTGCAACAGGAGTGTCAGTATCAGCTTGTCCACCGTTGTTTGCGTAGTCATTGTAGCTTGCTTGACTAGCACCAACCGTTAACGGGCCTGATGAATAAGTCACACCAAGCTGTGTGCCGTCCTGGTCAGAACCTGCTGCGGCATTAGTACGTGGTCCCATGATGTAAACAGCACGGAATTGTAGACCGTTCATGTCGTTACTGGTATACCAAACTGACTCTGTATCACGACGGGTGAAGTTAAATGCAGTTTGGCCCATCTGGATGAATGAAATCGCATCACCAGTACGACCAAAGTCACCGAACGAAGGATCAAAGAGTAAGTCAGTTTCTGAGAAATGCTCGTTGGTACCTACTTGAACCTTACCGAAGTCACCTGAGAAACCAATATTCGCGTTACGAACGTTTACACCACCAGCGCCCGCTGTGTTTAAGTTACCAAAGGACAAGTATGCGTTTACGCCAATACCGTTATCTAATGTATCGGTCCATGTGAACATGAGGCGGTTACCACCAGCGTCCTGAACTTCATCATTATTAACTGTGCTATCTACGCCTGCTGTGGTTGTTGTGGTCTCACCCAATGTAATTCCGGTGGACCAATATACGTTTGTGCTTAATTCTGCTGCCATAACTGATGGGGCCGCGAAGGCGCCAGCAACTGCTGCAGCTATTAGTGCTTTTTTCATACCATCTCCTTAAATAACTGGTGTTTTTAAGAAGCAAAACGTTCGGTGCGGTTTACTTACAACACTTAAAGATGGTCCCAGTGACTTTATAACACTGTACGCACCCGTAACAGTAGGCATATCACGATACAATCCAGCGTTTGTTGCTTAAATACCACACCGGGTGGTGATTGGTTTTTTTTATCTGAAATTGGCAATAGAGACGACATGCATGTTGTCTCATTATCACACCTATAAAATTCTTTATCCTGTCTTATCAAACCTTGGACCAAAAAAAGAGGGGACGTTTCGTCCCCTCTTTCACAACACTAAAGTACTAATGAA
>CAJXOL010000048.1 GCA_913057675.1 uncultured Pseudomonadota bacterium | reverse complement strand
CGAGATTTCTGCCTGTCTCGTGGGCTCGGAGATGTGTATAAGAGACAGATCTTACCTTTGCCTGGGCCGATATGTACAGTGACATGCTGCGGTGAGTAAAAAACTAAACATGTATGAAGAAAGCCCCTTTTTTATTGCCGCTCACCGAGGTAACTGTGCTTGTCCCCATAACAGAGCAACTAGTGGATTTCTTCCCTTTTATTCTAAGCCGGAGGTGATCGGCACTTATTTAATAGATGTGGCCAGGGGTCTTTTCGGCTGCTGAGAGAGCAATTTGTGTTAATGTCGCCCGCTGGTTTTCGACCTGTCAGGAGTTTGCGATGTTCAAGTTGCTCAGCCGTTTCCACGCAGATCATGAGTAGACCTATGAAAAATCAAGTGTCCCAGGAAACCTCCCCAATCATCGCAACGCTTGACGAGCTTGCAAAATTGGCAAACTACTCGCTTATGGACACGCTCAACTGCGATCCTGAAGCGATAGCAGACGGAGCCGACCACTCGCCGCGACAAGTTTTTACGGGTCACTATGTCCCCATCAATCCCACGCCAATCAAAGACCCTGAGTACGTCGCTCACAGCAAAAACTTTTTTCGCGAACTTGGCTTCGCCGACAGCATGGCACAGTTGGCCGACTTCGTCCGCATGTTCTCGGGTGACATCTCCCACGTTCCGAAGCCGATGCGCAAGCTGGGTTGGGCGTGTGGGTACGCATTGTCCATCTTCGGCACCGAATACACCCAACAGTGCCCGTTCCAAACCGGCAACGGATACGGCGACGGTCGCGCAGTTTCCGTACTTGAGGCCGTCATCAACAGTCAACGCTGGGAAATGCAGCTAAAAGGTGGCGGCCGGACGCCATACTGCCGCGGCGCGGATGGTCGCGCCGTCCTGCGCTCAAGTGTGCGGGAGTTCTTAGCTCAGGAACACATGCATGCGCTCGGTGTGCCAACGTCACGGTCTCTGAGTTTATACGTTTCGAAAACGGAAAAGGTCAAGCGGCCGTGGTATTCGGAAGGCTCGCGCTCGCAGGATCCCGACATGCTTATATCGGAGGCAGTCGCCATTTCGACGCGCGTCGCACCGTCGTTCATTCGGGTCGGTCAACTCGAGCTCTTCGGTCGCCGTGCGCGCAAAAAGGAACACCCCAAAGCGATGGAGGAGCTCGAGCAGATTGTGTTGTACTTGATTGATCGTGAGTACGGTAACGTCATCGACAAGAAACTAAGCACTGCAGAAAAAATGGTGTTGCTCGCGCGCGAGTTCCGCAGCCGCCTGACGTCGCTTGTGGCGAACTGGATCCGTGTCGGCTACTGCCAGGGCAACTTCAACAGCGACAACTGCGCGGCTGGTGGCTTCACACTTGACTACGGCCCATTCGGATTCTGCGATGTGTTTAACCCGCACTACCAGCCATGGACGGGTGGCGGACATCACTTCGCGTTCATGAACCAAGCCGTGGCAGCGGAACGCAACTTCCACATGTTTTGTAAGGCGTTGCGGCCCTTGCTGACATCACTGACGTCGCATCAGGACTATCTGCGACAGCTCGACGAGATTCGAAGTGGCTTTGCGACAGTGATGCAAGCACAAATGGAGAAGATGTGGGCTGCCAAACTTGGACTCGGCACTTTTCACCTGGCGTTGTTCAGTGAACTAGAAACGCTCATGGTGCAAACTCCTGTCGATTACACCATCTTCTTCCGCGAGCTCTCGACGGTACCAGACGACATTGGCCCGCTCAAAAAAAGCTTCTACGATGACGCCGAAGGGATGGACAAGCGCTGGTCAGAGTGGCTCGAAAAATGGAAATCTCTCATAGTCAGCGCCAGCACGACCGACGCGAATGCTGCGCAGCCCTCTTCGCGTGAGGAGATCTCTAGGCGGATGAAACTCGTCAACCCAAAATACAGTTTGCGAGAGTGGTTCGTTGTGCCTGCGTACAGCCAAGCGACTGCGGGGAACTACTCTTTAGTTCGAGAGCTGCAGGAAGTCATGACGCAGCCCTACGCCGAGCAGTCGAAGGTGGTGGAGGAGAAATACTATAGGCCCAAGCCGTCTGAGTTCTTTGAGGTCGCTGGATTGTCGTATTTAAGCTGCTCGTCATGATTTTTCGAAAACTGATCGGACAGGGTCAGCACCCTCGATTGACCACGCTCTAGCTGAGTGGGATCGGCGAGAACGTGCAGCGAAGTGGATAGACCTGCAATGGGTTCAATTTCGCAACGCTCAGTGATGGTGGGAAATCAGCTCGTACAGCTATGACGAAGTAGTACATAGCTCAACCCACTGATCCATAATGCCCCGTCTTACCTCGAGCAGATTGGAGCGGTTATACGCTGCCTCAACCTTATACTTAAGCTTGTGCGCGATCTTAAACTCCATTGCATCCTTAGGGTGCTGCTGATCAGCTCCCCAGACTCTCAGGGTCGTTCTGAATCCATGTGGATTGACCGTTCTGTTAACGGACACAAAAAAAGCCGTGTACAAAACACAGCTTTTTTCATTCTTGGCTCCTCGACCTGGACTCGAACCAGGGACCCACTGATTAACAGTCAGTTGCTCTACCAACTGAGCTATCGAGGAATTGGAAGGCGCCTATGATAGTGATTCACAGTGATTTGGTCAACTACAGCTCTCAGGTAATCACTTTCGATATGGCTTCTGAAACCACACCAACATTTTTTGAATTGAGTGCAGCAACACAAATGCGACCACTTTCAATGGCATAAATTGAAAACTCCTCTCTAAGCCTAACTACTTGCTCCCTAGTTAGGCCCGAATAAGAAAACATTCCTTGCTGTTTCGTAATGAAGGAAAAATCAACATCCGGACAGAGCTTAGCAACATTGTTCGATAATTCTAATCTCATGCGTTTAATACGCTCTCGCATGCCTCCAAGTTCACTATCCCATTGCCCCCTAAGATCTGGATCCGCAAGTACCGTCTCGACTACCGCGCCACTATAGATCGGTGGGTTCGAGTAATTCGTACGTATGAGGCGTTTTAACTGGCTCTGAACCCGTTTTGCTTCCTCTGCTGAGCTAGATACAATCGAGAGGCCACCAATACGTTCTCCGTATAGGGAGAATGACTTTGAGAACGAATTGGAGATAATTAAATTTTTACAGTGTTCCGTAAAAAGACGTACCACAAAACCATCTTCCTCAATTGACGCACCAAAGCCTTGATACGCAATATCCAGGAAAGGAATTAATGCGTGTTCAGCGACGAGCTCGGCAATAATTTTCCACTGTTCACCATCCAAATCCACACCAGTAGGATTGTGACAACAAGCGTGCAATAGCACCACGGATTGTTTTGGTAGTGTTTTAAGCTGCTCTACCATACGATCAAAGGCGACGCCTCCGGTGTCTGCATCGTAATAAGGGTAGAGGTTAACTTTAAGACCAGCATTTTGAAAAATACCGCGATGATTCTCCCAGCTCGGATCAGAAATCCAAACGTCAGAGCAACCTACCACCTGTTTTAAGAAATCAGCCCCGACTTTTAGCGCACCTGTACCACCTAAAGTTTGAGCCGTGATAATTCTGTTGGCCACCAGCGCCTCAGACTCTGCTCCAAAAAGAAGTCCTTGGACCAGTTTTCTGTAATTTGCATTTCCCTCAATGGGCTGATATGGACGAGCCGCTTGCTTCGACACGACTCGCGTTTCAGCCGCCTTGACGCATCCAAGCAAAGGTACTGAGCCATCATCATCGTAGTAGACACCAACACCTAAATTAACCTTATTAGGGTTGTTGTCTGACTTAAAAAGTTCGGTAAGCCCTAAAATAGGGTCACTGGGCGCTAATTCAACACCGCTAAAAGCTGAAGTCGTCATATACTGTTTGTTAATTAGATATACATTAGAAATAAACGGGCGCTATTGTACCGCACGTGTTCATGGTAATTCCACAAGAAACAAGGCTTACGAAATTTTGTCCACAGAAAACTTTATCAGATTCCCCAATAGCCCATTTTTACTTAATCAGCTATTTGAACCAGCAGGCGACCAACCAGCGGCCATAGAGGCTCTATTAGACGGCTTGGCGAGCAACATGCCACACCAAACACTATTAGGGGTCACGGGCTCAGGAAAGACCTTTACGATGGCCAACGTGATCGCCAGGTCAGGACGTCCCGCTATCGTCATCGCGCCCAATAAAACATTAGCGGCGCAACTGTACTCGGAATTTAAGGATTTTTTCCCAAAAAATGCTGTTGAGTATTTTGTGTCTTATTACGACTATTACCAGCCTGAAGCTTATGTTCCGTCTCGAGATCTATTCATTGAAAAAGATTCGAGTATTAACGAACACATTGAGCAAATGCGTTTGTCCGCCACGAAATCACTACTCGAGCGCAACGATTCAATAATTGTCTCTAGCGTGTCATGTATTTACGGCATCGGAGATCCTGTCGACTACCATGGCATGATTCTTCACCTCATGGAAGGGGAAGAAATCGGACAGCGTAAAATCATTCAAAGGCTTGCGGAGATGCAGTACGATCGAAACGATATCGATTTTAGTCGTGGTGTTTTCAGGGTCCGTGGTGACGTCATTGATATTTTCCCATCAGAGAATTCTGAACATGCCATTCGGGTCGCATTGTTTGATGATGAAATCGAATCACTGTCTGTATTTGATCCACTAACCGGTCACATTCTTAATAAGGTGAAACGTTATACCGTCTACCCATCTAGTCACTATGTGACACCCAGAGCGACTGTTCTACGTGCTATAGAGACAATCAAATTAGAGTTGCGTGAACGAATGGCGCAATTTCACAAAAACAGCCTTTTGGTTGAAGCTCAACGTATCGAGCAACGGACTCGCTTTGATTTAGAGATGCTTACCGAAATGGGTTTTTGTAAGGGTATTGAGAATTATTCCAGACACTTGTCAGGCCGGGAAAATGGTGCTCCTCCGCCAACGCTCATCGATTATCTCCCTAAAAATGCCATTATGTTTATGGATGAATCACATGTCACTGCACCGCAAATTGGGGGAATGTATAAAGGGGATAGGGCACGTAAAGAAAATTTAGTGAATTATGGATTTAGATTGCCTTCGGCATTAGACAATAGACCCTTACGGTTTGATGAATTCGAACAAATAGTGCCGCAAACCATTTTCGTTTCCGCGACACCATCTCATTATGAGAGTGAGAAACAACAACAAGTCGTGGAACAGATGGTTCGACCAACGGGGCTTGTCGATCCTCAATTAGAAGTTCGACCTGCGATTAACCAGGTTGATGATCTCTTGTCAGAGATCAGTATTCGAACAAAAATTCATGAGCGTGTGCTGGTGACCACGCTGACTAAACGAATGTCGGAAGATCTAACGGACTTTTTATCCGAGAATGGGGTTGCGGCTCGATATCTACATTCGGATATTGATACGGTAGAACGGGTTGAAATCATTCGTGATCTGAGGCTTGGAAAGTTTGATGTCTTAGTGGGGATTAATTTATTGAGGGAAGGGTTGGATATTCCAGAAGTCTCACTTGTCGCCATTTTAGACGCGGATAAAGAGGGCTTTCTTCGTTCTGAACGGGCATTGATACAAACGATCGGAAGGGCTGCAAGACACATTAACGGACGAGCTATTATGTATGGCGACTCGATCACACGATCGATGCAGCGTGCTATTGACGAAACAAATAGGCGTCGTCAAAAACAACTTGATTTCAATGTCGAACATAACATCACCCCGACTGGCATTGAGAAACGTGTGCGTGATTTGATGGAGGGTGTCTACTCTGAACGCGGTTCAAATAGCAATAGCAAATCTCAGGCCGAAAGCCCTACCGAAATCAAATCTGAGTCAGAGTTGCTGGTTGAAATGAAGCGTGTCGAAAAACGAATGAAAGAGGCAGCCAAAAATTTAGAGTTTGAGAAAGCAGCCGAATTAAGAGATGTACTTAAAACGCTCAAAGAGCGATTTATTTCAGGGTCATTGACCTAAATGATCACTTAGATATTCGCTATGAAGGCTTTGGTTGTATGCACGGGAAATATTTGTAGATCACCCTCAGCGGAGGTGGTTTTGAGGAAGAAAGCAGTAAAGAGAGGTTTGCAAGATACTTTCAGCTGCGCTTCAGCCGGGACGCATGGTTACCACGTGGATAGTCCACCTGATCGAAGAAGTATTATGGTTGCAGCGGAGCGCGGTTACGATTTAAGCGTAATTCGCTCACAAAAAGTCTCGACAAATGACTTTTTTAATTATGACATTTTTCTAGCTATGGATAACTCACACTTAAAGGCTCTCCAACGATTAAAACCGATAAATAGTCAATCGTCGATTCTCTTATTTTTGGAATATAGCCAAGAATTTGCGCGCCAGGACGTGCCCGATCCATACTACGGTTCTGAGGCTGGGTTCAGTACTGTTCTTAAGATGATTGAGGAAGGAGCGGATACATTTTTAGATCAAATGTACCCGCTGACTAAACTCAAAATGACCAAATGATGCCGGTCACAACTGTCTTTAATTTGGACTGTCTTGTGTTTCCACCTGTTGAAGTGGTTCACTTGCTGCTGTAGCCGCATCTTTCGATTGGCGTCGCAGTCTTCGCTCCTCCCTAGCTTTATCTAACTCAGCTGTATTTTGCTGTGAGTCAAGGTTAGAGCTGTTATCCGATGACGAAGTCTCTATCATTGTCATGCCCTCAGGCAACACAACTGGCTCGTCTACAATCGGTTTTTGAATCACAGGTGCGGGTGCCTTAACAACAGTCTCGACCACTTGGGCCACTACACTCTCATCATTGGCCACAGAAGCGCGCTGGACAACAGGTTCATTGGATTGTGCTTCAGACGTCTCAATTGGTGCGGGAGCAGATTCAGTCACACGAGTATCTACAACTGGTGCGATTCCTGTCGAAGGGACGCTCCTGTTTTCCTGAGTAATGTGCGAACTCGCAGATGTATTAACTGCTTGATTAGATCCCGCGTTACTTGACTCGTTAACGGTAGGAGAATTTGACTGAGACGTAGCAGCTTGCTGAGCATCAACAGTTGGTGCTGTAGCAATCGGTGCATCTGCAGTCGAAGTCGTATTTTCTCGATCTGCGCCGCGGTCATTCCTACGGTTACGGCCTCGTCGGTCGTTATTTCTGCGACGACGGCGTCCTGACTGATCCTCTCGTTGTTCTGATTGCTCACCGGCTTGTGAAGTTGTATCTGCGCTTGTATTGCTTGGAGTATCTGCAGTCTTGTTAACCTCTGCTTTTGGCTCTACAGTGTTATTAGTAATGTCATCGCTGCTGATTTCACTATCTTTATTGCGTCCTCTTCGAGGCCGACGACGATCACCACGAGAGTCGTTACGACCGCGACGACGATCATTGCGTTCATCGTCACGCCCCCCACGTCTTCGGTCAGTGCGCTGATTTCTACGTCGGTTGTCAGAAGCAGTTTTTTCTTTGTCTTCGCTTGAGCCAAAGATGGCAGCAATGAGTCTTTTAAAGAAACCTTCTTTTTTAATTACTGACGGAGGTGCCTGTATTGGGGTCACTCCTTTCACTGCAGCAACAGGCTTGATTACGTCTTGCTTCTTATCTTTTTCTAAACCTTGATCGGCCACTTCATCGGCTAGGTCGTAACTGGGTACGCTCGTATCAATTTGATTGAGTTCATCGTGACGCAGTCGTTTCACAGTGTAATGTGGCGTTTCTAAGTGAGTATTGGGTATCAAAACGCAGCTGACTTTTACCCGATGTTCAATGGCGTAGAGCTCATCTCTCTTTTCATTGAGCAAGTAGGATGCAACAGCAACAGGGACTTGTGCATGCACAGCCGCTGTACTTTCTTTCATTGCCTCTTCCTGCACAATCCTAAGAACATGCAAAGCGGTAGACTCAACAGAGCGGATATTCCCCGTGCCACTGCATCGTGGGCACGTAATATGACTTGTTTCACCAAGGGAAGTTTGCAGTCTTTGTCGCGACAGTTCCAGCAATCCAAATCTAGAAATTTTACCTACTTGAACACGCGCTCGGTCGTACCTGAGCGCTTCACGAATTGTGTTTTCAACTTCACGTTGACTCTTTGGGTTTTCCATATCGATGAAGTCGATAACAACAAGTCCGCCTAAGTCACGCAGACGTAATTGCCTAGCAACTTCCTCAGCAGCCTCGATATTTGTTTTCCGCGCTGTCTCCTCAATATCACTACCTCGTGTCGACCGGGCAGAATTAACGTCGATGGAGACCATGGCCTCTGTGTGATCAATAACAATGGATCCGCCAGAGGGCAAAACAACTTGTCGCGAATAAGCTGATTCTGTTTGGTGCTCAATTTGGAAACGAGAGAATAGCGGGGTTTCTTCCTGATACCATTTAACCCGATTGACGTTATGCGGCATGACGTGGCCCATGAACTGACGGGCTTGCTCATAGATTGATTCAGTATCGATCAGAATTTCGCCGATATCTTGTCGGAAATAATCTCGAATCGCCCGAATAACAAGACTCGCATCTTGATAGATTAAGAAGGGCGCTTTTTGACTACCTGCCGCTCCGTCTACCGCTTTCCACAATTGAGTCAAGTAGTTTAAATCCCATTCTAACTCCTCTGCGCTCCGGCCAATACCAGCCGTGCGTGCGATCACACTCATGCCCGTAGGAAGACTAAGTTGATCCATCGCGTCACGCAGTTGAGCTCGCTCTTCGCCTTCGATTCTCCTTGAAACACCACCACCACGAGGGTTGTTAGGCATTAAAACCAAGTATCGCCCTGCAAGGCTGATGAATGTGGTTAGTGCCGCACCCTTGTTACCACGCTCGTCTTTTTCGACTTGCACGACAAGTTCCGTGCCTTCGGATAAAACATCTTGGATTCGAACTTTAGTGGGATTAGCTTGTGGATCCTTAAAGTAAGATCGACTAATTTCCTTGAACGGAAGAAAGCCGTGCCTTTCAGCACCGTAATTGACAAAAGCCGCTTCGAGACTGGGCTCAATTCGGGTAATAACAGCTTTATAAATATTGCTTTTCTTCTGTTCTTTACCTGTTGTTTCTACATCTAAATCGAGGAGTGATTGTCCATCGACTATCGCAACTCTCAGCTCTTCAGCATGGGTTGCGTTAAATAACATTCGCTTCATTTATGTTCCCCAGCGCGCATACCGCTGCGGGAGATTAAACCGGCGCTATTTTTGGATAGTTTCGTTCAACTATTTCAATTAATAAATTAAATAAATTCTTTCGTTGTGTCGAGCAATCGTTTCCTAAATCAATACTTTCCGGTTTGTTACATAGGCCCCCGCAACTAACGGCGTTGGCTCTGTGAATCTCCCGCGCTGTTATAAGCGCGCAAATCATTTACTATATCGCTACTTTCGTTTTTCATTATTTAGGTGAGCGAAATTAACCTTGGGACGAGCCTGTTAACAATTTCGTTGAGAATTGAACGGCTAACATGCAACGGGACTATAAACCCGGCGGCCGTACGATCTTTATGAGACCGTGGCATTCTCGTCGTCTAAACGACTCGTGCACGAATTATAATTCAAAATGAATAACTTATGTAAAGATCGTGTGAATCAAGTCGTAGTTGGCGTTGATGGCGAAGCGCAACGAATTGATAATTATTTATTGCGGATACTCAAAGGTGTCCCTAAGAGTCATGTTTATCGTATTTTGCGTAGTGGGGAAGTGCGCGTGAATGGTGGCCGTGCAGGCCCCAGTCGCAGACTTGCCGAAGGGGATAAGCTCAGAATCCCGCCAATACGCGTTGCACAGAGAGAAGAGGGTGTAAAGCCGAAAAGCTCCATACAACTGCCCATTTTGTATGAGGATGAAGACGTGCTTATTGTTGACAAGCCCGCCGGCTTGGCCGTTCACGGAGGGAGCGGGGTTTCTTTCGGACTCATTGAAATCTTAAGGGCGGATAGACCAAACCAACCTTTTCTAGAGCTTGTGCATCGTTTGGACAAAGAAACTTCAGGTGTTCTCTTGCTCGCGAAAACGCGAATAGCACTGACTCATTTACATAGCCAAATTAGAGATAGTCTGACCAAGAAAATCTATGTCGCTCTGGTCTGGGGTGTTTGGGACCGCACCGTTAACAAGATAGACTTACCACTACGTAAGTTTGTCTCTAAAGGAGGGGAGCGCAGAGTTGTTGTTGATGGGGCAGAAGGAAAACCGTCTCTTACATTGATTAGGCCGCTTGAGACGCACGGCCAGACAACTCTAATCGAAGCTAATCTTAAGACAGGAAGAACGCATCAAATCCGTGTGCACTTGG
Source organism: uncultured Pseudomonadota bacterium (assembly GCA_913057675.1). Taxonomy (GTDB): domain Bacteria; phylum Pseudomonadota; class Gammaproteobacteria; order Burkholderiales; family Eutrophovitaceae; genus Eutrophovita. Next base: position 6,249 of record CAJXOL010000048.1, on the reverse strand, counting down.
CGCACAAGAATTTCCCGATTTTGGGCGATGACAAATATGGGGATTTCCGGCGAAACAAAATCTTTCAAACCTATGGTCTCAAGCGGATGTTTCTTCATGCACATCAATTTTCTTTCACACATCCTTCACACGGAAAGAGAATTAAAATTGAATCGCCAATACCGGCACAACTTAGGCAAGTCATGACTGTTATCGATGAATCACAACAAGAGAAAGAACTGCAAACTTCATGAAAAATTTTGACTTAATTGTGTTTGATTGGGATGGGACGCTCGTAGATTCGACAGCGCACATAGCACAGAGCATTCAAAAGTCTTATTCGGATAACGATTTACCCGTTCCTGATGAGGCGGCCGCGAAGCACGTCATAGGCTTAGGTCTTTTGGACACATTCAATTATCTGTCACCAAATCTCACCAAGAGCCAGCATCAAGGTATTGTCGATCGCTATAGACATCATTTTTTAGATGAAAACAAGATTCTTCATGCTTTCAAAGGTACTTCGGAAGGGCTTCAAGCTCTAGCTGAAAGAAGTTATTTGTTAGCAGTTGCAACGGGAAAGAGCCGGGTCGGATTGAATCGAGCCTTAAAAAAAGTAGATTTTGGCCATTTATTTTCGGTAACACGATGTGGTGATGAGGGTTTTCCTAAACCGCACCCCGATATGCTGCAATTCATTATGAATGACCTTGCAGTCCCCCCTGAACGAACGCTAATGATTGGTGATACTACGCATGACTTATTGCTTGCTAAGAATGCGGGAACTTACAGTGTTGGTGTCAGTTATGGCGCTCATGATGAAAAGGAATTGGTTGGTCTAAACCCGTTGGCATGTGTTGATAGTTTTGAGAGGTTGATGGCATGGCTGCTCGAAAACGGTTGATTTGTCGGACCTCTGAACTGGAAGAGTGTGGCAGCGGTGTGCGCTTCGTAACAACTGATAAAAATGGGGAAAAGCTTCCTGGTTTTGTTATACGTCATAACGGAATAGTATTTGGCTACGTTAACCGATGCGCCCATATTCAAGTCGAGCTTGACTGGCAACACGGGGAGTTTTTTGATGCGGATCGTCAGCTACTGATGTGCGCTACTCATGGTGCATTGTATGCACCCAATACTGGTGAGTGTGTGGGCGGACCCTGCCATGGAGCTTTCTTAACAAAGTTGCCGATGATTGAAGAAGATGACGGTGTATATCTTGTAAATTAGAACTAGACACATTCAATTGATCCATCGAGCAAATCGGGAATTTATTCTAAGATAAAAAAATAAATAAACTTTAAACTTAACTACAACGAAGTTTAAGTTATGCGTGTTACTGTCCGACTCTACAACAATCAGCTCTGAAAAAATGAATAACGATAATTTTGAAAAAAACACCATATCTCATCTGGCACAAGCATCCCTGATAGAGCAACGACGGGCGCGCCGATGGAAAATATTTTTCCGGTTTGCTTATTTATTTATTGCGATTGGATTGGTTGCATTTTTGACGCTTGATGATAAGACATCCAGCCAGGGGCCACACACCGCCATCGTAGATTTGAATGGCGTTATCGCGTCTGGGTCACCAGCGAATGCATACGATGTCATTACGGGCCTAGAGGATGCGTTCGCAAACACTAATGTTAAAGGCATTGTCATTCGTATAAACAGCCCTGGGGGTAGCCCGGTTCAATCAGAATTGATTAATCAAGAAATCATCCGCCTTCGTGGTATCCATCCCACAATTCCGGTTTATGCAGTAGTAGAAGACCTCTGTGCATCAGGTGGATACTACGTAGCTGTTGCTGCAGATCGAATCTACGTGTCTCCCTCCAGCATAGTGGGTTCAATTGGCGTTCGCATGGACGGATTTGAATTTACAGAGGCTTTAGAATCACTGGGAATTAAGCGTCGACTGCTGACTGCAGGTGAGAACAAAGGATTTTTGGATCCCTTTTCACCCATGAAGCCCGCTCAGCGTGAGCACGCCAAATCGATACTAGATAACATTCATCATCAGTTTATCAAGGCAGTAACTCTGGGTCGGGGTGAACGCCTCAAAGACACACCTGAGATTTTTTCTGGCTTGGTCTGGACCGGTGAGCAGAGCCTAAACCTAGGGTTAGCTGATGCCTACGGCAGCGTACTTTCGGTAGCCCGAGATGTTATTGGGGCTAAAGAGCTCGTTAATTATTCGGTAAAAGAAGGCTTTGAAGAACGTATCGCAAGAAAATTTGGTGCTGAAATTTTAAATAGAACAATGGGTTATAGATTACATTAACAGTAATTTATAACTCACTACGGCAATGTAACGCCTTCATCTCGAAGCATCCTTGATAGCGCGATCAGGGGCAATCCAACCAAGGCAGTTGGATCTGACCCGAGAATCGACTCAAGTAGTGTAATGCCCAAGCCCTCAGACTTGGCACTCCCCGCGCAGCCCAGTACGTCTTCTGTCTCCACATAGCGTTGTATCTCAATGAGACTAAGCTCTCGAAATGTTACCTCGGTATCCACCACAAGGGATTCGTGTGTATTTGTATGCAGATTCAAGACGCATACGCCTGTATAGAAAAATGCAGTTCTACCACTCGCAAATTTAAGCTGCTCAATAGCGACGTCTAAACTACCCGGTTTGGATAATCTCTTACCATCACATTCGGCTACTTGATCCGATCCAATTATAAGATCTCTGCCGCTTAATTGAAGTACGGCACGCGCTTTAGCTATAGATAACCGCTCTGCGCACGCTCGAGCATCTTCATCGGCTAGCGGGGTCTCATCTACGTTTGGTGATTCCACTTCAAAATTTTGACAAATACGCTTGAGCAACTCTCGGCGAAAAATTGACGTAGATGCAAGAACAATAATTGGGGGAGTATCGGTACTCATAACTCTAAACTTTTCAGATAAAATTTTGACAAATGCACATATAATCAATATTATGCGCGCGCTATGAGCAATCGACCTATCATCGACACATTGGGGTTTGCACAAAAAATGCGGTCCCAAGATCTTCGACTCAAGTTAACCGACTTCACTAGGCTAACTGACGTGTCGGCTATCGTAAATGACCTCATTCAAGCAAACATCACTGGTGGAATACAGCAAGACGGCAAATCGTTCATCGAACTTAAGATTTTAAGTGGTTTAACGCTGACATGCCAACGATGCATTGGTTTATTTGATTTTCAGATTAATTCCCGTAGTCGGTTTATAATAACGGCCACGAAGGATGAGCTTCTTGAGATATCTCAAGAAGAGCAAGATATCAACACAATTCTCGCTGAGACAGAATTAGATCTTATTGACTTTGTAGAAGACGAATTATTGTTGGCCTTGCCAATGGTTCCGCTTCACGAGGAAGGGGATTGTGAAAGACCTCAGCTACTGGATGAGCGATCAGATTCAATAAGCCCATTTAGCAGACTGAAACAGTCATCTTAAATTTAGAAACTTTGGAGTGAATAGAAATGGCCGTACAAAAAACTAAAGTATCACCATCTCGTCGTAATATGCGCCGTTCTCACGACGCGTTAACTAGCCCATCAATAGCGATCGAGCCAAGTACTGGGGAAACCCATCTTCGTCATCACATCAGTCCAAACGGCTTTTATCGTGGCAAGAAAGTTGTTCAGAAAAACGACGATTAATTTTTTGTAGGCACTGTTAGTGCCTACAAAAATTTGGCACAACAGGCACTTGGGATACATTTATCAGTTTAGCCCCTCTTTTGTGCAGCAATCGGAATACATCCAATGACTACCAAAATAGCACTCGATTGCATGGGCGGTGACTACGGCGTTAAAGTTACCGTGCCCACAGCTATTCATTTTCTAAAATCGCATTCAGATGCTCACGTTATATTAGTAGGTATCGCAGATCAAATTGATAAGGCATTAAAACAAACTCCGCACAACGCAGATCGCGTAACAGTTATTCATGCCGAAGAAGTCATTGGCATGAACGAAGGTCCTGCTCAGGCACTGCGTACCAAGAAAAACTCATCTATGAGACTCGCCATTAACCTGATCAAAGACGGGCGGGCGGATGCATGTGTGAGCGCGGGTAATACTGGCGCTCTCATGGCGATTTCCAGATTTGTACTCAAAATGTTACCTGGTATTGAACGGCCTGCGATTGCTTCTTTTTTACCAACACATAGCGGCCAAGTCTGCATGCTTGATTTAGGAGCTAACGTCGACTGCTCCGCTGAACATTTATTTCAATTTGCGGTCATGGGTAGTTGCTTGGTCAGTTCGAGCGGTGGTAGTAATTTTCCAAGCATTGGTCTACTGAACATTGGGTCAGAGGACAGCAAGGGAAATGAGGTCGTCAAAGAAGCTTCTGAATTATTAAAACATAGCTCTCTTAATTTTAAGGGTAATGTTGAAGGTACAGATATCTATAGAGGCACGACGGATGTAATTGTTTGTGATGGGTTTGTTGGTAATGTGGCATTAAAAACATCTGAAGGTGTAGCTCAAATGTTGGGAAAATACCTCAAGGAGGAGTTTCACCGAAACCCGCTCACGAAACTTCTCGGGGTATTGACTTCACCCGTACTCAATCGCTTTAAAGAGCGCGTAGATCATAGGCGATACAACGGTGCAAGTCTGTTGGGACTAAGAGGCATCGTTGTGAAAAGTCACGGAGCAGCCGATATGTACAGCCTTGGTTTTGCGATGCAAAGGGCCTATGAAGAAGTCAAACATTCTATGCTCGATGCAATTACTGACAACATCAAAGTGCCGGAACAAAGAGAGCTGTAATGTATTCAAGAATTATTGGCACAGGAAGCTACCTTCCTGAAAAAGTATTAACAAATAAAGATCTTGAGAAATTTGTTGATACCAACGATGAATGGATTGTGTCACGCTCAGGAATTAAGCAAAGACATATCGCAGCCGACAATGAAGCCACCAGTGACATTGCTACGCAAGCAGCTCTAAAAGCTATTGAGCAATCTGGCCTTAACGCCAATGATATAGATCTCATTATTGTTGCGACCACGACACCAGATATGGTCTTTCCAAGCACTGCCTGCATTGTGCAATCTAAATTAAATATTTCTGGATGCCCTGCATTTGATGTTCAAGCTGTATGCTCAGGCTTCGTTTATGGCTTAAATATTGCAGACTTATTTATTAAAAGCGGGCAAGCCAAAAACGTATTATTGATTGGGGCTGAAGTCTACTCTCGTATTCTTGATTGGAATGACCGCACCACTTGTGTGTTATTCGGAGATGGTGCTGGCGCCGTCGTACTTTCTGGTTCTGATAAACCAGGCATACTTCAAACAAGTCTTCACGCGGATGGTTCTTTGTATAAACATTTATGCGTTCCCGGTTGGGTAAAGGGGGGGCAGGTAGAAGGCTCGCCTATGGTTCAAATGGATGGCGGTATCGTCTTCAAGTTTGCCGTTAAAGTTTTTGAGCAAACTGCCCGAGAGTTACTCAGTGCCGCCGGAAAAATAATTGAAGAGATTGATTGGTTCATTCCGCATCAAGCTAATATTCGGATTATGGAATCAACGGCAAAAAAATTAAATTTACCCCTAGAGCGATTGATCGCAACCGTGGATCACCACGGTAATACCTCAGCCGCATCTATCCCCTTAGCTCTCGATGAAGCAGTTCGAGACGGAAGAGTGGAAAAAGGACAACTGTTGTTGTTTGCTGGCGTTGGTGGGGGATTCACCTGGGGTGGCGCTCTTCTTGAATTTTAGCTTCATATAAAGGACTAACGATTGTGACAATTGCTTTTTTGTTTCCTGGTCAAGGATCCCAATCAGTGGGCATGATGGATGCTTTCGCCGGCGTTACGGTTGTTAAGGACACATTTGAAGAGGCCTCGTTGATTCTCCAACGGGATATGTGGGCGCTAGCGCACTCGGGCTCTGATGAGAAACTAGCACTTACGACCAACACCCAACCTCTAATGCTGATATCTGATGTTGCAATGTATCGTTCTTGGATTGAACTTGGCGGTCATTTGCCTTCAATTTTAGCGGGACATAGCTTGGGTGAATATGCCGCCTTGGTAGTGGCCGGGGGACTCAGTTTTGCTGATGCTGTGCCTCTAGTTCAACAACGTTCCGAGTTGATGCAAAATGCCGTGCCCTCTGGCGTTGGAGCGATGGCCGCGGTACTAGGTTTAACTGATGACGATATTACCTTAGCGTGTCACAACGCCTGCGTGGACGGTGGTGTAGCAGCTGTCTCTTATACACATCTCCGAGCCCACGAGACAGGCAGAAATCTC
>CAJXOL010000047.1 GCA_913057675.1 uncultured Pseudomonadota bacterium | reverse complement strand
TACGAGATTTCTGCCTGTCTCGTGGGCTCGGAGATGTGTATAAGAGACAGCTTGTCACTGTAATTGCAACGCCATGCACAGCCCCTTTTATGGGTGCGGCAATTGGTTTTTCAATGGCCCAAGGACCAGCGTCGAGCATGCTTACTTTTTTAGCGCTTGGAATCGGCATGGCAACGCCTTATGCACTTATTTCATTGAGACCCAGTTTAGCTACTTGGCTACCAAAGCCAGGAGCATGGATGAATACCTTAAAAAACCTTTTGAGTGTGCCTCTATATTTGACGGTCATTTGGTTGATTTGGGTGTTAGGTCAGCAAACAACCATTCACAATGTCTCTAAAGTTCTCGTCGTTCTGGTTTTTATTGGGTTAGCTGTTTGGTCTGTTGGCAGGATGCAGTATGGAACACTAACCCGTATAGGTCCTTGGAGGGCTTTAAGTGTAACCAGTCTGTTGATTTCGCTAGTGATCTTAATCAATATTGTTACTGCACTGGACCAAAAGACTACTCGAGCACTTTCCCAAGTGGAGTGGAAAGCTTGGTCTTCGGCAGGTGTGGCAAGTGCTCGTGAGGAAGGCTACCCAGTGTTTGTTGATTACACGGCAGCTTGGTGCATCACTTGTCAAGTCAATAAGGCATTAGTGCTAAATGACCAGGAGGTCGTGTCTGTTTTTAAGAAAAATAAAGTGATCACTTATAGAGCTGACTGGACTTCTAGAGACGCAGAGATCACTGAATCACTAACTTCTTTTGGCAGATCAGGCGTACCTGTTTATGTGTTCTATCCCGATAATCAGGGAGCACCAGTTATCTTGTCCGAGATGTTAGGGAAAAAAGAAATATTTAATCTATTCGATCGTTGATAAGACAATGTTGGCAGGTCAGCCTTTAACGATTGCTGATTTACATTTTACAGGGTGATAGGCATTGGAACGAACAGAGCGATTCTATAAGATCGACCGATTGCTTCGTGATAATAGATCGGTGTCCTTAGAACGATTCCTTGAGGAACTTTCGGTTTCAAAGGCAACGTTTAAGCGTGATATCGAGTACATGAGGGATCGACTCAACGCTCCAATTAGTTGGGATCGCACTGTTCGTGGTTATATTTTTGACCAAGAGATTACCGATGCGCCGTCCTATGAGCTGCCTGGGATTTGGTTTAATCAATCAGAGATTTTTGCCTTACTCTCAATGGAAGCTTTGCTGAGCCAAATTCAACCAGGCTTACTTGGACAAAGACTGGATCCGCTTAAGCAAAAATTGCGAGACCTCATTGAGGTTGGTGAGTATTCAGTTGATGCGATCAAGAATCGTATCAAAATCCTCAATATGGGCTCCCGCAGTCGGGGCATTAAACATTTCGAAGTTATTGCATTATCGCTGATGCAGCGCTCCCAACTCGCACTCACATATTATGTGCGTTCAAGGGAGGAGGTGACGCAACGATCTGTTTCACCTCAACGTATCGTGTACTACAGAGATAATTGGTATTTGGATGCGTGGTGTCATTCAGTGAATGCTGTACGGAGCTTTTCATTAGACGCTGTGCGTGCCGCAACACTGAAGGACCAGGCGGCTATTCAATGCGATGAAAAAATATTAGATACTGTGTTGGGATCAGGATATGGAATTTTTTCTGGTACTGACTTGCTGTGGGCGAAACTTCGATTTGGTCCTGAACGTGCTAAGTGGGTTTCTCTTGAGGAGTGGCATCCATCTCAACGAACCCATTTTGATGACGAGGGCTATTTTATTTTAGAGGTTCCTTACGCGGAGAAGTATGAGCTCATCATGGATATCCTCAGATTCGGTCCCGATGTTGAGGTGATTGAGCCTGCTTCATTGCGCCAAATTATTAGAGAGAAATTGTCTGAAATGTTAACTGTTTATGGTTAGGTATCTGATTTTTATAATATATTAAAAATAAATATTTTTAATATTAGTTGGCTGAGGCTCATCTGATGAGCCAGTACGGGGCGCAAACTACTTCCAAGATAATTAGTTATAACGGAGGTTAGTGATGGAACAGCTCAGTTTTTTGCTCAACAGAACACCAGGTCCTAAATTACGACGCAGCATTTCAGCCATTAGAGACCGTTTTGATCAATCAGTGTCGAGAAGTAATGCTGATATATCCGGTAAGTTGCGGGCGTTAAGCCGCACGCCGCCCCGCGTGACGAAAATGATCGACATAAACAAACGTCCTTCTACGGGTTTGGATGTAATTAGGAATGAATTAATAACTCGGGATACATTATCGCGGTCAAACCATTGCTCTCAGTCGAGAAGAGGTGCCCCAATTCATCCAATGGCGCGTGGACGTCAGTTTCTTTCACATGAGCATATTGTAAATGCGATCGAGCACGCTTTAGTTGCATTGCGAATTAATCCGATTGAAGTGGGATTTTCAGCAGAATATGGACTTTATGGTGCTCAAATGTCACTAGTGGTTTCATTACCAAGAATTTATGACTTTGATCCAGGAAGTATGGATCCATTTAGGCTTCAGGTTGTTTTTCACAATTGCTTGAGTCGTGGAGGACTCCGTCTTCTTGCTCGGTGGTCACAGGAGGGAACAGGGGCATCTTGTTCAGTAGGGGTGACGCAGCTCAACGCAAGCCTCGCTCATCGAATACCAGCAAGAGAAGAAAATATCCTTCCTACGCTTAGAAAGGCTATTGAGTTAGCTCATGAAGATCGTCTTCAGTTCGGTAGTTGGACACGTCAAACGATTGATAAAGAGACGCTGCACATCTGGCTGGCGGGATCGGTTCGACGGATGTGGGGGAGAAAGGATCAACACAAGCTTCAAGGTGAATTCAAATGTGATGAAGGTATAGATGTTGGAGAGCGCCATTTCTCCTGGAGTGTACTTGATGTTTTGATGGTGCTTGCTATCTATTCTGCAGATTCAAAAGATATTCTTCGGCAATGCGATCAGGTGGTGGAGGGAGCGGTCCTCATGCGATCGTTATTAAAAAAGTGCGTAATCGCATAGATATATTTGCCCGGGATTTAGCATTTGGTTTGGTTAAGCTAATGTCAGAATTTTTAAGATTTGTTCGCGAGGCGATTATAAAAAAGTTATGATCAAGATATAGTCGTAATTTTTATCTAATAAACTGGACAAAAGTGGTGCTGATCTTCCGTCAACTGATTGACCAACAGTCGTCTACGTATACGTATCTATTGGGCGATTCGGAATCTAGAGAATGTCTGTTGATTGACCCTGTGTTTGAGCAGGTCATGCGCGATCAGGCAGTACTAAAGGAGCTGGGTCTTGATCTCATCGCTACCGTTGAGACCCATGTGCATGCTGATCATGTCACAGGGTCTTGGCTACTTCACAACAGCCTTGGGAGTGAAATCGTAGTTTCAGTTAATGGAGGTGCTCTCGGCGCTGGGCGCTACGTGGAGCAGGGCGATGTAATTACCTTTGGTGACAGGCGGTTGGATGTGTGTGAGACACCTGGGCATACCAATGGGTGCATCACTTTAGTTCTGGATGATCAATCCATGGCTTTTAGTGGGGATTGCTTATTAATCCGTGGGACAGGAAGGACGGATTTCCAAGATGGAAGCCCGAAAATAATGTTCCAATCGATTCATGAGCAAATTTTCACGCTTCCAGATTCATGTTTGATCTATCCCGGACACGATTATCGCGGAATGACCGTATCGAGTGTTTCGGAGGAAAAGCGTTTCAATCCGAGGTTAGGAGGAGAAATTAATCTTCAAGATTTCTCAGGTTATATGGATAACTTGAAGTTACCTCATCCCGGTCAGATTGACCGTGCTGTGCCAGCGAACTTAAAGTGTGGCCAACCGACTGGTAACACCCCAGAGTTGAAGACTCAAGACTGGGCAAATGTCACGTATGGTTTTTCTGGAATTTGGCAAATAGCACCTTCGACTCTCGAAGAGATATTAGCGGCGGTGCAGATTATAGATGTTAGGGAAATCGTTGAGTTTGAAGGGCCATTAGGCCGAATCCCGGGAGCAACATTAATTCCACTAAATGAGCTGATTGATCGGGTTGAAGAGTTGACTCCCGGTATGCCAATTGTGACTGTTTGTCGGTCTGGCGCGCGGTCAGCCCAAGCTATCCTTCACTTGCAGGAGCTGGGTTTTACGAAACTCGCTAATCTATCGGGTGGTATGCTGCGTTGGAATGTTGAGGGCCATGCTGTTCTGGGCGGTTTGGAATGAGTTGAAATGGCTATAAACGAGTGGCTACGTCCAGAGTGTTATTAATCTCCCAACTGAATTCAAGATTCTGCTTGTTTCGTTCGTATAAATGCAGGACGAGTTGTGAGTCTTTCGAAGTAGTCGTTCATTGCGGGCGAAAAAGGTTCTTCCACATGTCGAACGTAAGAAGTTAAAGCAATGCCAATCATGATGTCTGCGCCCGAAAATATTTCACCAAGCAACCATTCCTTTGTGCCTAAGAATCTACTTACGGCTTCTAGGCAAATTGTTGAACGTTTCTTGAATTCTATAATTGCTGGTGCATGGATTGCCTTGGGGAATGCTCGCTTATGCCGGATAATCTCAGATATGGAAGATGTGAAGGTCGCTTCTGCGAACCAGCCCCATTCTAAGTAAGTCGGATACATTGGATCGTCTATGCTAGGTCGTAGTTTTCCGCTCCCATACTTGTCAATGAGGTAGTGGACCATCGCGCCGCTTTCGCACATTGTCACATCGCCATCTTGTAGCACGGGAACTTTACCAATAGGGCTGATACTAATAAATTGTGGGCTGAGTCGAAAATTTTGGGAAAAGTCTATAATTTCAACTTTGTATGGAATATTTAATTCTTCACATGCCCAAATAGCTCTAAGGCCGCGAGTATTTGGGAAATGGTAAATTTTAATCACAAGTAATATCCCTCATCATGTTTAGGTTTATCTGGTGATACTCTTAAGCTTGGTGAATGCTAAAATAATATTATTGTAGCGTCATTATGTTGTCTGGCACTAAAGTAGGTTACTTAACTAATTTCACATTGATGATATTCGAATGAAATCGACTTTTATGCGGATTCGATTATTATTCCTCACTTAATATTTATGAAAGAGACTAAATGAAGAAGATGTTTTTTGTAGTGTTAATGCTGATAACTTCGGCTTGTTCCAAGGAGGCCGTAACGGCTGATGTTGCACTTGAAACCGAAGACCAAAAAACCTTGTATGCCATAGGGATGATTATCAGTAATCAATTACAACCTTTCGCTCTGAGTGAAGAAGAATTGGCTCCTATCGTGCAGGGGATAATGGACGGTATATCAGGGCTTGATGCTAAGGTGGATATGGCGACTTACGAAGCGAGGATCAATGAAATGTTATCAGATCGTTCGGCAATAGTTGCCGCGAAAGAAGCGACTGTTTCTGAGTCGTATCTCAAACAATTTGACTCAGACGAGTCTATAGTAAAAACTGAGTCTGGTGCGCTTGTGAAGATGGTTGAGGAAGGCACTGGTGATATTCCAACTGCGAGTGATACAGTGATGGTCCATTATGAAGGAAGTTTGATTGATGGAACCGTCTTTGATAGCTCCCTCCAGCGTGGCTCGCCGGCGACATTCCCCTTGAGTGGTGTCATAGCGTGCTGGACTGAAGGGCTTCAAAAGATGAAGGTTGGAGGAAAGGCGCAGTTGATTTGCCCCGCTGATACCGCATATGGTGACCGTGGAATGCCACCTAAAATCGGTCCTGGCGCTACACTAATCTTCGAGGTTAATCTGCTTGAAATCAAGAAATAATTCGTCAGTAATCTTTGAGGGAAAGTAAATGTTAATTGATATGAGAACGTACCGATGTAGGCCTGGGTTCATAAAGAAGCATCTGGCTTTGTATGAAAATCTGGGTAAGCCTGCTCAAACTAAGCATCTCGGCCAACCGCTGGCTTACTTGCAATGCGAGAGTGGGAATCCTAACGAGTATGTTCACATGTGGATTTATGAGAATGCTGGCGATAGAGAGCAGAAGAGAGCTTTAATGTGGGCTGATCCAGAATGGATTAACTACACACAAGAAAGCGCTAAACTTGGTGCGCTTGAGAGTCAAACAAATCAGTTGATGAAGCCTGTAGATTTCTTTCCCTTACCGAAAAATATTGGATAGTTAATTTTTTAACGATTAGAACGATGTGTCATGACGAATGGCGCATCGTTTTTTTTAATTCTTGTCTCGTTCTTTTTGTATCAGCACACGTCTCAGTATTTTCCCAGATGCTGACTTCGGAATTTGGTCTACGAACTCTACAATTCTGACCTTTTTATGCGGAGCGACGCTTTTTGCAACAAAGGACATAATTTCCTCTGCGCTCACAGACACTCCAGTTTTGACTACAACTACCGCCTTGGGTAGCTCTCCAGCTTCCTCGTCTGCTACGGGAATTACTGCGGCATCAGATATTGCAGGATGAGTGAGTAGGAGCGCTTCGAGTTCAGCAGGGGCTACCTGCATCCCTTTGTATTTGATCAGCTCTTTTATGCGATCAACCGCATAAAAAAGCCCATCATCGTCGACATAGCCAATATCCCCAGTTCGGTACCAGCCCTCTTTTGTAATGCTTTCCATGGTGGCCTCTGGTCGATTTAGATAACCCTTCATAATCTGCGGACCGCGAATCCATATCTCACCATTTTGATTATTGGAAAGAGATTCTTCGGTTTGTGGATCAACAATCATGACCTCTGTGTTGGGAATGGGTAGACCGATTGATCCTATTTTTTTTGCGTGACCTTCAATGGGGAGTAAGTGCGTTACGGGGCTTGCTTCAGTCATCCCATAGCCTTGAGCAATATTGCATCCAACTCGCGTCGCGGCTTCCATGGCGACGCCCTCACCTAGCGGGGCTGCTCCAGAGAGAATAAGCTCGAGACTGGATAGATCGTATCGTTCGACAGCGGGATGTTTTGCCAACCCTAATACTATCGGTGGGACTATAGGAGCTTTGGTTACTTTGTGGGTCTCAATTGCAGCTAAAAACCCCTCCATATCGAAGCGTGACATACAAACAATAGTTCCGCGTCGATAAAGCGAATAGAGCATGATAACAACCATGCCGTAAATGTGGAAAAAAGGCAGTACTCCAAGCACTGTATCTCGTTCACAGATCGCGTTATGGCTTAGCATGCCTTCAGTTTGACGCATATTCATTACAAGGTTGTAGTGAGTCAGCATGACGCCTTTTGGTAGACCCGTGGTCCCACTCGAGTAGGGGAGCGCGCAGACATCATTTTCTGCTGAGATCTCAGGTGCAATCACCGTATTGTTCGACTGCATTAAGTCTTCGAGCTTTCGGTGACCTTGAGCTCCACCGATTACAATGAGGTCATTTACTGGATGTTTTTTTATGGCTACCTCTGCTTTATCTAAGAAATCCGGTACTGTAACGATGAGCTTTGCCTTTGAATCGATAAGTTGTTTAGCTAATTCATCCGCTGTATACAGAGGGTTAACAGTTGTGCATATTCCGCCTAATTTTAGGACGGCAAGAAAGATGACCGCGTATTCAGGTACGTTTGGGCTATATATAGCAAGGACATCACCTTTTTTAAATCCTTCTGTCTGAAGTCCGGCTGCGAGTCGACTGATGGAGTCAGACAGTTCCCGGTAGCTGATTTTTCGATTGGTCTCAGATTGGATGATCGCAGTTTTATTCTCATGCGCTGATATGTCACCAAGAACAAAATCCACGACATTTATTTTTGGTGCAGACACGTCTGTATGTGGTCCACGAAATATCATGCTTGCTCCCCCCTTAGGCTGATTCATGAAATTATTCTTCTTTAAGTTTATATCATTAATATAGTTTAACGGTTAGTCTAAACTACATGTATTGAATTCATATTTTTGAAATAAAGATTACGTTATGGGTATAGACATCAATGGAATTGCACACATACAATTGACTGTTAATAGCATAGCTAGTATCGAATTTTGGCGTGCACTCTGTGGTTTTATGTCTATGAGTACGTTGATTGATAATGAGGATGTTCACTACAGCATCGGTGGTCGTACTGGAGTGATGGTGCGTCTAGCACCTCTGGAAAAAAGATCAGTTGAATTTGACCAAGATACCAGTGGCTTGCATCATGTATGTTTTAGAGCACGCTCAAGGCAGGATGTCGAACTTGTACATGAATTTGTTAGTTCATTAGGACAGGGGGAAATTGTGCACGGCCCAGAAGAGGGAGGGCGATTTGCTCCAGGTTATTACTCGATTCTTTTTGAGGATCCAGACGGCATACGCATTGAGGTCAATTTTGTTCCTGGAGCAGGACATTTTTCTGAAAATGGTCGGTTAGGCAGTGATGGGGCCGGCCCTGCGAATAGCTATGGCGAAGACGGATTAACAAATAAATGATTAGTTTTTAATTTTGATTGTTTGTAATTTTTGATAGAAATATAAGAGAGGTAAGTATGACTAGTATATCTTTGGTGCACGCGCAAAAATGTCTTGATATTGCTGTTAAAAAAGTGCGGGAGGAGTTTAACCGACCTATCTGTGTATCCATCTGTGACTCATATGGATATCAGGTAGCATTTTATCGCATGGATAAAGCACCTATTCGTAGTATTGCCATATCACAACAAAAGGCTCATACGGCGACCCGAATGTGCATGTCTACTGATGCGTTTTTGGAGCGTTTAAACACTGATAAGATAGATATTCGGTATTATTGTGACCCCTTAATGACTGCATTGCCTGGAGGTAATTTGTTGCAGTCCAAGGGCGGTGAAATCCATGGTGCAGTTGGGGTGAGTGGATTGAAGCCTGTCGAGGATCAAGTCATTACTGAGACGGTCGCAAATTGGTTTCTGGAGCAAAACGATTAAGTTATAGTTCCATTCTTGATGTTGATTTTTCTGATTGCATTCTACTCAACAATTTGCCCTGACTGCCATATGCGACAGAATATGTAACGTTTTATTTGAAAGTATATTTTGGGTCTAGATAGCGAAAAAAAAGAATTATCGCCAAATAAACTCCCCAGAATTGGTTGGATTTTTGGCATAGGACTCTTTCTCGTGATGCTCCAAGTGCCAGCACCAGAGGGCTTGGGTACTGACGCCTGGTGCGTCGCAGCTCTAGGCATTTTCATGGCCGTTCTGTGGATTACGGAGGCGATACCGCTTCCCGCCACTGCATTGTTACCTATCCCTTTGGCTCCCTTGTTAGGGGTTTCTTCGGTTCAAGAGACTGTTGTTTCTTATTCGCACCCGGTTATTTTTCTATTTATGGGTGGGTTTATCGTTGCTCTTGCGATGGAGCGTTGGAAGTTACACCAGAGAATTGCACTTTTTGTATTGAATTTGAGCGGAGATCGGCCATCATTTTTGGTGGGTGGATTTTTAGCTGTCAGCGCTTTTTTAAGTATGTGGGTTTCCAACACCGCGACAACTTTAATGATGTTGCCAATTGCAGTGTCAGTAATCGGCACGCTAAAGGTGAATAGAGGAAGTGGGTTTCAAGGAGATGACGGGTTGCCCAAGGCGCTAATGTTGTCGTTGGCCTATGGGGCTTCTGCTGGTGGGATGGCAACTTTGGTCGGTACGCCACCTAATGCATTTTTCGCTGGTTTCGTCAAGCAAACGTATGGGATAGAGATTGGCTTTTTAGATTGGATGGCGGTTGCATTACCCCTGTCATTACTGATGCTTGCGATGACATGGCTGCTGCTGACAAAAATCATTTTCAGATTGAGTCGTGAACGAATTGAAGGAATTAGTGCGGCTATTGATCGACAAGTTAAGGCGCAAGGAAGGCTATCTCGCGGAGAATTTTTAGTCGCAGGCGTTTTTGTTACCTTGGCTGGGCTATGGATATTGCGTCCCTGGATAAATGCCGCTTTCCCGCGACTAACATTGTCCGACACGGTCATTGCTATGACAGTCGGATTATCAACGTTTTTAATTCCTGTCGATTGGAAAAAAGGTATTTTTCTCATGGACTGGGAGTGGGGGAAAAAAATCCCTTTCGGTATTTTATTATTGTTTGGTGGTGGATTGACACTGGCGTCTTTAATTGAGAAAACCGGTTTATCTATCTGGATTGGACAACAATTAGGAAGTTTGGAAATGTTTCCGACTGTTGTGATTGTTTTAGTGATGGTCTTATTGCTGGTTTTATTGACCGAGCTGACTTCAAATACGGCGACTACAGCGGCATTTTTGCCGGTCGTCGGCGCTCTGGCGATCACTTTGGGGGAGCATCCTTTAATGCTTGTTATCCCGGCAACGCTCGCCGCGAGCTGCGCATTTATGTTGCCAGTAGCGACACCACCGAATGCAATTGTATTCTCAGCAGGTTATCTGGCGCAAAAAGATATGACTAGGGCGGGGTTTGGTTTGAATATTCTTGGGGTGGTTCTCGTAACGTTGGCCTCGTATACATTGATGCTGTGGGTCTTCGCTATTCAGCCTGGAGTATTGCCACAATTTTGATTTTTTTCTTGAGTAATTATTTAATCCGATTCGTTAAGACTTAGTGCTACCCGAAATCCAAGATCTATATGCTTGGCCCCATAAAATTTGTAACGTTCGGCTGTTCTGAGGTAATACGGTTGATTGGTTAGCCAAGAGCCTCCTCTGTAGGCTCGTTGATCACAATCCCCATCCGTAAAGGCGCTTCCGTCAAGTGAACCGCGACTGTGTCGCCAATTCGGATTGAGACAATCTTCTACCCACTCCCACACGTTTCCGAGCATATCAAAAACGCCAAATTTATTAGCCATGTAAGAACCTACTTCAGACAGGTTCGGTTCGCCGTCTGAACAAGGTAACATGCGCCATCCAAACTCATATTCCTGTTCGGCTGTTTTATCGTAACCATTGCCATGCTCACACGTTTTTTCAGCCGGAATACCAAAGAATCTATCTCGCTTGGTGCCAGATTGAGCTACATATTCCCACTCTGCTTCAGACGGTAAACGGTATGCTTTTCCAGTTTTTTCTCTTAACCACTGAATATATAGTTGTGTATCACCCCAAGATACGTTCATCACGGGTTGGTTGCCTCTCCCATAGTCTTCATCGTCAATAAAAGGGCAGGCAGAATCTTGAACACAAATTTCCCACTGCGCGAATGTAATCTCTAATTGACTGATGCTGAAGGGTTGTTCAAAGACTATGTCTACAACATAACCTTCGTTGTAGGGGCTTCCGAATTCGTTTGGAGGAGAACCAAATCCATAAGGGCCAGAAGGAATGACGATCATTTTTGGGCAGGAGTCACAATCCTGGAAGATGTCTCCTGCTCTAGATTGCGCAATCCCGTGTGAGCTAATCATTACTGTGACCGCCCCTAATGCTAAGGCAGATATATTTTTGAGTCCTAACACTATGAGTGACTTAAACTTAATGCGATGCGAAAACCAAGATCAATTTCTCGAGCGCCTAGATACTTATACCTATCGGGTATTTGTAAATACTTTGGTGGGTGACTAAGCCAGGAGCCACCTCTATAGGCGCGCTGCGTGCAATGACCATCAACACGAGCTGAGGCATCTGTTGGGGCATTACGCCACAAGATTGCCTGGCAATCTTCAGTCCATTCCCAAACATTACCCAACATATCATGAACTCCAAAATAGTTTGGTTTGAATGAACCTACTGGCGCAGAGACGTCAAAACCATCGTCGCACGGCAGTGCTTCTAATCCGTACTTGAGTGTTCGTTGTGCGGTTTGGTCATAAAGATTTCCAAATTCACAAACTTGTGTTTGTGCAAGGCCAAAAAATCTAGCTCGATTACTGCCTCCTGTCGCCACGTACTCCCACTCAGCCTCCGTGAGCAGTCTGTAAGGTTTGCTCGTTTTTCTAGAGAGCCATTTTGTATACTCAAATGCTTGTTTCCAGGAAATGTTCACTACTGGATGATTGTCTTTGCTCCATTCATCTTGCTTTACAGTGGGGCACTGTTCATCGATCACGCAGGCCTCCCAGTCTTGATAGGTAATCTCAAACTTTCCTACGGCGAATGGCTTTGGAATTAATACGGTTCGCAGCTCACCTTCACTGTAAGGGCGGCCTTGGTCAACTGGTGGTCCTCCCATACTGAAAGACCCAGAGGGAATTACCACCATGACAGGGCATTGATCGCAGTTTTTAAACTCATCTCCTGGACGGTAAGTATCGTCAGCTAGAATCGGAGTTATGAATAGGACCCATAGCCCGAATAGGCCATATACAGATAATTTGGTGATGAGCATTAACGTATTTTATGTGTGAATGTTTTGATGAGGTATATTATTCTAAAATTAGAGAGTAGTCTGATATTAGGGGGTCGAATTATGATTCATGTTGTAGCTCTTATTAAAGCCAAGCCTGGAAAAAGAGACGCGATTCTTTCTGTTGCCAGAAAAAATGTAACAACCGTTCAGCAAGAGAGCGGGTGCCTTGAGTATATTTTAGTCGTAGACGCTGAGTTTGGTGCGTTTCAAACTGAATTTGGAAGGGACATCTTTTTAGTCATTGAAAAGTGGTGTGATGAGACCGCATTAAAGGCCCATTCGGTAGCACCCCAGATGGTGAGTTATGGTCAAAAAGTTAAAGACTGGATAGAGTCTAGAGTTATTCATGTGCTAGATCCTGCACCTGCACTTTAATTATCAAATATTAATGCTCTATTTCGCTTATGGCTCTAATCTCGATGCTGAAGATTGGAGATGTTTTTGTATTAAGAATTCTATTTCGGCTGATTGTATTAAGCCTATTGGTCCGGCGTTCTTGCCTGATCATGAATTAGTATTCGATGTATTTTCACAAACTCGTGGTGGTGGTGCATTAAATATAAATGCACGGTTGGGTGGATATGTTTGTGGTGCTTTATTCGAAGTGGGAGATCTTGGTTGGCGGGCGCTCGATTTAAAGGAGGGCGTAGTTGAGCGTGTTTATCAAAAAGTGACTAAGCGGGTCTTACAGCCCAACGGTTCTCTTGTTTTAGCGTTGACTTATGAGGTTACACCTGAGAGTCGGTGTCATTTTGTGGAGCCAACTACAGCATACTTTGAGGCAGTTAAGCGTGGCTTACTGCGATTTAATTTTCCAGACCTCCACTTGAGTCAAGCTGCAGTTGGGGAACGGTTTGTAGACTCAACCGTTGGTATTTTTGTATATGGCACCGTAACGAGCGGTGAGTGTAGGCACTGGAGCATCGACTCTTCAAATGTGGTGAAATTTAAGGATGGTTCTGCGCGCGGTTTATTGTTTGCGACGGAGTTTGACTATCCAATGCTTCAGCTTTCTGATTCAGATAGCGCTAAAGATATAGCAGGCGAATTATTTTTTTTTCACGACCTAGCCGCTACGATTCGCCAACTCGATAAGGTAGAGGGGTTCTCGAGTTTTGGTTCGAGTGTTAATCAGTATGCCCGAACTCTGGTGACGGTAAGGTCCCCTGGAGAGGGGCCTGCCTGGGCTTGGTGTTATGTCGCTGGGGACCTAGGCATCACAACTCACGAGATCGTGGGAGGGTCCTGGAGGCAGTTTAAAAGATGCCAGGTTGATTAATGCTTAGGCATTAAGTGATCTGATTTACGATTCCTCCCTCTACTCTAAGTGCTGCTCCGGTAGTTAGGGCGGAAAGTGGACTACAGAGGTAAACTGCGAGAGGAGCTACCTCTTTGGCTTCAGCAAATCTTTTAATAATCGATGTTGGACGAAATTTCTCAAAAAATTCTTGTTCCAGTTGCTCGACGCCGATACCCCAGTCATCAGCACGTTGTTGTCTTTGCTGTTGTGTGGTTTCAGTCCTAGTAGGACCTGGGAGTAGGGCGTTTACTGTTACTCCCGTGCCGCTGAGAGACATTGCAAGGCCACGAGAAATGCTAAGTTGAGCGCTTTTACTGAAACCGTAGTGGATCATTTCTGGTGGAATCATGAGACCAGATTCGCTGGAGATAAAAATGACCCGTCCCCATTCCTGACTGACCATTTTGGGCGCGTAAAACTTGGTGAAACGTATTCCACTCATGACGTTGATCTCGAATAGTCGAGTCCAATCTGCATCTTCAATTTCGAAAAATGGTTTTCGTTCATATATACCGAGGTTATTGATGAGGATATCAACTTCAGGCACTGCATCGAACACACTTTGGCATCCATCAGTTGTTGAACAGTCTGCACTTATGCCTATAGGTTTAGTCCGTGGATTGATGATGTTTAGTTTTTCTACCGCACTGGTTACCGTTGTTTGACGCCTGCCCGTGATGACAACATCAGCTCCCTCTTTTGTTAGAGCCTCAGCAATGGCGTAACCGATGCCATAAGTTGATCCGGTAATGAGCACCTTCTTGCCTTGAAGTTGCATATCCATCTCACATGATCCCCTCGAAATTAAACACATCTTTATCGTACACTAGCATCAGATAAAATGAGGATTGCTCGTGAGAGCTCTACGGTTTTCGTTAATGAATTCGTCTTGATCGATAATTTTTCGGTTTGGGTTGTAAGGTAAATAAATGATTGAAAGATTTTTTGTAACAGCAAGCACCTCATTTGAAGCAGCATGTCAAATCAATGTGTTTCCCGAAGGACACAGGGCTAGGGGCTTACACGGTCACAGTTACGAGGTGTCTGTCAGAGCGGCTATTGATGATTCTGAATCGCTCAGTGGTGATGAGATTGAGTTGGCGCACGCGGCTTTGGTGAGATCATGTGCTTCCCTCAACTATAGCCATTTAAACAATATTGTTGAGATTCCTACAGATGAGAATATTGCGAGGTATGTCCGAACGCATCTGAGTCTTCCCAAGATTAATGTTATTGGGTTACGCAGCCAACATGATGAGGGCGTGCATTTAGATGCGCAAGGTTGTGCGCACGTTTGGAGAAAATTTCGTTTTGAGTCGGCGCATCGGTTACCAAATGTTCCGAAAGGTCATAAATGTGGCCGGATGCATGGGCATGGGTTTGAGGTAATACTGCATGCTAAAAGCTATCTTGAGGAATCTAACCTAGGCATCGATTATGATGAATTAGAGGCGTGTTGGAGTGAGGTGCATGAGCTGCTACATCACAATTGTCTTAATGATATTTCTGGTCTTGAAAATCCTACGAGTGAAATGATTTCTTTTTGGTTATGGAATCGTTTAAAAGAAAAGTTGCCACAGTTGAGTTGGGTTACGGTTTATGAGACTGCAACAAGTGGAGCTCACTATAACGGTTCGAGTTTTAGAATTTGGAAAGACTTCTCAATAGACAGCGCAATTCGACGTGAACGAGTTGGTTCTAACGATGAGCGTGTGCGTATTCATGGCCATACGTATTTGTGTCGATTGCATTTAACGGCACCTTTAGATCAAGTTTTAGGTTGGACTATAGATTATGGCGACATTAAGGAGAAATTTAGTCCTATATTTGCAGCGCTCGACCATCAACCACTTTATGAGATTGTCGATTTGCCGGATAATGATCCTTTAAGTATTGCGAGATGGATTAAAGAAAGTAGCAGTATTTGCCTTCCAGAACTTGAACGTATTGATTTGTATCAGACTAGAGGTTGTGGTGTCACTATAGATTGGGGATCCTTGGGGCCAGCGCTGCCCATTTGACATAATGTATTCAGTTAAGGAAATTTTTTACACTATACAAGGAGAGGGCGCTCAGAGTGGTCGAGCAGCTGTATTTTGTCGATTCGCCGGGTGCAATTTATGGTCGGGCCGCGAGGCAGATCGTTTGTCGGCAGATTGCCAATTTTGTGATACTGATTTCGTCGGTACGAATGGCGTAAATGGTGGTAAATATGTGTCTCATAAGGCGCTAGTCGATGCGGTTGAGGGTCAGTGGCCGTCTCGCAGTCGTACCCGTAGATATGTAGTGTGTACGGGGGGCGAACCATTACTACAACTAGATCACAATCTGATTGAAGAGTTTCATAACAGAGGTTTTGAAGTCGCTGTTGAGACGAATGGTACGATACCGGTTCCGGAGGGCGTTGATTGGGTATGCGTGAGTCCGAAGGGAGTAGTATCAGTTCATGTGAAGCAAGGTGATGAACTAAAATTAGTTTATCCTCAGATTGACAATGATCCGGCGCAATTTTTATCATGGAATTTTGACCATTTTTTTATACAACCCAAAGATGGACCAGATATTAAATTGAACATCGAACGCTCAATTCAATTTTGCAAGGAGAATCCCAGTTGGCGACTGGGTCTACAAATTCATAAAATGATTGGTGTGCCATGAAATTAATTGAAAAATGTGTATTTAAAATGACGTACGTCGTTAAAATTCTTGTGTGTTTTAGCCTCATTTTCGTTTTTTCTGGTGTTGGGTATGCGGATAATGCTGAAGATACGTTTGATCTTGGATATGAAGCTTTTGTAAAAAGAGACTATGCAGGCGCGGAAAAGCATTGGATGCGTGTTGGGGCGCTTGGCCACGCGAGAGCCCAAAATGGATTGGGAATAATGTATCGAGATGGTGACCTTGGTGAGGCTCGCTCAGAAGAGGCTGCTGACTGGTTTCTGCGGTCAGCTAATAATGGTTATGCTTATGCGATGTTCAATCTTGGCATGCTTTATAAGACCTGTCTCTTATACACATCTGACGCTGCCGACGATATGCAGTGTGTAG
>CAJXOL010000046.1 GCA_913057675.1 uncultured Pseudomonadota bacterium | reverse complement strand
TGCCTGTCTCGTGGGCTCGGAGATGTGTATAAGAGACAGGAATTATTCTCCATATCTGGACGAGCCTTCCAAATAACCGACTGGTATCGAACCCATAAGCACTGTGGTCGCTGCGGAACAAAAAACAATCTTAAGCATGGTGAGCGGTGCTTGGTCTGCCCCTCATGTGATCAGCATCACTATCCTCGCGTTGCACCTGCCATGATGGTAATGATTCAAAAAGACAAAGAATTTTTATTGGCCCGATCCCCTCATTTCCTTCCGGGCATGTATTCCGCACTCGCCGGATTTTCGGAGTCGGGGGAAACATTAGAAGAAACGCTGCATCGAGAGGTTTATGAAGAAGTAGGCATTCGAGTTACGAATTTACGATATTTCTCAAGCCAACCTTGGCCTTTTCCACACTCACTAATGATTGCATTTCACGCTGATTATGAATCAGGGGAAATTAATATTGACCCCAACGAAATAGAAGATGCCCAGTGGTTTAATATCAACAAACTGCCAGAGCGACTCCCCAGCCCTATAAGCATCTCTAGGAAACTTATTGATGCGACATTGGACAAGTTAAAAAATATGTAACTTATGAAATTACCCCGAGACTATCGATAAAGCTGCACGAACGAAAAATACTGTAATCTGCTAAAAATCCTATAAAACTAAACGTAAAAGGCTATTTAATGTTTAAGAAGTTAGTATTACTTTTTGTCTTGCAACTGAGCATTTTATTCTCCGGGAACATTGCACATGCGCTCACGGTCAAGATTGGCCATAACGACACATCCTACGACGCGGCTTCTGCCGCGTTATTTAAAGTCGTTTTTGAACGCTCAGGATATAACGTATCCGAAATCATCTCAGGTGACCCAGATGTGCTACTTTCCATGTTGGCTCGCGGCGAGATTGATTTCTATTTATCCGCTTGGCTGCCGGGGCGCGACGCTGAAACTTTTGCCACCTACGAGGAGAATTTAACCTTAGTCACCGCGCTCTACGAAAATGCTTCTTCTTTCCTTGCTGTTCCAAATTATATTCCCAAATCAATGGTGAACAACATAGAGGACTTATCTAAACCTGAGATTATTGAAAAAATGAATAAATCAATAAACTTAGACAAAAGAGATAGAGCGCTAGCAAAATTAATGGGGAGGGCTATTGAAACTTACGGCCTCAGCACCGCTGGTTATGAGCTCGTCACTATGCCCTCTCGTGAATGGGAAACCAATTTAAACGAACAGATGGCTGAGAAAAAATGGTTTTCCGTCCCAATGACGAAACCTCATCTCCTGAATTTAAATAAGAAATTCAGAGTGCTCAAAGACACCCGAAACGCAATCGGGGCTGGAGATACCGCTTGGTTAGTAGCTAATAAGAAAACCCAAAAAAAAATTGCCACTCATATCTTCGAAATCATCACTAAAATGGAGCTCTCTACGAAGTGGATTGCTGAGTTAGAGCAAATGGCCGCCGAAAATGATTGGCCACATTATGTAGCTGCTAGAGTGTGGATGGCCGGTCACCCTTACACTGTTGAGTATTGGATTTCGAGCGAATAATACAGGCTCACTATTAGTTACGGCAGACGTATCCCTAGCAATTGAGAGACTTTGGAAGCCTTTATAAATCCGATCCTGTGTAGTACTTGGGATGTCTTTTCTTAACCACGATGCTGTCAGATGCATAAGCGTGACAAGAACCAATCAATGCGGGTCGCTCCTCCAGTCCAGATTCCCTATCTCGATGCACCCGATCATGATATGTGGTTTGGAAGGCGGTAGTTGCTATAGGCCCAAGTAGCTCCACCATATGCGTACACCCTTGGACACCACCCAGCAACTCAGCAACTTTTTTGCGCCAACCTTTCGCAATGGAGCATCCCACCAACCTTTTAAAATTGGGAGCAATATCGCCGCAAATATTGTAAGGCCCCCAAATGTTGCGTGCCTCCACATCAAGAACTCGAAGATCCACATCTACGGTCAATCGGATCCACATCTCATGAATTGGCTCGCCTGGTTTCAGAAGGCCCCGGTCCATATTTTCAAAAACCGTACTTTTCTTATCAATCAACGTACCTTCAATATCATAGTTACCATCATGACGTCGATAACCTCGAACCTCGACCTGCCTTGTATGCAATGGGTCACGCGCAACTGCTTCGGGGATTGATGAACTCAAATCTATTCCTATTCACTTAAAATGAGACGTGGGGACTCGACACAATCAGAACCTATTACAAAGCATAATCTTGGGCTTTTTCCGAAAAAAATATCAAGTCAACAATTTTTTAATCACTTTTAAAACGATGCCAATAACAAAACCTAGACACAGTTGCAAAATCATAATCACTTTTGGTGATTGCGATCCCGCAGGAATCGTATTTTATCCGAACTTCTACCGGTTCATTGACAGAACTTTTCATGACTGGCTCAGGCAATGGGGTAGCCACACGGCGCTTACAAGTCGTGTTAATGGACTAGCGTTGGGGTTAATTGATTCTGGTGCACAGTTCCAACATGTGGTTCGAGATGGAGATGCGCTCAGGGTAGACTTACGAGTTTGCGACTGGAAACCTAAAACATTCAGGGTTGAATACCATGCTTTTGTTGCGGAGACGTTATGTTTCACGGGTTTTGAGGTGCGTGGTTTGTTTCAACTCATCGATAATAAAATAAAAGCCGCTCAAGTTTTACCACTGAAAACGATCATTGATCCTTAGTCATCTTCAGGCAATATCAATAATTGCCTATCCTTGGCTAACCGCAATATTTCTCGCTTATCATCATCCGTCATTTCAATCCATACACTTATTTCTTCCATTGTTCGAAAGCAACCCAGACAAATCCCACTGCTAGGATCCAGCTGGCATATATCGACACATGGTGATTCAATAGAACTCATATCACAACCGTTTGGACAAGAGTGCGCGCCCAGCTCGGGAGGATGTTGGTCGTCCGAGGTGGTCGCATATATACTCCGCCGCGATAAGCAGCTTATTCATGTTAACTCCCGTTTCAATACCCATACCCTCCAACATATAAAGCACATCCTCCGTTGAAACATTCCCAGTAGCGCCAGGCGAATAAGGACAACCGCCAAGGCCTGCTATAGAACTATCAAAAATAGATACACCCACCTCTAGCGAAGCGAAAATATTGGCAATAGCCTGACCGTAAGTATCATGGAAATGCCCACCGAGATTTTCCACTGGTACAACTTTCGAAACATGTTCAAAAAGATCCTTGGTTCTTTGAGGCGTCCCAACACCAACGGTATCGCCCAATGAAATCTCGTAACAACCCATTTCGTGCAGCTGTTGGGCCACATCCGCAACAACTGCAGGATTGACATCCCCCTCATAAGGACAACCAAGCACGACAGATATGTATCCACGAACGCGTAACCCGCATCGAATGGCCTCATCACATACTATTTTCTGCCTCTCTAGAGACTCCTTGATCGTACAATTAGTATTCTTTTGAGAGAACATTTCACTAGCTGCAGCGAAACCAGCAATCTCTTGTACTCCGGCTTCCACAGCCGCCTCCAAACCTTTTAAATTGGGCACCAACACTGGGTAACAAACGTCGGAGCGTATTGCCAATTGCCTGAACACCTCTTTCGTATCCGCCATTTGAGGCACCCACTTAGGAGATACAAAGCTGCCTGCCTCAATCACCGACAAACCAGCATCAGCAAGCTTGTTAATGAGCTCTACTTTAATGTCAGTCGGAACATGTGTTTTTTCGTTTTGTAATCCGTCTCGAGGCCCTACTTCCACCATTTTGACGTGGCTTAAAATGGTCATGTCTGGTCTTCCTCTAAGGCCAGGAGCTCTACACCCTCTAGCACTTGATCACCCTCAGAGTAAAATATCTCCGTCACAATTCCAGACTTAGGCGAAAGAATCGTATGTTCCATCTTCATAGCCTCTACTATAACTAATGCCTGCTCTTTCTTTACTGATTCGCCAACCTTAACTAAAAGCTGCCTAACACATCCAGGCAGAGGCGCAATCAGCAAATTCCCAGACTCCTCATCCACATCCAAATTAAACTGGGATCGTGATATGACTGTTGTCAAACCATCACAGAAAATTGTCACAGCAGAGGCGCTTTCACAAACAACACCTTCAGAAAGTATTCCAGAAACCCTCACCTGTATTTCATCAGAACTGTAGCTCACACTATTAAGCTCATACCCAATATCATCGAATACAAATTGCATATGACCCAACCCCATAGTCAATACAACATGGTGCGTTTGGTCAACACAGCTGAATCTAAAAATACGGCTTGCCTCACGATTGAGCCGCCATCCATCGACGTGTCGCCAAGGGGAGTGAGGATCTGAAGATGGGCCTGAAGTTAGCGGATCGCCAAACATCCCCCTTAATTCGTTTGCCATGTACAAAGCTACAGCATTTGCCGAAATCATCTCTTGTTGAACTGAGTTATTCATATGCCGAGCAATCAAGCCAGTATTGAGATTTTCCGGATATTGCTCTGCTTCGATAAAATCGGGAACGGAGAGCAATGCCCTTAAAAAATTAGTATTAGTTTGAATCCCGGCTAATTTATAATCCGCAAGTGCGGCATTCAGTTTATTTAAAGCAACTTCTCTCGTTTCAGCCCAACAAATTATTTTGGAGACCATAGGATCGTAATAAACACCTACGTCATCACCCACCTGAACGCCTGAATCGATGCGCACGTCAGGATCAGCACCTATTCGTTCCTTTAGATACTGTATGCGTCCCGAAGCCGGAAGAAAATCACGCACTGGGTTTTCCGCATACACTCTAGCCTCGATAGCATGACCTTTTACTTTAAGATCCTTTTGCTCTTTAGGTAGCATCTCGCCAGAAGCAACTCTTAATTGCCACTCCACAAGATCTTCCCCCGTAATCATTTCCGTAACTGGATGCTCTACTTGTAACCGAGTGTTCATCTCCATAAAATAAAAGCACTGGTTTTCATCCATGATAAACTCTACGGTTCCCGCCCCCTCATAGCCTGCAGCTTTCGCAACAGCAATAGCGGTCTCTCCCAAATTGTTTTGAATATCCACATCAATTGCTGGGGCAGGTGCTTCCTCAATGACTTTTTGATATCTTCTTTGTAGAGAACAATCTCGCTCGAACAAATGCACATAATTGCCCTGCTGATCAGCAAAAACCTGTACCTCAATATGACGTGGCGCTTTGATGTACCGCTCTAATAAAACGTGGTCGTTATTGAAGCTGTTTTTGGCTTCTCTTCTCGCACCAGCGAGCGCCGTCATGAAATCATCTACCCGATCAACTACGCGCATACCTTTCCCACCGCCACCAGCAATCGCTTTGATCAGCAAAGGAAAACCTATTCGACTCGCTTCAGCTATCAGGACTTCGTCGCCTTGAGCCTCGCCATGATAACCAGGCAACAGAGGAACTCCAGCTTTTTCAACAATCGTTTTGGCTGAGCTTTTTAACCCCATAGCTCGTATCACGCTAGAAGAAGGACCGATAAACTTAATTCCCTTAGCTTCACAAAGTTCTGCAAATTCGGCATTTTCAGATAAGAATCCATATCCTGGGTGAATAGCCTTAGCACCCGTTGATAGCGCAGCCTCGACGATTCGTTGTCCATTTAAATAGGACTCTGATGGCGATGCGCCATCAATCATCACACTTTGATCGCACACACGCGTGTGTAATGCATTCACATCAACTTCCGAACATACAGCTACGGTCTGCACGCCCATTTTCTTCGCTGTTCGGGCAATCCGAACGGCAATTTCGCCTCTATTTGCGATAAGAATCTTTGAAAACATCAGCACCTAACACTCATAGTTATTTTAAGTAGCCACACATCGTATGTAAGAACAAATACGAATTACAACGAACTTCGATCTAAACCGAAACAGCTGCTAATTAATTAGGATTCACCTCAAAATGAGTTTAGCAATTTATCGAGTTCACCCTTATTTAAAGATACATCATCCTAGAATAAGTCGACGTCAATGCTCATTCTTACGCACCCAATTCGGTTTTCTTTTCTCTAAAAAAGATCTAATACCTTCTTGCCCCTCACTAGATGCTCGAACACGAGCAATACGAACTGCCGTCTCGTCAATCAAAGCCTGATCAAGGGAAGATTCATCAATTGTTTCAATCAGCGCTTTCGTCTCTCGATGCGCCTCAGACCCACCTTGCTTAAAATGTTTGACGAAAGTGTTAACCATCTCGTCTAAAGCCTTAGCATCAACGATTTCATGCACCAACCCTAGGCGATAAGCGTCTTCGGCGGTAAACCGCTCTGCAGTCATCATGTATCTGCGTGCTGCACGAACACCCATCGCAGACATGATATAAGGACCAATGGTTGCGGGTATGAGTCCAATCCTCACCTCTGACAAACAAAATTGTGTTTCTTTTGAAGCAATCGCAATATCACAGGCAGATACCAGCCCCATTCCGCCAGCAAAAACATGTCCGCTCACCCGGGCAATCGTGGGTTTTGGCAGTCGATATAGCGTATCTAACATCTTCGCCAAATTACCAGCATCGGAGCGATTTTCCTCGAACGTATACTGAGACATTCGTTTCATCCAATTTAAATCTGCACCAGCGCAAAACGACACTCCATGTCCTGCAAGAACAACAACCTTAACCGAAGAATCTTCTCCCAAAATAACAAATGCTTCCGTTAGCTCTCGAATCATAACGTCGTTAAATGCGTTCCTAACATCTGGCCGATTCAACCAAATCCATGCGACATTAGACTGTCTTTCAATTTCAATCGTCTTTAACATGCGCGTCACTTCAGCTTAATAGTACAAACGCTTAGCAACTTCTTCCAACATCACTTCAGTCGCGCCGCCACCAATTGCCAAAATTCGAGCATCGCGCACAAGACGCTCAATGGGACTTTCCTTCATATACCCCATTCCACCAAAAAACTGTTGGCACGAGTACAGCACCTCATTGACTAGTTCTCCCGTAAGGGCTTTCAACATCGAGACCTCTTTCACACACTCTTTATCCTCATTAACCAACCACGCGCAGTGATAAAGGAGTGCTCGAGCCGCTTCAGTTTTTGAAGCGAGCATGGCTAATCGTTGACGAATGACTTGCTTATCGTAAAGAACTCCGCCAAACGCTTTACGCTGTTTAGTCCACTCCGTAGTTAACCTTAAGGCAGTTAGCGCATGCCCAATAGCCATTGCTCCCAGAGCAATACGCTCAATTTGGAAATTACTCATGACCGCATAGAATCCCCGATTCTCCTCTCCTAAAAGGTTCTGGGCGGGGAGGCGGCAATCATCAAAAACCAATTCTGCAGTGTCAGAGGAGCACCAACCTTGTTTATCTAGTTTGCGGCCCACCGAAAACCCTGGAGTACCTTTTTCAACAAGGAACATCGAAATACCACGAGATCCTTTTGCATCGAGGTCAGTCTTAGCCGCGATAAAATACAAATCAGCATGAACACCATTTGTAATGAACATTTTGGAACCATTCAACACCCAATCACTACCATCCCGTCGAGCTGTTGTTCTTATTCCCGCGACATCAGAACCTGCGTCAGATTCAGAAATTCCCACCGCCGTAATTAGCTCACCTGAAATAACTCTCGGTAGGTAGGTTTGTATTTGCTCTGGGGTCCCCGCATGGATTAAGTGGGGTGAAGCCATATCTGTATGCACCAACACAGTAACAATAAAGCCACCGAACGTAGACATAGATAGTGCTTCTTGAAAAACAACAGACGTAAGAAAATCAGTCTCAGCCCCACCATACTCACTTGGATAAGTCATACCCAACCAACCGAGCTTTCCCATTTTTCGAAGCACATCTCTTGACGTGAAGCCCTGCTCCTCCCATTGAAGCCCATGAGGCTCAACTTCGCGCTCTATAAATCGAGCGACTTGCTCTCGTAAAACATCATGTTCTGGGGTTGTATAAATCATAAGTCCCTTTCATTACATTCGAAATACGCCAAAGCGCGTGTCAGAAATAGGCGCATTGAGCGCTGCGGATATTGCTAGACTCAGAACTCTCCGAGTCTGCGCCGGATCAATAATGCCATCATCCCATAGCCGAGCAGTCGCATAATAAGGGTGTCCTTGGTGCTCGTATTGCTCCATTAACGGACGTCTAAAAGACTCCTCTTCAGCGGCCGACCACGTTTGCCCTGAACGCTCCATAGATTCACGTTTCACCGTTGACAACACACTTGCCGCCTGCTCACTACCCATTATTGAAATCCTGGCGTTAGGCCACATCCAAAGGAAGCGTGGCGAATAAGCCCTCCCACACATTCCATAGTTGCCTGCGCCAAAACTACCTCCAATGATCACAGTGAATTTAGGTACTTTAGCGGTAGCTACCGCAGTGACCAACTTCGCGCCGTCCTTTGCAATACCACCGGATTCATATTTTTGACCCACCATAAATCCAGTAATATTTTGCAAAAAGACTAACGGAATTTTACGCTGACAACACAGCTCAATAAAATGAGCTCCCTTAAGAGAAGACTCAGAAAATAAAATACCGTTGTTAGCTATGATCCCTACAGGATAACCGTTAATGCGCGCAAACCCCGTCACGAGTGTTGTGCCATATAGCGCCTTAAACTCATCGAATTCACTGCCATCCACAACACGAGCAATAATTTCTCTCACGTCGTATGGCTTACGGGAGTCTTGTGGAATAACCCCATATATTTCTTCCGGCGCGTACAGTGGTTCAACTGGATTCAGAACTTTTAAAGCAACTGATTTCGTTCGGTTTAAGTTACCCACAATGGTTCTCACGGTCTCAAGCGCATGGTGATCATTTTGTGCATAGTGATCCACAACCCCTGATACTCTCGCATGAACGTCCGCCCCGCCGAGATCCTCTGCGCTCACAACTTCCCCAGTAGCTGCTTTCACCAAAGGTGGGCCGCCCAAAAAGATAGTACCTTGTTGCTTGACGATTACAGACTCATCTGACATTGCAGGCACATAAGCTCCGCCCGCGGTGCATGAACCCATTACACATGCAATCTGTGGGATTCCTTCGGACGACATATTTGCTTGGTTAAAAAATATACGGCCAAAATGCTCTCTATCCGCAAAGATTTCATCCTGATTAGGAAGGTTTCCCCCGCCAGAATCAACGAGATAAATACACGCCAAATTATTTTGATGCGCGATTTCTTGAGCTCTGAGATGCTTTTTAACTGTCATTGGAAAATAAGTGCCTCCCTTAACTGTGGCGTCGTTAGCCACAATCATGCACTCTACTCCGGACACTCTTCCTATTCCTGTAACAATTCCTGCTGAGGGAACTGCGTTGTCATGCATGCCATAAGCGGCGAGCTGCGACAGCTCTAGAAACGGAGCTCCGTCATCTAGCAACGCATCAATTCTTTGGCGCGGCAGAAGCTTTCCTCTAGCTAGGTGCTTGGCCCGTGCCGCCTCGGACCCACCCACGCAGACTTGCTCATATTTTTTCTTTAAGTCTGCTACCAATGCTTCCATCGAGGTCCGGTTACTAAAAAACCCCTCAGACCGAACATTTAATTTGGTTTTAATTTTAGTCATTTCGCTACAACTTTAGATCTTTCGGAAATTGGACCACCAACTTTTTTCCACTGATTGAATCCACCTTCTATATGTGCAACATTTTCCAATCCCATATCTTGGACCGCCTTTGTCGCTAAAGCAGATCTCCAGGCTGAAGCGCAATAGAAATAAAAATTTTTAGCACTACCAAAGACTTCTTTGTAGTAGGGGCTATCGGGATCAACCCAGAACTCTAACATTCCTCTCGGGGCATGAAATGCACCAGGAATCATTCCTTCGCGCTCTAACTCCCGGACATCTCTAAGGTCGACGAACAGCGTATCGGGATCATCAACTTTTGCAACAGCCTCATCAATCGGTATGGTTTGAACCGCCTCATTTGCTTCTAAGACTAATTCCTTAACCCCTTTTTTTAACATCATTTTTGCACCTCTCAGAAGCCACCAGTTCGCAACCATTCTCTAACCTGTTCGAGGCGGTCAGCGCCCCAAAACGGCTCATCATCGACAATTACATATGGAGATCCAAAAACACCTTTTTGAATAGCCAAATCACATTCATCTTTCAACCGCGATTTCATTTCCGGATCCTGTGTTGCGGCAATCAACTCCTCCTCAGACCCCTTAATTGATGAAATCACCTGGGCGGCAACTTCAGGCGAGGATATATCTAACCCTTGCACAAAATAAGCCTCATACAATTTTAAAATTGCCTCTTCTTGCCTTTCTGGTGCTGCGGTTTGCAGCCAATAGATTAAGCGGCAAGGCGCTTGACTAGAAATCGGAAACTTAACAGGTTCTTGATAAGGGATACCCCATAGTCTTGAAGTACGCTCCATATCTCTTTTCGAATACTCACCTTTCAAAGGCACCATCGGAAGAGGCATACCACCTGTCACTTTGAGTGCGGCACCAATCATAAATGGTTTCCAAGAAATTTCCCGGCCAAACTCATCGCCAATCGCCTTAATCTTAGTAGCCGCAAAGTATCCAAATGGCGAAGAAAAATCAAAATAGAATTCGATTTCGTTAGTGCTAGCTTCCATATCAAAACTCCCTATTGAACCAAATGATCAAATATTTAACCGCTAAAGGCTCTCTATTTCAAGCGCCACCGCAGTTGCCTCGCCACCCCCAAGACACAGAGATGCCACACCTCTGCGCCCCCCCGTCTTACGTAAC
Organism: uncultured Pseudomonadota bacterium; assembly: GCA_913057675.1. Taxonomy (GTDB): domain Bacteria; phylum Pseudomonadota; class Gammaproteobacteria; order Burkholderiales; family Eutrophovitaceae; genus Eutrophovita. Next base: position 5,916 of record CAJXOL010000046.1, on the reverse strand, counting down.
GCTCCGATTAGCGTCACTAAAATTCTGGCGCCCGATGCACCAATAGGATGACCAAGTGCACAGGCTCCACCATGTACGTTAACTCTTTGATGATCAAGTTTATGCGCTTCCATCACCGCCATAGGCACAACGGCAAAAGCTTCGTTTATCTCAAAAAGATCAACGTCTTTAGCGGACCAACCACTTTTGACAAAAATCTTTTCTAAAGCACCAATCGGCGCTGTAGTAAACAGTCCAGGCTCTTGGGCGTGTGTCGAATGGGCAACTATACGAGCAAGAGGCTTTATACCAAACTCATTTGCAGCTTTTCGAGACATCAATACTAATGCCGCCGAACCGTCAGAAATCGAACTCGAATTCGCCGCAGTTACCGTCCCGTCCTTCTTAAAGGCGGGTTTAAGCATTGGAATCTTTGCTAAATCAGCTTTAAAAGGCTGTTCATCTCGACTGATAAACTCGTCTTTTCCTCTGACAGAAATGTCAACCGGAATAATCTCCCAATCAAATGAACCATCCTCGTTGGCCCTCTTGGCGCGCTCTAGAGATTCTATCGAAAAAGCGTCTTGTTGTTCCCTCGAAAATTGGTATGAACCAGCACAATCCTCCGCATAAGCGCCCATCAAGCGTCCCTTGTCATAGGCATCTTCAAGCCCATCCAGAAACATATGATCCTTCACCTCCTGATGCCCTAGTCGGTAGCCGGATCGGGCGCGCGGCAAAAGATGAGGCGCATTCGTCATGCTCTCCATACCTCCAGCCACAGCAACTTGAGCGCTCCCTGCCTTAATCAAATCATGCGTCAACATCACTGCCTTCATTCCTGAACCACACATTTTATTGATCGTAGTACAACCGACTGAGAGCGGCAGCCCTGCTCCAAGCGACGCCTGTCTAGCCGGTGCCTGCCCCTGTCCTGCAGGCAACACGCAACCCATAACCACCTCTTCGATTAAGTCCGCAGATATTTGAGCCCGCTGCACTGCAGCTTTAATGGATACAGCGCCTAATTCAGATGCCGTTAGATTTTTGAAGACCCCCTGAAACCCCCCCATTGGAGTTCGTGCAAGCGAGGCAATCACCACATCGTGTTCATTCATTGTTATTCAACCTCTTAAAATTTTTCATACAAGTGACATCTAGCTAGACAAAAAAAGCGGGCATGACGGCAATCTAAATATGACTTTATTTGATGATTATTATACGTCGCCGCGGGAAATCCTTTTACTCAGGGTTTTTAGCCTCAGTAGACTTACATCTATATAATTAACATTATCCAAGCACATTTCAAAATGGGGGCGGTTAAAGCCCTATGACTTCTAAATGTCTACAAAACCATCACCTCATTTATCACCGTTGCCGCTCAGCTTTCCTTTTACAGAAATTCCTAAGACTGGAGCGCATCAGCAAGTAGCCAATGAGGTTTACTGGTGTCGACACCAGTTACCCTTCGCTCTAGACCACATCAACACCTGGCTACTCCAAGACCATGACAAGTGGGTTATTGTGGATACAGGGGTTTCAGATGAGCGAAGCCAAGACGGTTGGAAGCGAATCTTAGACGATGGGCTAGGTGGGTCTGAAATCTCCAAAATTATCGTGACTCACTACCATCCAGACCATATAGGGAATGCCGACTGGTTGAGTAACCGCACGAACACATCGGTGTGGATGAGTCCCACAGAATTCTTAACAGCTCATGCCGTATTCGAGGGTGCCGCCACTCATACTACGCGCGCAGTCGGCAAGTTATTTCAAGCACATGGGCTGCCCGACGAAGAAATTGGTAACGTCGCAGCAAAGGGCGATCATTACAAAGAATTAGTGCGGTCGCTACCGACCTCTTTCCTTAGAATAACAAATGGAGAGAAATTAGATATTTGCGGTAGGCCTTGGCAAGCCATAGTGGGAAGTGGCCACTCCCCTGAGCACCTTGCCCTTTTCTGCGAAAAAGAACATGTACTTATCTCTGGTGACATGTTACTTCCCAAGATATCGACCAATGTTGCAGTTTGGCCCCATAGCGATAAAAGTAATCCACTGAAGGAGTTTTTAACGTCAATTGATCTATTTCAAGACCTTCCGGTGGATACACTCGTACTTCCCTCCCATGGCCTACCATTTGTCGGTATGCACTCAAGAATACAAGAACTTAAAATGCATCACGAAGAGCGCCTCAATACACTACTTTCTATTTGCGATGAACCCCGAAATGCATTCCAGGTTTTGCCGACATTATTTGAGAGAACCCTCGACGCCTACCAGACATTTTTTGCAATGGGTGAAGCAATTGCACATCTTAATTTCCTCTGGTGGGAAGGAGAACTCACTCGCCAGGAAAGTGACAGAGGAAATGGCGTTATACACTTCATAAAAAATTAAGAGCTAAAAAATGTCCACAGCAATCAATATCCGTCGCCAAATTATCGATACCTCAATCGCAATGAACACGTTAGGCATTAATCGTGGCACCTCAGGAAATGTTAGCGCTCGACATGATCAAGGATGCCTGATTACCCCTTCGGGATTGCGCTATGAAATAACCAAGCCTAAGGATATCGTCTACATTGATGCGTTGACCGAACCTCATGGGAAATACGCGCCTTCCTCTGAATGGCGCTTCCATCACGATATCTACCGAAATCGTTCTGACGTAGGGGCGATCGTGCATACGCACTCGAGCTTCGCAACCTCCCTTTCTTGCCTTCGGATAGCGATCCCAGCATTTCATTACATGGTCGCAGTGTGTGGCGGCGACAACATCAGATGTGCGCCGTACACCACATTCGGGACACAAAAACTTTCTAATTATGCACTTTCAGCACTTAAGGACCGCAAAGCTTGCCTGTTAGCCAACCATGGGATGATCTGTGTCGGCGAAACGCTCGAAAGCGCGCTCAAGCTAGCCGTCGAAGTAGAAGCGCTATGCGAACAATACTGGAGAGCATTGCAAGTGGGAATACCAAAAATATTATCCAAAAAAGAAATGCAAACCGTATTGAAAAAATTTCGGTCATACGGGCAAATAAAGAAAATTAACAACGACCGATAAATTGAAAGACAAACAACCTCTGACTTGCTGCCCTTGTGATCGACTCAGTCGATTAAATATTATTTTTTTATTTGTTGGATCGATAACTGGGTTGCCCGCACAATACGGATCTACAAATTCATAATTACCAAATTAATACGGAGACACAAATGACACTTAAAAACTTTGAGGGTAATAAAATCCCTTTGATTGATTTTAAAATTCGCGATAACGATGAATGGAAGACACTGACAACTCAGGACGTATTTCACAATAAAACAGTAGTCGCCTTTTCGCTTCCAGGAGCATTCACACCCACCTGTTCCTCCTCACACTTACCTCGTTATAACGAATTAGCTCCAGTTTTTTTTGAAAACGGAGTGGACGAAATTGTATGTCTATCAGTCAACGACACTTTCGTAATGAATGAATGGGCAAAAGACCAAGAGTCTCAGAATGTTCGCCTGTTACCCGACGGCAACGGTGAGTTCACAGAACAACTTGGCATGTTAGTTGATAAAAGCGCACTCGGATTCGGCAAACGCTCATGGAGATACTCCATGCTCGTTAAAAATGGCGTAGTAGAAAAAGCGTTTATCGAGCCTGATGTGCCGGGTGATCCATTTGAGGTATCCGATGCAGATACCATGCTCAAATACATTAACCCAAAAGCCGCAAAACCCGACCAAGTCGCCATTTTCACGAAAGAAGGTTGCTCCTTCTGCGCAGAAGCAAAAGAAGCATTAACAAAGGCTGGTTTTGATTATGCCGAGATACCCCTTTCACATCAAACGCGAAACCGTATCATTGGCGCCGTTACGGGCGAGCAGGCCGTACCGCAAATATTCATTAACGGAAAGTATATTGGGGACAGCCAAGCATTAAACAATTATTTAAACCGCTAATCCTCGCGCCAGGCTCTTTCCGCATCATCCCATGCAGCAAGAGCCTGGAGATCAGGCACCCAAGCTAAACCAGTTTTTGCGTCTGAAGATTTTGCCTCGGGAGTCACTAAAACATCCAGTAGCGCTGGCCTGTTTTGCATTGCCCGCTTTAGAGCACCCTCAAGATCATCTGCGGACGTTACCCTCTCTGCGTACATACCGAAAGCCTGCGCCATCTGCGCATAATCTGATACCTGCAGCTTAGTCCCGACCACTTTACCGTGCGTATCAGTTTGATCATGAACCTCGATTTGCCATGCTCCGTTATTAGCTACGACGATCAATACAGGCGCCTTGTGACGCACGGCAGTATCAACTTCCATAGCATTAAATCCAAATGCCCCATCTCCAGTCGCCACCACAACATCTTTTCCGGGACAAGCCAGGCTGGCGGCAATACCAAAAGCAGTTCCGATTCCAATGCACCCGAGCGAACCTGGATCAAGATACGTCCCCACACTCAACCCCACCCGTGCAAAAGCAAGAAAATCACCGCCGTCGGCAACAACAATCGAATCTTTACCCATTTGCTTTTGCAGCTCGGCAAGCACTCTATTCGGATGAATGCGCCCCTGCTCATCGGATGGGGCGATCAACATCGATTCAGCCAAACGTTGCGCTCGCTCCTCGTGCTTTAAACGAAGTGACTTGACCCATTCCCTGTCTACGGAAGAGGCTTGCGTTCCCACGCACTGATTAATAGCTTCCAAAGTTTTAGCAGGATTTGCATGAATCTCCACATCTCCACGCCTGTTGTCACGCACTTCTGTCGGCACGTCTCCTATTCGGACGAACCTAGCCGAACCAAAAACAGCCGGAGATCCGTAAGCAAGTTGGAAATCCAGACGTCGACCTAAAGTCACAATAACATCGGCATCGCCCATGACTTTACCCCGCATTGCCGCGACAACGGATGGGTGACTATCTGGCACCAAACCCTTACTCTCGCCGGTATCAAGATATGCCGCACCAAGCTTATCTAAAAATTCACAAAGCTCTTTTTGGGCACCACGAGCTCCTCGCCCAGAAATTACTAACGGCTTTTTAGCGCCCCATAATATTTTTATTGCTGCCGAAACATCATCCGCGTGGGGAAGTAATGGCCGAACAATCTTAGGCCTAAAGTGTTCCAACATCTGAATAGGCTTAGGCACCTCTTCTCTAAGCACATCCGTTGGAAAATCGAGATACACAGGCCCAGGCTCTCCTCCAGCACCCATAGCCCTAGAAACTGCCTCGTCAAGCTCTTGCAACACCAAACTAGATTGGCGAACGGTTCGAGCGTAACGGGTGATTGATTTAAGAAGATCCGTGTGCGCGATATCTTGCAGCGCCCCACGATTTTCTTGCGGCCTAGGAGGCAGCCCTGACAAAACAAGAATAGAAGCCCGAGCAACATGTGCGTTAGCAATTCCAGTCATAGCATTGGTAACCCCTGGACCTGCTGTGACTAACGCAACACCGAGCTTGCCTGTTAACTCGCTATGGGCATGAGCCATATAAATTGCAGCTCGCTCATCACGGACATCAATAATTTGAATCCCCTCCGCATCAGCGCGCATCCAAATAGGCATAATGTGTCCGCCACATAAAGAAAAGATTCGATCAACACCTTGAGATTTTAAAAAGCGAGCTATCACGCCTGCACTCATATTTTCGTTTAATGGCATCAATGGCATGTTTTTTCCTAAGATTTAATTTGCTCTATGTGGTTTATATTTTTTGTTTTTTTTGCGACCTCAAGTCGATGGCCCCATCCTGCTGACGCGGATCCATCCCAGCAGGGAAAATATTAACTTTTTGAACCTTTGCTGAAGTCCCTAGCGGGAGCGCATCCATAAATAATACCCACCCCGGCGCCTTAAAGTAAGCGATACGCTCGTAACACCAATTGAACCTGTCTCTTATACACATCTGACGCTGCCGACGATATGCAGTGTGTAG
>CAJXOL010000045.1 GCA_913057675.1 uncultured Pseudomonadota bacterium | reverse complement strand
ATCTACACACTGCATATCGTCGGCAGCGTCAGATGTGTATAAGAGACAGATGGAGGACACCAACCCAGTATATCGAGCGCCTTAGTACTATCTGCCCTTGTAATTAAAACTTTTCTCAAGCTAAATCCTTCTTAGTTTCCGTGGGTGTGGAGCGCACCTCCTTCAAGGATCCGCCATCCAACCTAAACACCTTGTCACAATGTTCGACTGTACTCAGGCGGTGCGTCACGATAATAACTGTCTTGCGCCCATGCAGGCCGACAACAGCGTCCATGACGCCTCGTTCCGTATCAGTATCGAGCGCACTGGTCGCCTCGTCCAGCACCAGCACCTCAGGGTCGTGGTACAGCGCCCTCGCGATACTGATACGCTGCCTTTGTCCTCCGGACAGGCGCACGCCGCGCTCACCTACTTCGGTCTCGAGCCCGTTAGGCAAGCTGCTTACGAAGGCCTCTAGCTGAGCTGCACGCAAAGCCCGCCAGACGGCGGCATCATCGATAACTTCGTCCGATAGACCGAACGCAATGTTACGTCGCAATGTATCGTCGATCAGAAAAATGGACTGCGGCACATATCCAATCTGCCCTTGCCAGCCTCGCGGGTCCTGTTGAATGTCCACGCCGTCGACCTTGATCGCCCCGTCGACGGGAATCAATAAGCCGAGCATGATATCGATCAGCGTACTTTTCCCCGCTCCGCTACCACCGATAAAGCCGACTGAGGAACCCCGCGGAATGGTGAGGGTGATGTCGTTCAGGACAAGTCGATCGGCGGCAGAATAACTAAAATCGAGGTTCTGGATCATTATCGCTTCCCGAATGGGAAGGAGCTTCGTGCCCTCTGGCGCCGCCTCTCGTCCAAAGCCGTCGAATTCACAAGAAAGAATGTCGATGGCTGGGAGGGCGAAACGGACTCCTTGAAGAGAAACAAGCACGCGCGTCACTGATGGTATCAGACGAAACGCTGCCACGGAGAACAAGCCCAACGTAGGCAGCAGCTCCGACAGCGGCTTCCCGTGCAGGACCATGACGCTGACGAGCGTGATCAACCCACACACCGCCAACAACTCCATCCATACCCGAGGCAAGGCTTGCAGCGTGAATTGTTTCCGTCCTGCCCTTGCCGCACCTTCGTTGTGCACCTGATACTGCTCCATAAATCCGTCCTCGCGACCGAGCACCTTAACCTCCTTGACGCCACCTAGGCCTTGCTGCAGGTGCTTGATCCTGAGTCCCTCGTGAAAATAGTTCGATCTTCCCCATTTAGTAATCCGAGCCTTGGTCTGCTGAGAGAAGAACCAGCCGGCGACACCCAGCGCCACCGCCACCAAGGACGAGCCTAATGGTTCAACCCATATGAGCAACACGGAGATGCCAAAAATTACTAACGCTTCAGCGACAACGGTCATACCTTGCTGAACTACGCCGGTAATAGCACCAATCTGGGTGGTAGCGTTATTGATCAACTGGGCCGAGTTACGCTTTAGATGAAATGCGTAACGTTGAAGTAAGTAACCAGAAAATAGGCGGTAGGACAGATTGGACTGAACCCCAAACACAAAACCAGACTGGCGCCATGCGAGCAAAGTGAGGAATGCGGACTTCCCGACATAGGTTAAGCCAAGAGCAGCCATAACAAAGAGAACCAAAGTGCCTTCGGCCGGTTGACCCAAAAGTTCGAACAATGGGCGAAGCCAAGCCGAATTTTCTGCGCTGGGTGCGGTCAAAAATCCAAGCACAGGAATAATCAGGCCGATGCTGAAGGTCTCCAATACCATGCCCATCAGCATCAAAACAAGCAGCAGTGAGGCGGAACGCCGCTGCTCCCCCGTTAGGAGTCTCCAGAGCTTTTTATAAGAGCTCATACAAGTGCGAACCTTTGGCACCGGAAATGAGTATGAGCTTCACACGTCAATCCACTACCTCAGCAAGCGACTTCATTGGCCGACCAATTCCCGTATAAGCCGGAAAAAAAGGGATACTCATGATGTCCCTGAACTTACCTTGATCAGGGTTGTTGGCCCTATGCAGCGTCGTCCCCGTGCTAATCAGGCAGTAATCACCTCGGCGTCCGATCAACTTGGACGAAGCGGTAAGCGGCGCCTTGCGATCGCGCTTCCGGTAGAAGTGCATTTCGCGGCGCTGCACATCGGACTGGAGGTGTTCGAAAGGGCCATGTTCTTCATTGGTTTCCTGCAAAAGAAAGAAAATCTGAGCGTTAAACTGGTCAAAAACGAGGTCCTGATGAAAGGCGTCGGCGAACACTTCCTCGTTGGCTGAGTAGTCTCCTAAAGGAACGTGGCTATTACGCCATAAGTAAGGATTGCCCACATTCACCTCGGAAGCGAAGAAGCATTCAAGGATGCTTCGGAATGCCAGAATCTGCCTCCGAACGTCATCTGGCAAACACTCGAAAGTGATGTCATAGCCCAGACTGAAGTGCTTACCCTTCACTGGGATACCTCTTGGCTCCCCACGAGACTCGTCAAAACTGAAACCGTCTGGAATGTCGACTCGTCCACGAAATTCGATATGGCTGAAGCGGCCCGAGAAGGAACGTATTGATCGTTTTAGCGCGGCCAAGTAGAAAGCTCGCCACTTTCGTGCTGCAAACAGGAACTCTATGAGCCGGCTCCCGCCTAAAAGTGCGAGCGCCCGCTTCTCTCCTGGAGTGCTGTGCGGATACTGGAATCTGGAATTGAATTTACTCATAATTATCTTACTCGAATCAGCTCGGCCGGCACACCACCGATGACACTATAACGCTCGAAGTCTTTCGACACCACCGCTCCGGCCCCAACGACGCAGCCCTTGCCCAGAGTAACCCCAGGCAGAATGATTACGTTTAGTCCTACCCATACGTCGTCAGCTATGCAGACCGGGAAGTCGGGGAGAGCTCCGTGCTTTAGGAGGTATTCAGCGTCCTGCTCCCGGATCGACCTCCGATCTTCGGCTACATGTGTACTTGTCAGGATTGTGACATTTGGCGCGAACAGGCAATTACTACCGATTGTCACACTTCCCAAAAGAGTTGCCGAATGATGGAAAGTAGTATTTTCACCAATAATAAGTTTTGATGCGGCAACCCCCAGAACTGAGTTCGGGCCGATCTTGACACCAGATTTCAGATGCATGACTCCGCCCTGAGAAACATGGATACTGCTTCCTCCCTCGATAGCCACGCTATTACCGACAATGAAAGTACTATCTTCGCAAACAAGCCTGCAGCGAATATTGCTCGTTTTGTCTACTTCGAACTTAATCGGGCGCATGACCTCAAGACTGCGACAAAAGCGCACCGCTCGGTTGCGCCGGAGGCGTAACGATTTGAGCACCGAGATAATTAGTTTGAGTAGACGCGTCATACTTTATTGGTTGCGCCGACACTCGCAATTTGGTCGAAAAAGGTGAGTACCATGGTGATGACAAATAAAGCTATCTGTTTGTGCCGTCTTGGCAAGATGTGGCGCCAGAGGAGCAAGGATAAATTAAAAAACCCAAAACGGAAACTCATGGCATTATTTAATTTCAACTGACTGCTGGAGTCGCCATGTGCTGGCACACATTTCTTCCACAGTGCGTTTAGCTGCCCAGTTCAATAGTTTAAAAGCCTTTTCGGGGTTGGAATAACATGCCGCCACATCACCAGCACGACGGGCGACCAGCGTATAGGGCACTTGGTGACCGGATGCCTTTTCAAAGACTCGGACCAGCTCAAGTACGCTGTAGCCTTTTCCCTTACCAAGGTTGATGGCATGCCAGCCAACGTTTTGTGACAGAAAGCTCAATGCCGCCGCGTGCCCCTCGGCCAGATCCATGACATGAATGTAGTCCCTAACGCCTGTGCCATCTGGGGTGGGGTAATCACCACCGAAGACGCTCAACTCCGTTCGTTTCCCTGCAGCAACCTGAGCGATAAAGGGCATCAGATTACTTGGCACCCCGTTTGGTTTTTCGCCAATCAAGCCGCCTTCATGCGCCCCCACCGGATTGAAATAACGCAGGCAGACAATGCGCGACTGAGGGTCTGATGCGGCGACGTCCCTCAGCATCTCTTCGATTTGAAGCTTGCTACGGCCGTAAGGGTTGGTGGCGCAGGTTGGATGACTTTCATCCAGCGGTAGATACCGCGGATGGCCGTACACAGTGGCACTACTGCTAAAGACCAATGTCTTGAGTTGTTGCGCCCGCATGGCTTGAAGCAAACTGATCGTACCCTGTACGTTGTTTGCGTAGTAATCAACGGGCTTTTTAATCGAATCACTAACCGCTTTTAATCCCGCGAGGTGGATGACGGCATCAATGCTGTAATCTCCGAGAGCGTCTATTAGAAACTTTGTGTCGCGCACGTCACCTTTTACAAAGGGCATCCGCTGGTCAGCCACCTGCTCAAGCTTTTCAACCACGGCCTCACTGCTGTTTGTCAAGTTGTCATATAGGACCACTTGGTGTCCCAGCTCCACCAGTGCGACTGCAGCGTGGCTGCCAATGTAGCCAGTCCCACCGGTAAGAAGTACGTTCATTGAGTTTTCAATCTCTTTGCACAACACACTTTAAAATTAAATCCAGTCCCTAATGAATCAATCTCCGCTTGAAGCACCTCGCATTCCACCATCATATTTTTCAAAAACTCCGTCGCAAACTTTGACTTTTTGGTCAGTTCAGTAAGCGCGGCCAAATGAGCATAGCGTAACTTGATCTTGAGCAAGTCTTGCATCTTAATCCAGCCCTTTTCGACAAGGGCTTGGAAGCAGAAATTCATGCCACGCGGACTAGCAGCCAAACCCTTAGCCAAAGTGCGCTGGAAGACCTGCGACGTCTGGCGCAATCAGCGCACAACTTCGACCCGGGCTCACTCTTGGAAATCAGCCCACTTCTGAAAACTTCTGAAGTGAGGATGCGAGGATCAAAGTAATTGGCACGCTACCGCCATGCCGTTGCTCAATTAACAAGTGCACTGTATGAATATAACTCTAACAAAGTTCGAGAAGCTAGTAAAATTTACGAAAGTTCCTTAATTGTGCCATATCGGCATGGCGTTGAAAAACCTTTTCTATCACAAAAGCAATACTGAGTCGGGCTTATCAGCTGGGTTTGTGCCGGCGACCCAGCAATGCCCCACCTGATACGGCAAATTGCCAATATTTACTTGCCGAGAAAATGTTTTTGTGCGAGCTCGGCTGGAAAATCCCGCTGACATGTTTTGAGAACGGGTAGAGAAAATATCCAAGCTGGCGAGGCGACTCGTTGTTTCCGCTCGCCTGCGAGGCTCGGTGGCACACGCAAAACGAAAGATGCTCCACCCGCAAGCCAGGGAAAACCCAAATGTGGAGAAATCCAATTGCGACGGGTTGGACTTTTAATATGATGGCGGAGATTAACATTCCATCGAACGTTCCCCAATAACGCCTGCGGGTTGGCGAGGAAGCACGCGTTTCGTGACTGGCCTGTCGGTGCCCGTGGCACACGCAAAATCGACGGAAACCGCGCACAGCTTGGGGAAAGGCCAGATGTGAAAAAGCCCAACCGAGAAGGGTTGGACTTTTAATGTGGTGGCCCGGGGCGGAATCGAACCACCGACACAAGGATTTTCAATCCTCTGCTCTACCGACTGAGCTACCAGGCCATCAATATAGGGGCTGAATTTTACATCAAAATCGGGGTTTCGCCAAAAAGATTCTTAAATCTCTCAAGGACAATTTTTAGGCGAATGTTCGCTTACCTCAACCCTAGAAAAATAATACGCAAACATAATCGCTAGACACAACATATAAAACGACATGGTCATTTTTAAGTTGAATACCTGAATCGTAAGTGCAGACATCAGCACGGGGAGAACGAGACCAAGCAACATTTGTAACGTCCGGTCTAAAAACTTTTGCGCCATGTACCCACGAATAATTAAGTATAGTGGGTACGCGAAAAGACCCCATAGAGCAAAAATACCCAAAAATAGACCTTTACGAACCAATTGCGCAGACACCTCAGAATGGGATCCTGCAAGAGTTTTTATTTCATAAATGTGCGCACTAAGGGATGGAATTAGCGCTTTTAAATATTCGAAAGTAGGCATGGCGCCATCGGAAACACCAAAGAAAAGGTTGGCTTTTATAAGCTCAAAATCGATTAACAATAATATCATCCGTTGGCCGGTAGACGAGTTCTGTCCTCTGCCTTCTCCCAAGAATGAAGCCAGCCCCACATAAGCCTCTGACGATCTACTGCTAACAACATCAGAAAAAGTAAAAATTGCAAAAACACCGAGTGCTAGAGCCAGCGTGGCTAGGATCTGTTTCATTAACGAGGCTCTGAACGAATACAAAAGATAGACTTCGGCCAAAACAATTCCGGCAACCCAAGCGCTACGCGACTGAGATTCAATCGCGATATATATCGTTAATATTGAAATCAGCAACGTTACGAAATTGCTAACTTTTTTAGGGATCTTTGAATAATCTCCAAACAAATAAAGCCCTAGCAAAACAACCGTATAGCACGGGAGCGTAATTGGATCTACAAAATGCGTAGCAGCCCGATTAGCCCAATAGTATTCCGGAAAAACCTGCAAATACAGAAACACCAGCACAATGCCAACAGCCGAACCAATGCTCAATGCAGAAAGCAAATTTGTACAGTCTTTTTTAGAAAGGTAGACGAATACACCTGCCGCCAAGATCGCTCTAGAGGGTCCATCGAGGCTCGAGCCTATGAAGCTTCCCCGCCCAATTTGGGCAAGTAATTCAGCAAGAAAAGGGGATAAAAAACATAAAATTAGCATCCAAAATTGAGACCCTCGAGCAGCAAAGTAATGTTTAGGGGTTTTAATAATCGACCAACTACAAATAAAAAACATTAAGAACAGGCTGGTGGTGGCGCTACCTTTGAGGATCAAGAAAAAAGCTGGGGTAAAAAAGGCTAAGGCGGCGAGCCAATTCATCGGATCGTCACGAAAGTCAGCCAGGTGTTTTAACGACTGTCTCATAAGTATTCCCGCTTACTATAAAAAATAAAAAAGAGCGGCATCTAGCCGCCCCCATTTAAGAAAGCTCCACTAGCTTTAGTGGCCGGATCCGGCCCCAGCACCGCGAGGCACACGTATATCCTCAACCAGAGCTTGAATGTGCGCCGGAGGAGGAGCAGTGACTTTGGACACCAGCCAAGCGGAACCAAAATTAAGCAACGCCCCAACCGCACCGAAGGCTTCTGGCTGAATTCCAAATAACCAATTATCAGGCGTATTAGGTAATGTGTTCGTTCCAGGAACAAAGAACCAACCTTTGAATACGAAGATATAGATCAGCGTGCTCAATAGACCCACCAACATCCCAACAATTGCCCCCTGGCTATTCATGCGCTTATTAAAAATACCCATCATAAGTGCTGGGAATATCGAAGAAGCTGCCAAACCAAACGCAAGCGCCACAACCTGGGCCGCGAATCCTGGTGGATTCATCCCAAGGTATCCCGCAATAAGAATCGCAACACCCATCGAGACCCGAGCAGCCCTTAACTCATTCTTTTCGGAAATTCCCGGCCTAAATACCCCTTTCAATAAATCATGCGATATCGAAGAGGAAATAGCCAACAACAAACCTGCTGCAGTCGATAATGCCGCCGCAAGACCACCAGCTACCACTAACGCGACCACCCAGTTTGGCAGATTAGCGATTTCTGGATTTGCCAAAACCATAATATCTCGGTCAACTTTCACTAATTCATTTCCATTCCAGCCATATTCCTTAGCAGTTTCCGCGAAATCTGCGTTTTTATCATTGTAATATTGGACACGACCATCCCCATTTTTGTCCTCGAACTGCAACAAGCCTGTCGTCTCCCATTTCTTAAACCATTCTGGTCGCTCCTCGTACACCAGATTACTCTCTGTCTGGCCTGTTTCCCCAGGTTGAATCGTATTTATCAAATTAAAAAATGACATCGCCCCTACCGCCGGTGCGGTTGTATAAAGGATCGCTATAAACACTAAAGCCCACCCTGCTGAAGAACGCGCATCTTTAACTTTTGGCACCGTGAAGAAACGTACGATCACGTGAGGAAGACCTGCCGTTCCAATCATTAACGATAGCGTTAGAGCCATCATATTAAGAGTTGAGCCTTCCTGAATCGTATACTCGGCAAATCCAATTTCGACTAAAACTTGATCTAACTTAGCAAGCAATGGTGTGCCGTCCGCGACAGAACTCCCCAGCCCCAATTGAGGCAATGGGTTGTCCGTAATCTGCAGTGAAATAAAGACTGCTGGCACTGTATAAGCAAAAATGAGTACGACATATTGAGCAATTTGAGTATATGTAATCCCTTTCATTCCGCCGAGAACTGCGTAAAAGAAAACGATAAACATTCCTACAAAAAGCCCAGTATCGTAGCCCACATCCAAGAATCTCGAGAACGCTACACCAACCCCCTTCATCTGACCAATTACATAAGTGATTGATGCAACGATCAAGCAAATGACCGCAATAATGCGCGCCGCTTTCGAATAAAATCGATCACCAATGAACTCTGGTACCGTGAATTTGCCGAATTTTCTCAGATACGGTGCCAGCAGCAAGGCTAAAAGGACGTACCCCCCCGTCCAGCCCATAAGGTAGGCAGAGGCGTCATACCCATTAAAAGCTATAAGACCTGCCAGTGATATAAAGGAGGCTGCTGACATCCAATCTGCCGCTGTAGCCATCCCATTTAAAATCGGATTAACACCTTTACCAGCCACATAAAATTCACTGGTGGTACCCGCTCTCGCCGCGATTGCAATGCCGATATAAAGGGCAAAGGTTAGACCAACAATAAGATATGTAATTGTCGTGAGATCCATATTCATGCCCCTTATTCTTCGTCGACATCAAATTCACGATCCAAACGGTTCATGCGCTTAACGTAATAGAAAATTAAAATTAGAAAAACGTAAATTGAACCTTGTTGCGCGAACCAAAAACCTAGTTGATAGCCGCCTATGGAAATAGCGTTCAATTGTTCAACAAGAAGAATGCCGAACCCGTAAGAGCAAACAAACCATACAACTAGGCACTTTGACAAAATCGTTATATTCGCCTGCCAGTAGTCTTGAGCACTTTTCATACCCCTCCCTTTTTGATTTACGTCCTAATTTTCTTATAATTAACGAAGATAGTAACACTCTAGTTTGGTCACGGTGAGCTTATTAAGACAAAAAAACGCCAGGTCAGACCTGGCGTTTTCATTAGAACATAAAGCGAAAATGACTTACATCATGCCGCCCATACCACCCATACCACCCATGCCACCCATATCCGGCATGCCGCCACCAGCAGCACCTTCTTCTTTAGGCGCTTCAGCAACCATAGCATCCGTAGTCAGGATCAATGAAGCCACCGACGCAGCATTTTGAAGCGCAGTGCGCGTCACTTTAGTCGGGTCGAGAACACCCATTTCAAACATATCACCGTATTCACCAGAAGCTGCGTTGTACCCAACATTGCCTTTGGCCTCAACAACCTTGTTAAGAACAACAGAAGCCTCATCACCAGCGTTGTTAACAATTGTGCGAAGAGGCTCTTCTAGCGCACGAACCACGATACGAATACCTGCATCTTGATCAGAATTGTCACCCTTGAGGGCGTCAATAGCCTTACGAGCGCGAACAAAAGCCGTACCGCCACCCGCGACAATGCCCTCTTCTACTGCGGCACGTGTCGCATGCAACGCATCTTCTACGCGCGCTTTCTTTTCTTTCATTTCCACCTCAGTCGCCGCACCAACTTTGACGAGAGCAACCCCGCCGGCAAGCTTAGCTACGCGCTCTTGTAGCTTCTCACGATCGTAATCGCTTGAAGACTCTTCAATTTGGCTTCGGATCGATTTGACACGCCCTTCGATAGCAGCTGCCTGTCCAGCACCATCAATGATGGTGGTTTCTTCTTTACCAATTTCGATTTTCTTAGCTTCGCCCAAATTCTCAAGCGTTGCTTTCTCAAGACTTAAACCAACCTCCTCGGCAATAACCGTACCACCGGTAAGAATTGCGATGTCTTCAAGCATCGCCTTACGACGATCACCAAAACCCGGCGCCTTTACAGCAGCCACTTTCAAGATACCACGAATGTTATTCACAACAAGTGTTGCGAGCGCTTCGCCTTCAACGTCTTCGGCAATAATAAGTAACGGACGACCTGACTTGGAGACCTGCTCCAATACGGGAAGTAAATCACGAATATTCGAAACTTTTTTGTCGTGAAGCAAAATGTAAGGATTTTCTAAGTTAACCATCTGCTTATCCGCATTGTTCACGAAATAAGGTGATAGGTAACCACGATCAAACTGCATACCCTCAACGACTTCGAGCTCACTTTGGAGACCAGATCCGTCTTCAACGGTGATCACGCCCTCTTTACCAACCTTATCCATTGCATCAGCAATAATCGTACCGATTTCTGGATCTGAATTAGCAGATATAGCGCCAACCTGAGCAATCTCTTTACTGGTGGTGCAAGGCTTAGAGTTTTTCTTAAGCTCTGCAACAACAACTGAAACAGCTTTATCAATACCTCGCTTAAGATCCATAGGATTCATGCCTGCCGCGACGAATTTCATGCCTTCTTGAACAATAGACTGAGCAAGGACAGTAGCCGTTGTGGTTCCATCACCCGCGACGTCAGAAGTTTTTGACGCAACTTCCTTCACCATTTGAGCGCCCATATTTTCAAACTTATCTTTCAGCTCAATTTCTTTTGCTACAGAAACACCATCCTTGGTAATCGTTGGTGCGCCAAACGAGCGCTCAAGCACAACGTTACGTCCTTTAGGGCCTAAGGTAACTTTAACTGCGTCCGCCAACACATTCACACCAGCAACAATTTTTGCTCGTGCGGCATCGCGAAACTTTACTTCTTTAGCTGCCATGATTTAACTCCTTAAAACTTTTAATGATTCGATATAAATAAGGCGAAGGTACTATTCGAGAACGCCCATGATGTCTTCCTCGCGCATAACGAGAAGTTCTTCACCGTCAACTTTAACGGTCTGACCTGAGTATTTACCGAATATAATCTTGTCACCAGGTTTAACGTCTAACGCTCGGCTCTTGCCATCATCAAGAAGTTTACCGGTACCGATTGCCATTACTTCTCCGGTGTCTGGCTTCTCAGCGGCAGAATCAGGGATAACGATACCCGAAGCAGTTGTGCGTTCTTCTTCGAGTCGCTTGACGATCACTCGATCGTGCAGGGGACGAATTTTCATAATGTAGTGTCTCCTAAAGACTTATGTTTAATGTTAAAAATGCTCTGGGCTACCCAAAACTTATGCGCACCCAGACGAATCCTTCTGTCGGAACTTATTTTAGCACTCGACGTCCGTGAGTGCTAATAATATGGGATTAGATTCTTACTTTTCAAGTGGGAGACTAGTAATGTTGCTAATATTAATGTCATAGTGAAGCCACTAATTAAAATAAGTGTGCACTTACTATCAAAAATGATCATTATTTATAGTGGTAGCAACTCCTTATTAGCGTGCGATAACAGGACAGAAGAGGATTACTTAAGTTATGATTCGATTTCTACTCATCTTAGCGTTAGTCATCCCTCAAACGTCATTTGGGGACTCACTAAGCCTTCCTGAGGCACTAAGAGAGCGGCTTGAAATGCTTGTCACACAACACCCCGGTGAATTCGGAGTCCGGATCGACGACATCAAGCTTGGCGAGACGGTGTTTGCAGGAAATCAAAGTACACCACTGAACCCTGCTTCCGTCATGAAGTTAGTGACCACAAAAGCCGCGATCGATCTTCTTGGCGTAGGGTTTCGATGGAAAACTGACGTATTGATAGATGGGATACTCCAAAGCAAGACACTAACAGGTGACCTTTACTTACGCGGGAACGGTGATCCTACGCTTGATCTAATGCGATTTAAATTGCTTTTAAAAAGCATCTACGATCTCGGAATTCACTCCATTAAAGGGAATGTCTACGCCGATCGCTCGAGTTTTCCACCCGACACGCATGATCCTGGAAAGTTTGATGATGAACCATTAAGACCCTATAACGTGGGCCCAGACGCATTATTAGTTAATGCAAATATTTTCAATGTCCGATTTATCCCAAATCAAGAGAGTCAATCAGTAGGACTCATTAGCTCACCATCTAATTTTAATATCGTTAATGACCTCAAATTGGCGGATCGACCCTGCGCTAAGTGGCCGAAAACGCCGTCCATCAATAATGGCCGGATCGTTTTTCAAGGGTCATACCCCGCCGCATGCGGCATGAAACAGCGTCAATATAATTTAGCGTCCCCGTCGTTTTATTTTGAAAATATATTTCTAACGGAATGGGAGGCTCTTGGAGGAATGCTAGACGGTCAGATTCTGGACAAAAGGACCCCTGAGTCAGCCCAGGAATTCCTGAACATAGAGTCTGAACCAATAGCCTCAGCAATTCGTTTGACCAACAAGTGGAGCAGCAATGTGGCCGCACGTAATATTTTTCTAACGATATCACTTCAACCAAATGAGACCGCCGATATCACGACATCACGATTAAGAATCAAAGATTGGGCGGACCAACGCGGATTCGACACTCAAGGATTTTTTATTGACAACGGGTCTGGGCTATCTCGAGTCGGGCGAATTCCCATCTCATTGGTATCAGATATTTTGAATGCCGCCTGGATGGATGCATCTATGCCAGAATTTGTCTCATCGTTTTCTATTCCAGGTGTTGACGGGACACTAGCGACTCGCTTTACCCACAGCCCACTCAATGCAAGAGGCCATCTCAAAACAGGCTATCTAGAAGAAGTGCGTTCTATCGCTGGGTATCTTCATTTATCTAATGGCCGCACACTGTCAATAGCTATCATAATGAATGGTGACACCTTGACGAAGAATCCCAAAACACTCGAGCGTCTTGTCGAATCTTTATATGAGATCCGATAAATAATGAATCAAGTCGATTGAAGCCAATTCAAACCTCCTGTGCCATAATCGGCGCACAACCTAAAAAAATAGATCTATGAAAAATATTGACGTTGTCATTCTTGCCGCGGGTAAAGGCACACGAATGAAGTCGACACAACCTAAAGTGATGCACCGGCTCGCCGGCAAATCACTTTTGGACCATGTCATTGAGGCGGCAAGAAGGATAAACCCTGCCAAAGTCATCATCATCGTAGGGCATGAAGAAGTCGCCATTCGCGAACACTATGCGCAGAACCCAGTGACATTTGTGTCTCAAAAAGAACAACTCGGCACGGGGCATGCCGTAGCGCAAGCAATTGATCACCTTACCTCCTTAAAAACGCTCATCTTATTGGGTGATGTTCCCTGCATTCGAGAAGATTCGGTCAAACGGCTAACGCAATCTGATGCAGACGTTATAGTACTGACACAAACAGTTGATGATCCCAGCGGTTATGGCCGTATCATTCGAGCTGAAACGGGACAAGCCTCGAAAATTGTCGAAGAAAAAGATGCCAACCCGAACGAACAATCAGTTAAAGAAATCAATACCGGGATTTTTTGTGTTGACACAACATTACTTAAACAATTTCTGAGGGCACTCAAAAACGATAATTCAAAAGGTGAGTACTACCTTACAGACCTAATTGAATTCGCCTCAAATAAGGGCGCCTCTATAGAAACGGCGCATCCGTCTTTGACGTTCGAAGCCAACGGCGTGAATAGCAAACGACAATTAGCTGATCTGGAAAGACATTACCAACTCGAGCTCGCTCGCGAGCTCTTAGACTCGGGAGTAACTATTTCAGACCCAAACCGTATCGACATACGTGGAACGATCGCATGTGATACTGATGTTTCCATCGATGTCGGTTGCGTCTTTGAAGGTAATGTTCGCCTAGGGAAAAATGTCAAAATTGAGCCCAACGTGATCATTAGAAACTCCACCATTCAAGATAACACCACGATAAAGGCCTTCTCACATATTGAGGGTGCGCTAATTGGTAGCCAAAATGAGATTGGGCCCTATGCGAGAATTCGTCCCGGCACAGAATCGCATACTCAGGTGAAAATTGGTAACTTCGTGGAAGTGAAAGCAAGCACAATTGGCGTAGGATCCAAAGCTAACCACCTTGCATATATTGGTGACGCGAAAATTGGATCATCCGTTAATGTGGGCGCGGGGACCATTACTTGCAATTATGATGGCGCAAATAAATACCAAACTACTCTTGAAGATAACGTTTTCATTGGTTCTGATACCCAGCTCGTAGCGCCAGTCATTATAGGGGCTGGGAGCACCGTGGCCGCAGGCAGTACGATTACTAAGGATGTTCCACCCGGAGGGCTAGCTTTATCTCGAGCCAAACAAACGTTTATTGCCGATTGGAAGCGGCCAACCAAGACAATAAAATAAAAACTATAACAACAGCAAGGTAAATCATCAGAATGTGTGGAATAGTCGGTGCCGTTTCAAATAAAGATATAGTTCCATTTTTAATTGATGGGCTGCTGAAACTCGAATATCGTGGCTACGACTCGGCGGGGCTAGCAGTCATTAATAACAAACTGGAACGCGTTCGAAATAGCGGTCGCGTGAGCGAGCTTTCCGATAAAGTGCAGTCTCTCAAGATGCATTCGAGCTTAGGTATTGCGCACACTCGATGGGCCACACATGGTGCTCCCTTGGAACGAAATGCACACCCACACGTCAGTCACGATGGCATCGCGCTCGTTCATAACGGCATCATTGAAAATCATGAATCGCTCAAACAATCGTTAATCAAAGAAGGTTATGAATTCACATCCGACACAGACAGCGAAGTCATCGCCCACCTCATACACAAATACATTGGCATCAAAACAGATCTACTTTCCGCAGTACGTTGCGCAGTAGGGGATCTAATAGGCGCCTTCGCATTAGCAATTATTAACGAACAATCTAAAGGCCGGATGATCCTCGCGCGACGAGGAGCTCCATTATTAGTTGGCCTGGGTGATCACGAATTTTACTGCGCGAGTGATGCTTCTGCGCTCTTAGAACGCACCAAAAAAATGATCTTCATGGAAGACGGTGACCTTGCAGAAATTACCATCAATGGGCCAACGTTTTTCGATGCAGCTGGATTGGTCGTAGAACGAACAGTTTACGAAAGTGAGCTTTCTCCCGACCAGGTCGAATTAGGCCAGTTCAAACATTACATGCAAAAAGAAATT
Organism: uncultured Pseudomonadota bacterium; assembly: GCA_913057675.1. Taxonomy (GTDB): domain Bacteria; phylum Pseudomonadota; class Gammaproteobacteria; order Burkholderiales; family Eutrophovitaceae; genus Eutrophovita. The sequence continues at coordinate 1,724 of CAJXOL010000045.1, read as the reverse complement.
TTTGAGCAGCCAGGTGCATTAGCTGCTACGTTAGAAATGGTAACCGGCTCCAACTCGATTGTGCCTGAACTCTTTGGTACCGAAGCGGCTTCCGTTCTTAAAGATATTGACTCCGTAACAATTATTGCTTGCGGCACAAGCTATCACTCAGGATTAACTGCAAAATATTGGTTAGAAGAACTTGCTCAATTACCGGTATTTGTAGAAATTGCGTCAGAATATCGGTACCGAAAACCCGTCGCCAGTCCAAAAACTCTAATCGTCGTCATCTCTCAATCAGGGGAAACGGCAGACACGATCGCAGCACTGAAATATGCGAAGAGTCTTGGCCAAGACAAAACGTTAAGCATCTGTAATGTGCCAGAGTCTTCAATAATCAGAGGTACTAAGCTCAAATTTTTGACGCGAGCAGGCCCCGAAATTGGCGTGGCATCCACCAAAGCGTTCACAACACAACTTGCCTCGCTCTACTTATTAACGCTTGTAATTGCGAAGCTCAAAGGAAAGCTAGAAGGGGAATTAGAAAGCGAACTCCTAACTGGTCTTCGGCACTTACCTGCAGCACTAAATCTCGTACTTGAGATGGAGTCTGAAATCATCAAATGGGCAGTAGATATTTCCAGGAAACACAATGCCTTGTTTTTAGGTCGTGGGATTCATTATCCGATTGCCCTCGAGGGTGCACTTAAATTAAAAGAAATTTCTTATATCCATGCCGAAGGTTATCCCGCAGGCGAATTAAAACACGGGCCTCTAGCTCTCGTTGACGAAGACACACCAGTAGTTGCAGTCGCACCCAACGACGTATTACTCGAAAAATTAAAATCAAATCTATCAGAGGTGCGTGCACGCGGTGGAGAACTTTATGTGTTCGCCGATGCCGACTCGAATATTGATGAATCAGAAGGATTACACATCATAAAGATGACGGAACATCTTGGTCATCTGAGCCCCATTCTTCATTCTATTCCGCTGCAGTTACTCGCTTATCATGTTGCTTTGGCAAGAGGAACCGATGTAGATAAACCTAGAAACTTAGCCAAGTCTGTTACGGTGGAATGATTTTAGAAGAATATATGGTAACTATAGATTATTCATTCAATACAACACTTTAATAGAAACCTCTCAAACATCATTGATAGGATTGGACCATAGAAGAGTCCAACGATTAGAGTTGATTAAAACTCTAAGTGATAAGGGTATGTCCAATAGGGAAATATCAGACTTCCTTAACTCAATGGGAAGGGACTATTATCCAAATCTGATACGGGTCACTTTGAAGAAGTATAGGAAAAGGCTGGAAAGATACTCACCATATAAAGTGGTTAGAAGCAGTGAGAAATTAATCCTCCAACCAATAAAGTTTATTGATCTCAATTTTTGAATCATCTTCATAGATAACGGATAAATTACGAGGAACTCTAGTTGGAACCTATTAGTGCTTTAGAAGTTGGGCAAAAATATTCCAAAAAAGACCTAGCAACATTAATCAACGAACCAAGTTTGTTGAATGTTCGAGAGGGTGTTTCCAATTGCAAAAACTCAAACTCATATCTTTTATTTGTTGATTTAGAAAAAGAGGACAAAGAGAAGCGATTTCATTTTGATGATTTTTTTGAAGAAGATTTCTTTCACTGGGATTCTCAGACTACTCAGCATATAGAAACTCCCAAAATACCTGTCTCTTATACACATCTCCGAGCCCACGAGACAGGCAGAAATCT
>CAJXOL010000044.1 GCA_913057675.1 uncultured Pseudomonadota bacterium | reverse complement strand
GATCTACACACTGCATATCGTCGGCAGCGTCAGATGTGTATAAGAGACAGAGACTTTCGTTGGCTTGTGGGACGCGCCATAGAGCAATGACTGACACCAGAGCAATCTGGGACTTCGCACAACATGTTCAAAAAAACTTTGAATCTTCTCTAATTTCCGATTCGATAGAAAAACTACTCAAAGGATCCTCTCTTCCCAAGGGAATCGATAAAGAAATGATTGAAGCGATCCCCTCCAGTCCTGGGGTATACATCTTCAAAGGTGAAAATAATTGCATCCTATACGTTGGCAAAAGTAAGAACTTACGCAGCCGCGTCACCTCTCACTTTAGCGGAGATCACTCGAATAAAAAAGACCTCAAAATAAATCAAAACATAACTCAAATTGACTGGCATGAATCTGCAGGGGAACTGGGCGCATTGTTATTAGAATCTCAGCTAGTTAAGACGATGCGTCCGCTGTACAACAGAAAGCTGCGCCAAAAAACGGAAAGCTTTACAATTCATTGGAATCCGATTGACGGGCCAAAAAACCCTCAAGTCAGCGAATTATCAGAATTTGACGAAATTCCTTTGGGTTCCATTTACGGTATTTTCGACAGCAAAAAAGCAGTTTTAAAGACTCTTAAAGATGTATCAAAAACATACAACCTCTGTTTAAAAACATTAGGTATAGAGTCTGGAGAAGGGCCTTGTTTTTCCCATCAATTGGGAGTTTGCATGGGAGCTTGCATTGAAGAGGAATCAACTCTCAATCATGCAATGCGACTATCGCTAGCGCTAAGTAAATTTTTAATTCCAAGCTGGCCTTTTGAAGACGAAGTACTTTTGATTGAGCAAAGCGAGCGAAGTGGCCTCGTAGAGAAACACAGAATTAGGAATTGGACTCACCTCGATTACGAGGTTACAGGGAAAAAATCGAACAGTGAATACCTTCTATCACCGCAAAAAGTGTTCGACTATGATACGTTTCAGATCTTACGTAAATTTATAGAAAAGCCAACGAATCAGCTCACTATAATTCCAGATAAATTTAGATCACCTCACTGACTGTTCTTTCAAAAAATCTAACAATGCTTTATTGAATTGTTGCGGTTGCTCCACATTCGATAAGTGAGACGCCCCCTCAATAATCGTAAGGCTTGACCCATGAGTCGCAGCTTGAATCTCTTTTGACATTGACACGGGCGTCCCAACATCCGAGTCCCCAACCATAATTTTAATCGGCACTTGAATTCCCCCCAGTCGATCTGTGCAATTTATCTGCGAAATGGCATGGCAGCAGCCCACATAACCATTTACCGGTGTCTTCTCAATGAGAGTCGAGATAAATTTGAGCTCAGGTCGAGGCTCACTTAAAAAAGAGCCTGTAAACCATCGCTCCATGGTCCCAGGCACTAAAGCCTTCATACCCTCTGCTTTTGCTATATCGATTCTTTCACGCCACGCGGGTTGCACTTCCAGAGGCATACGACTTGTTGTGTCACATAACGTAAGTGAAGCGAATGAATTGGGGAATTTGATAGCGTAGACCATACCAATCATACCTCCCATGGACAAACCGACCCAATGAGGACTATTGATCTCTAAACTATCAAGTAATTCCTTTACATCAACCGCCAATTGATCAAGTGTGTACGGAGCATCTGGCGCCTCACTTGCACCATGTCCTCTTGTGTCAAACGCCAAAACTCGGAAATGATTCTTAAGGGCGTCTATTTGCGCTCCCCACATTGTCAAATCACACATCAACGAATGACTTAAAACGACCCATGGGCCTGAGTCCCCGAAAACTTCATAGTTCAACGTTATCCCGTTCGCTAGCAGTCTCATTACTTCCCTTCATTAATCAGTAATCGGCCACGCATAGTGGCTCAGTATTTATCAATTTATATGAATGTTTCATTAGAATAACTAATATTGTAAGTAAGAACCAAAATAATAACTAAGCTGGGGGTGAGCAGTGCGTATTATTCAATTTAGAGGAAGGGACGGCGCGAGGAGAGTCGGCCGAGTATCTGATGGCGGCATCGTGCACACGATTAGGGGAGCCACCACCACATATGAGCTCGCGCTAGAATCTATCAAAAAAAGAACATTAATCAAAAATATGATCGATGAAAGAGTAACTGAAGAAAAAGACACCATGGATCAAATTCTCGCAGAAAAGAGAATCTATGTTCCTTTCCATCACCCTAACCCTTACCACCAGATGGTCTCAGGAACAGGGTTATCGCACCTCGGGAGCGCCAGTGCTCGAAACTCCATGCACGCAAAACTCGATCAAGACGAGGCATCATTAACGGATTCAATGAAGATGTTTAAATGGGGCCTCGATGGCGGCAAACCAAAAACTGCAGAAATCGGAACTCAAGCGGAATGGTTTTATAAAGGAGATGGGGATTGGGTCTCAGACCCCGAAGCAGAGTTAATATGGCCAACCTATGCACTAGATGGAGGGGAGGAAGTTGAATTAGTTGGTATCTACCTAATTGATGAGACCTCTACGGCAAGGCGCGTGGGTTACGCTCTCGCCAATGAGTACGCTGACCATGTCATGGAGAGACAAAACTACCTATATTTATCTCACTCTAAATTAAGACACTGCTCATATGGTCCCGAACTATTAATCGGTGATTTACCCCTAGATATTCGAGGTAGAGCGAGGGTTTTAAGGGCGGATACTGTAATTTGGGAAGAAGAATGGCTATCGGGCAATAATCACATGTCTCACTCCATCGAAAACTTAGAACACCATCACTTTAAATATCCCGAATTCAGACGACCGAGGGACGTTCACATACATTTCTTTGGCGCAGCCAATGGCAGCTTTACAAAAAATATTGAAACTCAGGACGGTGATATTTTTGAAATTGAGTCAGCCACGTTTGGCCACCCTCTCAGGAATACGCTAGTCAAAAACACAAATCAAGATAAAAAAATCATAGTTAAATCTTTGTGAAAATAGATTTAACTAGACTTAAATAAAAGCTTAATGAGCCTGATCGAGAGGCGACCAAATGAAAAATGCGCTACTGTACGGTTAAACAAATGTAAAAAATTAATGCGTTTACGAAATTCATACAAACTTAATAGCGTATTTTATCTAGTGATATAAATATAAATTTAATTCACAAGTTTTTTTATACACTGACATTTACAATCGACATATAAAAATAATTACATAAAGATATGACTCAAGAATTAATCTATAACTTAAATGTTAAAGCGCAGCAGGTCCTTTCGACACCGCAATTAATAAAAAACGAAATTCCAGTTCCTGATAAGGCAGTATCAACAATTATCAACGGGCGGAAATCCATTGAGGCCATTTTGGATAGAAAAGATAAACGACTGTTGGTGGTCGTTGGTCCCTGCTCTATCCACGACACCAATGCCGCTATGGACTACGCCAGTAGGCTGCGAAGACTCTCGGAACAGGTCTCAGAGACAATGATGATTGTTATGCGTGTCTATTTTGAAAAACCTCGCACTACTGTGGGCTGGAAGGGGCTCATTAATGACCCGCAAATGGACGAATCGTTTGATATTGAAGAAGGCCTTCGTATCGCGCGACGATTACTGATCGATATTAATGAAATGGGGTTGCCTGCAGGCACAGAAGCTCTTGATCCAATTAGCCCACAGTACTTAGGAGACTTGATCTCGTGGAGCGCTATCGGAGCGCGGACGACAGAATCTCAAACTCATCGAGAAATGGCAAGTGCACTCTCCTCTCCCGTTGGATTTAAAAATGGCACTGACGGTAGCTTATCTGTAGCGGTTAATGCTCTTCACTCAGTCTCTAATCCGCACAGTTTTCTAGGCATCAATAGCGATGGTCAAGTTGCTATCACTCATACGAAGGGTAACCGCTATGGACATATCGTGCTTCGAGGCGGGTCGAAAGGACCCAATTACGACTCAGTATCAATATCCTTGGTTGAGAAAGAACTAAGCGAAGCGAAGCCTAAGCTGCCTTCAAACATAATTGTTGACTGCAGCCATGCCAACTCAAACAAAGATCATAATTTACAACCTCTCGTATTCAACGATTGTATCAATCAGGTTGCTGATGGAAACACATCGATTATAGGCATGATGCTCGAAAGCAACATAGGTCCTGGGAATCAAAAATTAATTCAAGACCAAAGCAAAATGCAGTACGGTGTATCCATCACAGATGCGTGCATTGATTGGGCAATGACAGAAAAAACATTGCTCGACGCTCATAAAAAATTGGCATCATCACTTTCCGTACGCTAACTTAATTTTTGTAACGTCGAATAACTCAATGCGATTAACGCCACCTCAAAAGGCAAGACAACCCAAACTAACATCGCACCTATAAGCTCCGCGAGAGGGACCCCAGCAAGACTAAACCAATTAATCGCAAGTGCGATCGCCACGGGAAAAAGCACTGCCAGAAACATCAATACTAGTCCATTTCCTTTAGTTACCAACCAAGACCACTTAAAGGCTTCAAAAAGTCCAATTTCAGGATTTCTGCTCACCTCAGGAAATACGAGTATCAATCTTCCAGCAATATATATCGGCGGCAAGAAATTGAGCATTGCCAAATAGCCAACGTCCCCAAAAGCTTTAAAAATAGTCACAAGAACAGTACTCGACATAGCCAGCGCGAACATAAATATCATCGCCAAAAAAAACATAGCTAGAGTGAATTTCGTTTCCGACAACCCCCATGAAATCGGTGAGTTGTCAGCTAAGTCGCATTCTAAAAAGACCCGATATGCACGGACAGTGGCTATGACTGTGATAAAAAACATAGCAGTGATGACAAATATCTGAGCACCATAACCGGCTGCTACTTCATCCGCCTCTTTTTGCTCGCCAATGATTTTTACACCAAAGGAGTCCGCAAACGACAAACTCATTCCAATGGCGAACGGTAGCCACAGCGAACGCACAAGGACGAATCGCTTCTCATACGCAAAAACTGCTGCGCCGAGAATCAATTTAAGCAAAGGAAGCCTGGTAGCTATATGGTCTGTCATGAATTTTTAAGTCTCAAAATAATACGTTTTAGGTGCCTCGATGCTTTAGATATCCGCGAACCATCCATGTAAAGCCTAGCACCTGAAGAATTAAGAAAATACTGAAAGCGCAGACATACCCCTCTGGCGCGTATCCAGTTCCTACGGTGTCCCATTGATTCAATATGATACCGAATAACCATTGAGATCCAAATGCTGTTGTAAACGCTAAAAGATTTAATGCCGTAGTAGCACGCCCCGTGAGTTGTACTGGAAAACTCTGAGAAATAATCGAAAATGCTAAGCTACCCGATGTACCCAACAACCCCCACCCAATCCAAATGACCCAGGACATCTGAGTGACTTCAAACACGAGAAGCATCTGCAAGCCCATATAAGCGACCGTAGCCCACATAAGAATCACTATCGGCTCAATGCCACGTCGACTCATTCGCGTAGCAAACGCACCCCAGAAGAGGAAGCCGAGCATTGTGGCAATGCCAAGTATTAATAGGTGCATGGCTACGCTGGTGCGATCAAGTCCAGCAACATCGGATAGCCAAGGTCCTGCCCACAAGCCTTGCACCGCCATGTTAAATGCTTGAGGTAACACTGAACCTAATGCAATCCGCCAGAATATTGGCGAGCGGTAGACACTCAGCGCCCCAAGTAATTGGTCCTTTGTTGAACCAATGTCATAAGCATTTTTTCTATCTGGGGCTACAAAAAATACAATTGCTGAAGCGACAAGTGTAGCAAAACATAGCACTAAGAAGAGTTCTCTCCACCCAGAAAAAGACAGCATATACTCTACAGGAGCAGTAGCAGAGATCGCTCCTAAACCCCCGATAAACATAATCCTTCCAGTCATTTCTGGAAGCTTTTCCTTTGGGAACCACAATGAGAAAATCTTAATGCTAGACATCAAACAAGCCGCCACACCAAACCCAATAAATGCGCGGCCTAGTAATAAACTCTGAAAGCTATCCGCCTGAGAAAAAATGAAGGCCCCGATAGCCGCCAAAATAAGTAAGGCTGCATTTACTCGACGGGGACCAAAACGATCAAGAAATACACCGATAGGAATTTGTAATGATGCAAAAGTTAAAAAATACACTGACGTCAATAGCCCTAACTCACTTGCACTCAAATCAAATTCAGCAATAAGATTTGGGGCTATAACTGCATTGACGGAGCGAAATAAATACGACAAGAAGTAACCGCACGCAAATGGCATGAAAACCAATAACGCTTGACGCAACGGTATAGCATGTAAACTGTCTTCAGATTGTTTATTCACCGCCAACAGTCATTGAGTCGATCAAGATAGACCCGACCTTGAAAGAAGAACGACTCAAAACATCATTACCTATTGCACTAATAGCTTTAAACATATCTTTAAGATTACCCGCTACCGTAACCTCTTGAACAGGGTGCACGATCTCCCCATTTTCCACCCAAAAACCTGATGCGCCTCGAGAATAATCCCCAGTCACCATATTGGTTCCGTGCCCTAGGAGATCGGTTACGAGAAAACCTGTGCCCATCATTTTTAACAAATCACTAAATTCATGCGTAGCTCCCGAGGAACGGACAAATAAGTTATGAGCACCTCCCGCATTTCCAGTCGTAGCTAGACCGAGCTTTTTAGCTGAGTAGGTGCTCAAAAATAAACCCTCAAGCCTTCCCGAAGAAACAACAGATCGCTGCGTCGCTTGAACACCTTCATTATCAAATACCGTACTAGACAAACCTCGCCTTACGAAAGGGTCTTCTTCAATCGATATAAACTCAGGAAACACTACTTCTCCAACCTTACCTTTCAAAAAAGATTGTTGGCGATATAAATTACCACCACTGACCGCCGACACAAAATGTTTCAGGATTCCTGAAGCTACGGGTGCCTCAAAAATAACAGGGATTTTTTTGGTATTGATTTTTTTTGCGCCTACCTTTCCAAGAGCTCGACTTCCAGCACGCTTACCAATCTCAGAGGCGGATTCCATATCCTCAGCACATCTAGCAGTGCTCCACCACCCATCTCTCTGCATTTGATCACCCTCACCAGCTGTGACCGAGCAACTTATGTAATGACGCGTACTGGGGAACCCTTGCATAAACCCGTTTGAGTTCGCGTAAACGAATTGCCCCTCTTGCACCGATACGCCAGCCCCCTCGGAGTTCTTAATCTCAGGGCTCACGTCAAACGCCGTTTGTTCGCACGATAACGCAAGATCTATAGAATCCTCCATCGATATATTCCATGGATGGTAAAGGTCAAGGTCAGGCATCTCTCTGGCCAACCGGTCTGGATCAGCCAATCCAGAATACGAGTCCTCCGCAGTCAGTTGAGCTATCGATACGGCGGCTTCTACTGTATGTGCGATCGCATCCGTCCCCAGGTCTGATGTACTGGCAAATCCTTTGCGATGTCCAACGTAGACTGTTATCCCCAACCCCTTGTCCCGGCTATATTCCAGATTCTCGACCTCACCCTTTCGAACTGAGACCTCACTGCCTAGACCCTCGTTAAGATCCACCTCAACTGCACTTGCCCCCAGGCCTTTCGCCATTTTTAGGGTTTTTTCCGCAATTTCTTTGAATTGGTCTATGCTGTACGCAAATTCTTTTTGAGACATTTTTTTATCACTCACCTAAATAAAGCACTGACAAACAGCGCTTAGAAACTTGAAATGTGGAACACAACTATCGTGTTGCATGATATCACCACCGCCAACTTCCTATCAGACTTATGGATTCATCAAAACCAAGCAAAACAAAACTCAAAAAAGAAATGGAAGATCTACAAAATATTGGCGCATCCCTTGTGGCTCTACCGAAAGAGGTTTTAATCAAATTTGAGCTTCCAGATTCATTAAGACGCGAAGTCCTTGAAGCGAAGAATATAAGACAAAACGGCGCAAAACGAAGACAGTTGCAATTTATCGGGAAAATAATGAGGAATATTGATGTTGACCCGATACGCATTCAGCTCGAAGAACTTAAACAACCCTCTGCGACCAAAGTTAAACTATTGCATGCGACAGAGTCTTGGCGTAACAAACTTCTAGAGAATGAACAAAGCTTGAAAGATTTCGTCTCTCTTTACCCCACTATCGATTCATCTGAGCTGGAGCTTTTAATTTCAGATTGTCGTGGAGCCTTGTCCAATAAATCAAAAATTTCCTACCGTAAATTATTTAAAATAATATCGATAGCTCTCCAATAAAAAAACGGATAAGTGATGCAATTTGTTATAGTTTCTTACTGGAATTAAGGCTACACAATTAAGACAAAGGCATTGTTTTTTATGAGTGAAGAAAAAATACGTATAGGTCTCATCTCGGTCAGTGATCGCGCATCAAGTGGCGTCTATACAGATCAGGGATTGCCCTCTCTACGGCAATGGTTAGATAGCGCCGTGGCGAACCCTATCGAATACGTTGAAAAACTTATTCCTGATGAACAAAAAATAATTGAAGAGAGTCTCATAAGACTCGTAGATCATGACCAATGCGACCTGATCCTTACAACTGGAGGCACTGGCCCTTCTCCCCGTGATGTCACGCCGGAAGCGACTTTAGCTATTGCAGAAAAAACAATGCCTGGTTTTGGTGAGCAGATGCGTCAAATCAGCCTTAATTTTGTGCCGACAGCAATTCTCTCTCGACAAGTCGCCGTGGTCAGGAAACAAGCCCTCATTATTAATTTACCTGGTCAGCCCAAAGCAATTAAGGAAACTCTAGAAGGTCTGAAAAATGCTGAGGGGGGAACAATTGCCCACGGAATATTTGCCGCAGTGCCGTACTGTATTGACTTGATTGGTGGACCCTATATTGATTGCATAGAACCATTTTGCAACGCTTTTCGACCCAAATCCGCAAGAAGGAACAAAAATTAACCTATCTAACCTGCAAGTTAAAAAAAAGGCCGCGCGATCAAACAATAACTAATAAGGATGCTTAGCCGCCGATATACCACGCTCGGTATTAACGGTCATCAGAATAGATAAGCCTATTACGAAGAGGACCACTAGAGATAGGATTGAATTTCTGTGGTCTCCGTCCGTTAGCCAGGTGAGCGCTCCATATGTTAGCGGGCCTAAGATTGATGCGCACTTAACCGACAACCCCCAAAGTCCGAAGAATTCAGCTTTTCTGGCGTCAGGCGTCAAGACCGACACAAAAGCTCGGGCATTAGATTGACAAGCGCCGAGTAACAACCCAACCAGATTCGCGGTTACCCAGAAACTGGGCCGACCATCAGATAACCATGCCAACAATGTCACAAAAATCCATCCGATCAAAATAGCTATCAACGACTGACGATGACCCAGAAAATCGTGCAACCGACCAAAACTATAGGCTCCTAAAGCCGCTGTCACATTAACGACCATAATCAACATGATAGTTTCAACAAAGGTAAATCCAATTACTTGCTGCGCATATATGGCGGCAAGCGCTATGACCGCTTGGACTCCACCTTGAAAAAAAACAGTACTCAACAAAAATCGATATAAATCAACAAACTGATGTCGTTGGCGCAGGGTATCCAAAGACCGATTGATAACAAATGAAATAGTTAAGTTATCCCATGTTTTAGTGTTGTCTTTGTCCAAGTAGATGAATGTTGGTAATGCTGCGAGAAGAAAAATAGCCCCCGTGATAATCAAGGTGATTGGTACATATTGCTCAGCCTCCCAACCCCTCGATTGCAGTTGAAAAATGGTCACAAGCGACAAAGCTAAGGTCAGGATACCTCCGAAATATCCAACAGCCCAACCAATTCCAGACACACGGCCAACTGATTCCTTTTTTGCAATTTCCGGCAAGTAGGATGCAATGATGTTTTCACCAAGACTAAAGAAATAATTTGAAATTATCAAAAATACCGCAGCAAACCATAAATCACCTTGGCCCGCCGTTGACAACACAATAGTACTCAGCGCACATCCGAGAGTGACCACAAACAGCACCTTTTTTTTAGAGCCTGTCACATCAACATATGCGCCCAATACCGGCCCTGTAATCACTGCAAGAAAGTAAGAAAAAGAAAGTACTAACGTCCACAAAAACGTCGCCCAAACCTCATTCTCAGCGACGATGGACACAAAATAGGCGTTAAAAATAGCCGTTATGACGACAGTTGTATAACCTGAATTAGCGAAATCATACAGCGACCAAGCCAAAAGATGGCGTTTGGTGTATCCGTCGTTTAACATATCTGAAATTCCACTTTGGCTCAAATTGTCCGCCTTATTTTGCTCGATAAATTACAGCCAATACTCATATAGGCTAAATGATATTCAGGTCTCTAAATTCTTGAATTTCTTCTGCTGAGTACCCTACTCCAGATAAAACCGTGTCGGTATGTTCCCCTAGGTCGGGGCCCAACCATTGCGTTTTACCTGGGGTATCTGAAAGCTTTGGAACAATCCCTGGGATAAGAAGGCTTTCATCTTTCGATAATTTAAATTCTTCAATCATATTTCTCGCACGATAGTGAACATCAGACACTATATCGCTAACATCATATATTTTTCCCGATGGCACCTCGGCCTTCTCGAGTACTTGAAGTACATACTGGAGATCATGCGACGCACACCAGTTACCGATAATTATGTCTAGCTCATCACTACGAGCTGCCCTTCCATCGTTACCAGACAACTCCGGGTCATCCGCTAAGTCAACGCGATCAATGGCTAGCATCATTCTCTTAAAAATGGAATCACCGTTAGCCCCTATGACCACGTACTTACCATCTTTTGTCACATAGGAATTAGAGGGAGCTATCCCTGGTAACGTTGAGCCAGTCCTCTCCCGGACAAAATTATAGTAATCGAACTCTGGAACCATACTTTCCATCAGACTGAAAACGGCCTCATATAAAGCGACATCGACGACCTGACCTTTACCTGTGGAATCACGTTGCCTGAGCGCCATCAACGCGCCAATAACGCCATATAGCGAAGCCACGGCATCACCGAGACTAATGCCCACTCTTACCGGTGGTCGGTCAGGGTAACCGGTGACGTGTCTCAACCCACCCATTGCTTCGCCAATAGAGCCGAATCCAGGTCTATCGCGATAAGGGCCCGTTTGACCGTATCCGGATAAACGCACCATAACTAAACCCGGATTATCTTTCGCAAGCGAGTCATAATCCAAACCCCATTTTTCCATCGAACCTGGCCGGAAATTTTCCACTACTACATCTACCTCTTTGGCCAAACGTCGAACAATCGCTTGCCCAGATTTTTCTTTCAAATTGATTGTGATTGACTGTTTGTTCCTAGCTTGTAGCAACCACCAAAGTGACTTATCTTTGTATAGTTTCCTCCATTTTCTGAGAGGATCCCCTACCTTAGGAGATTCAACTTTAATTACCTGAGCGCCAAAATCAGCCATTACCCTTGTACAAAATGGACCAGCAATTAACTGACCCAACTCAAGAACCTTTACGTTTTCAAGAGGTCCCATGTACATTCCTTATGCAAAAGTGTCAAAAAAATAGATAAACTACTTATAATCATCATATTCGATAGAAAGCGATTGTCCTATGTTAAAAAAAATTTTAGTTCTTCTCATCACTCTTTGCACCACCCAAGCTGCTATGAGTGCCGAATGCTCAAAGGTATTGAATACACGCCTAAATAACCTAAACGGCGAATCCATTGACTTTTGCGATTATCAAGGCAAAGTGATCCTAGCTGTCAACACGGCGAGTTACTGTGGCAACACACCTCAATATGAAGCACTGGAAACACTTTTTCAGAAATACACTGATAAAGGTTTTGTCGTAGTTGGTTTTCCAGCAAATAATTTTGGAAATCAAGAGCCAGGGTCCAACGAAGATATCCAAGAGTTCTGCCAACTCAACTATGGCGTCAATTTCCCAATGGTCCAAAAAACCGATGTCGTTGGACCAAACAGCAATCCGATTTTTGCAGAATTGCAGTCAATGACGGGCGCATCTCCGAGCTGGAATTTTCATAAATATTTAATTTCTCGCGACGGGATGAGCGCCTTTAGTTTTTCATCTTCGATGAATCCCATGAATGCAAAGCTTGTTAAAAAGCTAGAGCAACTGCTTGAATAAAATACGAACGCTCCATTAGTCAGACGGGCGTTATTATGCGTCATACTCCCGGATCACTTGACCAGCCAGTGGCGAACCGTTAATAAACCCGTGTTGGTCGGCAATTTTCTGTCCATTAACCCAAACGCCATGAACACCCTCGGCTGGCGTGGTTAGGCGTGAGGCACCCGCAGGCAGATCATGGAGCCGTTGCGTAGGCCCTCGACCCACAGTGCTTGGATCAAATAGTAACAAATCAGCCCAAGCACCCGGAGCAATGTAACCCCTGTTTTTAATTCCAAATAATTTAGCTGATTCTAACGTCAGTTTATGTATCGCTTTTTCCAGCGGCATGATCTTTTTATCTCTCACCCAATGCCCCAAAACGTGTAATCCAAATCCAGCATCACATAAAAATGTTAGATGAGCTCCAGCATCAGAAAGTGAGATGATCGCGTTTTCATCACACATGAGCTTTCCGACCGCCTCCTCATCCGAATTCATTATTGTCGCAGTGAACATCGTGTCGAGGTTTTCTTCAAGCGCCAGATCCAACATAAAATCCAATGGGGCTTTTTGTGACATTTCAGCCAAATCGGCAATGGACTTGCCCTCGAAAGACGCATTAGCCGCCCTTGCCACTAGAGCGACGTAGACTTTCTCCCACTCCCCGCTAAAAACCTTTACTTCTCCACTATTCAACTCATCCATAAAGGCTTGTCTGAAATCTGGATTAGCTAGCGCATCTTTATATGCTTCACGACCAAGATCCATCATAGGGTGCCAACATGTGAAACCTTCAAGGGGATAGGGTGAGTGAAAAGAAAAATCCATATTGAGCGGGCATGGGGATACAGCTCCATACAAGCGATTACCGCGCGATTGAGCCCCTTTAATTTCCAACAAATCAGAAAAAGTTTTATTTGGGTCAAGATGAGAGTGCAGAAGTGCTGCGACAATATATGGCCGATTGGCTTCCGCACTCAGTTTTTCGATTTTGGAAATAGGCATATCAAATGCTTTCGTCATCATTAAAACACCTCGCCCTACATCCTTTAATGCGCCAGACAAAGCCAACATTTCAGCATCATCGGCAAGTCTAGAAGGCATAGGGATGCCACCCTCTCCGTTATGTCCTGGAAACCGAGTCGTTGCAAAACCACAAGCACCCGCTTCCATTGCCTCAACGATAATAGCTTTCATTTGCTGGATTTCTTCGGACGTAGCAACTCTCTTCGAAGCTTCTTCCCGTAAGATATAAGTTCTAACGCTGGAGTGCCCCACAAAACAGCAAACGTTAGGTGCAACGCCCTTTTCCTCGAGCATGTCTAGGTACTGGGGAAATGTCTCAAAACTCCAATCGATGCCTTCTCTGAGCGCATCAATCGACATACCCTCTACCTGGGTCAGGTTTCGCATCGTAATCTCGCGATCGCTGGGATAGCACGGTGCGATCGTGAACCCACAATTCCCCATAACTAGAGTTGTGACACCCAGCAGAGGTGACGGATTACAATGTGGATCCCACGTAACTTGCGCATCATAATGCGTATGATTATCAACGATGCCAGGCATCAGACAAAGGCCTGAAGCGTCAACCGTTTCTTTCGCTGACCCATCACAGAACCCAACCTCAAGGATACGACCCTTCTCAACGCCTACAGAGCCTAAAAATCCCGGCTTTCCCGTTCCATCAATGATCGTGACATTATCAAAACGAATATCAAGCATATGCTGGTCCCCCATGAACTGTCGACTTAATGTCTCGGCTTATTTTTATTCTCATTCATCCAAAAGTATTTTTTATCGAATATGGTCTATTCAGCAATGTGCATAAATAAGATTTTGATCTATGTTTAAACAACTTTCGGTATACAGAATACACGCACTAACGACGCCAATAATAGTTATCTAACAAATCCGCATCATCAAAATGACGCCGCCCAACAAACGCCGTAGCGTGCCGTCCCCATTGCCGCATGGCGCCCGGGCTTCGGATACCTGACGGCCAAAGTAAGAAACGCTCACCTCGTTCGGAACCTTTAACAATGCCATTTAACCCAAATAAATTTCTAAAACCTTGGGGTGTCGCAATCGAACGCATTTGGTTATAAGGTTTCAATGAGTATTGTTGAATATCGGCTATGGTGCCCTCAATACCGAATTCCACATTAGCTAGGTAATGCGTTTTTGACTGCACTGTGATATTGGGCCTAACAAACTCCGGCATTTCTGTTAACCGTTTTGGCGAGAACGCCCATTCTGTATATCTATTCGGCGCTGCAATCGACGTCAACCGGTCAGTGGGGAAAAACATGTGATAACAACCACAAGGGTGAATAGAATCAAAAAGCAAAGGCAATCCATCGTCATCTAATGTCACGCGCCATATAATTCCATCCAATCGACCACCTAGAAGATCAACGAATCCATCTTTAGGACGGGCAGGAAACCAGGCTATGTAAACAAGCTGTGGAAGTGTCTTCCCTTCAAATCGTGTGTACGCCATATGAGTATAAACAGTGGGTCGGGTCACATCTACTCGAACTTGTTGCCCATTTGTAAAACCAACCGCGCCAATCTGGTCAAACGCACCTGAATTCTCAATCGTGAAAACCGGTGCAAAAGCCTTAAATATTGCCGAAAAATCATCAGATTGCAACTGCAGCTGGCCTAGTGAATCACGGTTTCGGAGCAACCGTGACACCTCCAAAGAAGTAAGCCGACCTTCAACACCGGGGACATACCGACGCTTAGCCAAGCCATCAACATCACCCCGTGTATATCGCTCAAAAGTGGCTCGCGCCTCCTCATGCCAATCCTCGATGCCCTGACTAAATGGAATTTGCAATAATGAATAAAAACCCAAGGCCCGCTTCATCCAACTATAGTCATCAGACACGACTGTTCGATCAAACAAATCTGCCGTCTCATTGTTTGAATACGTGAGGAGATCTTTTTTCAAATAGTCAGAACATAGACTTGTAATTTTTTGGACCTGTGCGCGATCACCTCCCAGCGAGAAAATGCCGGTTTCGTTCAAATTATTTATTTCAATTCGACGACTTTCTTTATCGATTTTCGTCATTGACGCGACCCAATCAGTATAAAGTTTGCGGCTTCCCTGAACCTCACGCGAAAACGAACTGAGAAAACGATTGACCCTAAGAAAAGGATAACCTTTAACCGTACTTGCACCGAAGTCTCTAGCGCCAAACTTCCCGGTCACACCATCGAGCCGTTCAAACCACCTCTGGCAGGACGCGCTAGAGATTTGGAAGGACTGCAATTCGGCGTCGTCCAAATAGGAATGGGTACCCGTGGCGCAACCAGATAGAAGACCACCCAGCGCTACTAACAACCATATGTGACGACGGATGAGCACTAACTACCTCTTCTCATAGCCATCTAAACGCTTATCCATCTGCTTCTGAATTTCAGACATAATCCCTCGAAATTGATTTCTGATATTTTTTCGAATGAAGCTCTGCGCTATAAAGTTCGGAATTGGAAGTGATGGGTCCAGGTAACCAGTCCATGATAGTTTCCAGTGATACTCACCAAGACTAACTAAATGATACCCACCCGATAAATGGTCAAAATTACCAGACACTAATTCAATATCAATATGATATGGCTTACGTTCAATTGACTTAACAACAACGTCCACTGGAATTTTAAAAAAAAATAATTCTGATACTCCATGCTGCTCAACAACTGCTATCTGACCATCATAACGCAGCAGACGACTCGAATTCATTCCTGGAATATATTCCGCCAATCGGTTGTAGTCTGTTAAGGTAGCCCAAATGAGCTCATGGGGCGCGTGGATAACAGTTTCAACTTCTACATAAACCACACCATTTTCTAATTTTGAGTAGACACTCAATTGACCGATATCACTGAAGCCAGAGACAGGTATCCCGAGAAAAAAACCAAAAGTAAGCAATATAAACTTTAAGTGCCTTTTATTTGTAAATTGAAACAATATTCAGGCCTCCAAAAAACCATTTTTTAAATTAATAATTCATGGCTAGAAAACCTCCATATAGATATATTACGCGGCATCAACCGCTAAATCCACAAAGGATAACAAGCACTCAATTTTGTTAATATTTAATCTATCAAACTGTAAAAAAATTTAAAACCATGCACGATACTCTCTCGCGTCTTAACTCTAGAAATTTTCCGGCGCTTACGCGCAAACAGATTGAAACTGTGCAAATAAATCTGGGTTATCGATGCAACCAAGCGTGCCTTCACTGCCATGTCAATGCGGGTCCTAATCGAACAGAGCAGATGTCGCGAGACACCATTGAGGAAGTCATACAATTCATTGATATTGTAAAACCCAATGTAGTCGACCTTACAGGTGGGGCGCCAGAACTTAACATTCACTTTAGGGAGCTTGTCTCCGAAATACGAGAACGTAACGTTTCAGTAATTGACCGGTGTAACTTAACAATCCTGTCTGAACCTGGCCACGAAGATCTACCTGATTTTCTATCGGAACATGAAATTATTGTCACAGCATCGCTACCTTGCTATTCAGAAGAGAACGTCAATTCACAACGAGGGGACGGTGTATTCGAACGCAGCATTCAAGGATTACGTCTATTAAACGAAGTGGGTTATGGGGAAGGAAACCCAAAACTGCAATTACATCTGGTTTATAACCCGTTAGGGGCAACGCTGCCCCCCGCACAAGAAATGTTAGAAGTAGAATATAAAGAGCATTTATCTAAGCACTATGATGTGCACTTTGACGCACTCATGACCATAACGAATATGCCCATTAAACGTTTTGGCAGTACTTTAGTGAGTCGTGGTGAATTTGAAACATATCTGCAATTACTGCAAGATAACTACAGCGAGCACAATGTGGAATCCGTCATGTGCAAGACATTGATTTCTGTTGATTGGGAAGGGTACCTGTTTGACTGTGATTTCAATCAGATGCTAGGTATCCCGCTTGGAGATGCAACAAAAAAGATTCACATACGGAATTTGAACACAGATCATATCCAAGGCAAATCGATTGCAGTACGAGATCACTGCTTTGGCTGTACAGCTGGACAGGGATCGAGCTGCAGCGGAGCACTACAATAGGACAGCAGCAATAAGCGCCTCAGAACAGTCCTATCCAGCAGTAAAGAGTGAGTAAGTTAGAAATCGTGTAGGCAGCAAAATGGGGATGTCTATGTCCTGTCTCTTATACACATCTGACGCTGCCGACGATATGCAGTGTGTAGAT
>CAJXOL010000043.1 GCA_913057675.1 uncultured Pseudomonadota bacterium | reverse complement strand
ACGAGATTTCTGCCTGTCTCGTGGGCTCGGAGATGTGTATAAGAGACAGTATAAAAATAATAAAAAGTGGTTCCTCTGCCTCTGCTGTGGAAAAAATAGTTACTTACGGTTTTCATGCAGCTTTATTTAAAAAGTTAGGTAAGATCAACGAAAAGTCCAAAGAGGGGGAATTCCTGCAATTAGTTTTTGGAAAAACTGATGAAAGAATTAATAGTGGGAAATCGGTTTCTCCCGCATTTTTATTTGCTGCAGTTCTTTGGTCCGATGTGAAGAAAAAGTGGAATTATGTTGAAGGGGACCCCAAATATATGGGTGCTCTCGTGCGGTCAATAGATGACGTTTGTGATGGCATGGGAGAAACTTTTATTCCTAAAAGACTTATTGCTGACGTGAGAGATATTTGGTATCTCCAAGGCCGACTCTTAGCTCGTAGAGGTAAGAAGCCTGCACAGACTTTACGGCATGGGAGATTTCGTGCCGGTTATGACTTTTTGGAACTCAGAGGTTTTTCTGGGGAGGTCACAGAGGAGATGGTGGAGTGGTGGCGACAGTTCCAGGAGGTTCCTCCGGAAGATAGAGAGTTATGGTTAGAGCGTAATAATACGGGTGAGTCAACTGGCCCGAAAAAACGCGCACGACGTCGATCGAGGAAAAAGCCTAGTGCAGATATTGCTGCTCTAGACGAATGACAAAGGATAGCGTTAGCGAGATTGCATTTATTGGTCTGGGTTCAAACTTGGGGGACCCAAAAGGAAATGTGTACGACGCGTTGGGCCATATCGGCAGGCTGCAACATGTTGACATTATTGCTACATCGTCTTTTTATAACTCGGCACCTATAGGGATAGTTGATCAACCGAGTTTTGTGAATGCCGTGTGCAAAGTTTCAGTCAATATAGGGCCGGATGCATTACTTCGGCATTTATTGAATATTGAGAATTTCTTTGGTCGGGTGAGAACGATTCGTAATGGGCCCAGAATTATTGACTTAGACGTGCTCTTGTTTGGTGAGATGAGATATACATCTGCTGATATTTGCATCCCTCATCCTAGAATGTTTGAAAGAACATTTGTTTTAAAGCCATTATTAGAAATTGCTCCAGAAATAATTTCTTCTAAAAATTTTATTTTATCGAATGCTAATGAACTGTTGGATGACGACTCTGTTACGAGATTATAAAAAACCATGATCGCTAGTCGATGATCTGGCTGCATATAAATGTAAGGTAATAATTAGTATAGGATCCAGCCTGAAAAAATAATGAAGCCAGGATGAATAGTGATGCGGTTTGCTTTGCTATCGTTGTGTTCTTAGGTGGAAAGACAACGTAACTAGTAGAATCTCAAAAGCTGGATTGTTAGGCATTAAATAATTAATATAAACAGGGAAGTAGGCTGGTGGGTTAATGACCTCGGCCTCAGTTAAAAGATATAAAGGAGTGGATATGGCGAAAGTAACAATTTCGACTTTGGAAAAAATGCGTTCTGAAAACGATCCGATCACGATGTTGACATGTACCGATGCTAGTTTTGCGGGCATGCTGGATATTGCTGAAATTGATATGTTTTTAGTGGGTGACTCGCTGGGCATGGTAGTGCAAGGTGATAATTCTACTTTGGGCGTGACTATGGACGATATGGTGTACCACACTAGCTGTGTTGCTAAGGGCGCGAGTCGAGCACTTATTGTCGGTGACCTGCCTTTTGGTAGTTATCAAGGAAGTCCAGAACAGGCTTTTGAGAATGCTGTCGAATTGATGGCTGCGGGCGCGCACATGGTAAAACTCGAAGGTGGTTCGATTATGGCGGAAACTGTTAATTTTGTCGTAGATCGTGGCATTCCTGTTTGTGGGCATATCGGACTGACGCCACAATCTGTTCACGCGCTTGGTGGATTTAAGGTTCAAGGGAAAACTGACGAGGCTCTTGATGAGTTGGTTGCGGCGGCAAAGGCATTAGAGGCTGCAGGCGCTTCTGGTTTAGTGCTTGAGTTGGTGCCTAATGAAGTAGGTAAAAGAGTGACAGAGGCAGTCAACATTCCCGTCATTGGTATTGGTGCGGGTCCGTTTTGTTCCGGACAAATTCTCAATCTCTACGATATGTTGGATATATACCAGGGTCGCAAGCCCAAATTCGTTAAAAATTTTATGACTGGAGCCCCTTCCATATTAGACGCGGTGAAAGCTTACGTTGCTGAGGTCAAGGCAGGAACCTACCCAGCGCCGGAACATTGTTTTTAGTATGTTGGTCACTGTCGTTTAGTGGAAAATAAGGGGGTTTTGCAATGGAGATAATTAGGACAATCCCCGAACTTAGAGCTCGGCTATCATCAGAGGATCAGGTGTGTTGTGTACCAACGATGGGTAACATTCATGATGGTCACTTGAGTTTGGTGCGTATCGGTAAAGAGCGTGCCCCCATTGTGGTGACAACAATCTTTGTCAATCGACTTCAATTTGGAAAAAGTGACGATTTCTCTCGATATCCACGGACCTTTGAGGACGATTGTGGCAAGTTGGAAAGTTTAGGTAATGATATTGTGTTTTGTCCAAATGAGGATGAAATGTACCCTGAGCCGCAAGTGTTTTTTATTGATCCTCCTAAAATTGCTAACGGTTTGGAGGGGCGATTCAGACCAGGTCATTTTCGGGGAGTTTGCACGGTAGTTACAAAATTATTTAATGCGGTTCAACCACAGATGGCAGTTTTTGGGAAGAAAGATTATCAACAGCTTGCCATTATTAGAGAGTTAACCGAGCAGCTGTCTTTGCCTATTGAAATTGTCCCAGCTGAAACAGTGCTATCAGATGATGGCTTAGCATTGTCCTCCAGAAATCGGTTCTTAAATGAGTCTGAACGAAGTGAGGCGCCGAGGCTGAGAGATACGATGATCC
The DNA here is from genome assembly GCA_913057675.1 of uncultured Pseudomonadota bacterium. Taxonomy (GTDB): domain Bacteria; phylum Pseudomonadota; class Gammaproteobacteria; order Burkholderiales; family Eutrophovitaceae; genus Eutrophovita. The sequence continues at coordinate 15,191 of CAJXOL010000043.1, read as the reverse complement.
AGATTAGAGATGCGATTTTGGGTGGAGATCGAAAGTACGTTGCAATGGAGTACGCTGCTGGAGCTCGTTTGGCGCGTTATGGTTGGAATGTTGACTACGTTGTCATTCGAGCTCAGAAAGGATTGCGTAGACCAGCGGAAGATGAGGTCAAGTTGGTTGTACTTGGCGCCGCAACTTTAGGCGCCACAAGACTCATCGATAATCTTGAGATTAACGTTGAGTAAATCAAGGAGCGCTGTGTTAGAGCCCCAACCAGTCATTGGTTTTTATAGTGATTGGGACGCTGGAACAGTTTGGAAGTCTCGTATAGAGCAAGATCTCCCTCAGTTTCACTTTGATTTGCTTAATGAGGTTGAAGACAAAAGTACTGTTCGTTATGCGTTGGTTTGGAATCCTCCAGCAGGTTTTCTTAAAGGCTTTGTGAATTTACAGGCAATTTTTGTATTGGGTGCAGGAGTTGATTCGTTACTTAAAGATTTGGAATTGCCGCGCGTCCCGATTGTCCGATTGTCCGATGCAGGTATGGCGCAACAAATGGCGCATTATGTGATCTACGGGGTTCTTCACTTTCAGAGACGTTTTGAGGAGTACCGGCAATTACAGGCAAAGCGGCGGTGGGAGCCTATTGAAGATGTTGAGGCAATACAACAGTTTTCTGTCGGAGTGATGGGCCTTGGGGCTATTGGTTCGGTTGTTGCTCGGCAACTTGCTCAAATTGGATTCCCTGTTTTAGGTTGGAGTGCCAGTCCTAAGACCATCAATGGTGTACGCACTTTTAATGACGAGACGAGTTTGTCAGCTGTTCTCAGTGAGTCTCGTGTTGTAGTGAATTTACTCCCGTTGACAGACAAGACCGAGCGGTTAATTAATAAAAAATTCTTCCGTCGCATGTCGGCAGGGTCCTTCTTGATCAACATAGGACGCGGTCAGCACGTCTCTGACAAGGACGTGCTAGAAGCTTTGGACGAGGGGTTGATTGCTGGCGCTATGCTTGACGTTTTTGACCCAGAACCCTTGTCACCCCAAAGTCCGTTATGGAATCATCCAAACGTGATCATCACTCCTCATGTTTCAGGGCTCACAGTACCGCAGGCTGCTCTGGATCAGATAATCGAAAATATTAAGCGTATGGAAACCGGTGTTGCGCCGCATTTGACAGTGGATCTCAATAGGGGTTACTAGCTTTTCGTGTGGGTCATGTATCGCTAGAACTATAATTTGCGAAATCCTCTCGTAACTTAGTTTTTAAAATTTTCCCTGTGGCGGTATGGGGTATCTCTTCAACAAATATAACGTCGTCGGGAATACACCATTTGGCGATTTTGCCTATAAAAAACTTCAGAAGCGCCTCTTTAGTGATGGAGGATTCGGGTTTCTTAACAACCACCAGTAAAGGACGCTCGTCCCATTTGGGGTGTGGAATAGCGATTACAGCAGCTTCAATAATGTCGTCGTGCGCGACCGCAGTATTTTCAATTTCAATAGAGCTAATCCATTCCCCACCAGATTTAATAACATCTTTTGATCTATCGGTGATTTGCATGTATCCATCAGGATCAATGGTTGCTACATCCCCGGTCATAAACCAACCGTTTTGTTCCGAGTCTGTGATTAATAGGTCATCAGAGTGTTTAAAGTAGTTGCTTAATACATTTGGACCTCTAACCAGTAAGTCACCAAATGTCGTGCCATCCCAGGGCAGTTCGTTACCGTCTCCGTCAACAATTTTCATGTCAACACCGAAGAGGACGCGTCCTTGGCGTGATTTAAACGCTATTTGAGTTTCTTGATCAAACTTAAGGTGTTTGGTTTTGAATGTATTAAAGGTACCAAGAGGACTCATTTCCGTCATACCCCAGGCGTGTGCCACCTCGATCTTATGATCAATTTCGAAAGATCGAATCATTGAACTTGGGCACGCCGAGCCGCCAATTACAATGCGTTTGAGGCTGGGTAAGTCTTGGTTATTGTCCTTAAGGTGCATATCTACGCCCGCCCAAATCGTTGGGACGCCAGCCGAAAAAGTGACACCTTCCGATTGAATCAGTTGGCACAAACTCTGGCCATCCATGGCTGGGCCTGGGAACACCAGTTTTGCGCCTGACATAGTGCATATGTAGGGTAAGCCCCAGGCGTTGACGTGAAACATAGGAACCACCGGCATGACGACATCTCTGGCCGATACATTGAGGGCATCTGGCATGGAAGCGGTGTAGGTGTGTATAACAGTAGAGCGATGTGAATAGAGCACTCCTTTAGGGTTTCCAGTGGTGCCTGAGGTGTAACACAGTGACGAAGCACTGCGCTCATCAAACGTAGGCCAGTCGAATTCGTCAGGTTGGGCTGCAATGAGTGATTCATAAGCTACCCAATTGGATAACGACGTTTCAATGTCGGTTTTATCAGTTAGGACGATAATTTTTTTAACGGTCGATAGTTGTGAGGCTAGTGATTCGACGAGAGGGATGAATGTCTCATCAATAAACAATAATTTATCCTCTGCATGATTAATGATGTAGGAGATTTGCTCTGGAAATAGACGTGGGTTTATGGTGTGACTTACAGCGCCAATGCCTGCAATGCCGAAGTAGGCTTCGTAATGTCTGTGTGTATTCCAAGCCAAGGTGCCCAATCGGTCGCCAGGGCTAACGCCGAGCGCAATTAATGCGTTGGCAAGTTTTTTTGTCCTTCTATGAGCATCTCGATAGGTGTATCGGTGTATGTCGCCGTCGACCAGTCTGCTGACGATTTCGGAGTCCCCATGGTAGCGGTCCGCATGTCTTAGCATGTGTGATATTAAAAGCGGCATATCCATCATTTGACCGAGCATTGTTTTTCCTTAATGTGACAATTTATTGAAGACACGACATCATATCGAAAAAAACTTCTGGGGATAATTTGGTTGAACTTGACTTATAGTAAGGTGAATGTGTGTCGATAATGGAATCTAACTAAGTCTTAGATAAGTTATTTAGGGGAACGTATGCGATTGATGTCTCTGCTTTGTTTTGCGTTATTGAGTTTGCAAGTTTCGTGTGGTCAAACCAACAAGGAAGTTGTGATTGGTTTTGTTGAGGGTCTGAGTGGTCCTTTTGCCAACATCGGAGAGGTGGCGTTGCGACATTTGCAATTAGAGGTGGACGAGGTGAACCGTCGTGGGAATCTGCCGAATGGAATTCGGATGACAGTACTGCCATTTGATAATAAAACGAATCCGCAAGAAGCCTTGTTGGTTTTTCGCGCAGCATTAGACGCGGGCGTTGATTACGTTTTTCAGGGTAACAGTTCTAGCGTTGCTGTTGCTCTATCTGGTGCGATTGCGAAGCACAATCATCGCAACCCTGACCATCCAGTACTTTTTATGAACTATGCGGCTTTAGATCCAGCTTTGACAAATGAGCATTGTGAAAAGAGTCACTTTAGGTTCGATGCCGATGTCAATATGAAGATGGCCGCACTCACGGAATATATTGCTGTTCGTAAAGATATTGATTCAGTATATTTGATCAACCAAGACTACTCTTATGGCCAAGCGGTATCTGCCGCTGCACGGTCTATGCTCGCATCAAAACGACCAGATCTACGCATTGCAGGAGACGATTTACATCCGATTGGACGGGTTAAGGACTTCTCGCCGTACATTGCAAAAATTAAAGCTTCTGGAGCTCAAGCGATAGTGACTGGTAATTGGGGTAGTGATTTGACTTTATTGATCAAGTCCGCGAGACAAATGGGCGTTGATGTTGATTTTTTCACTTTTAATGTGGGTATGACGGGTGGCGTAACGACTATTGGAGAGTCCGGCATTGAACGTGTGCATCAAGTTACGAATTGGCATGGAAATATTAATGACGCGACGAGAGAAAATGCTAGGCTATATCGAGAAAAATATCCTGACGCGTTCGAAGATGCGTATTACGGGTCGATTAGACGTGCCGTCAGAATGTTAGAGAAAGCAATGATAGAATCTGGAAGCGATAATCCCGAGACGGTTGGCTTTGCACTTCGGGATATGGAATTTATAGATGATGCGGGGCTTGTGTCGATGCGAGCGGACAGCCATCAATTGTTGCAACCTCTTTTTGTCTCGAAGCTTGTTAAAATTTCGGGTGAGTTTGACCTGGTGGATATTGAGCGCACTGGACTAGGATTTGAAACACTTGCAGAGATTCCAGCTGAGAAAACGCACATGACAACGACCTGTCAGTTTGATTGATTTAGGCTGGTTTTTTTTGATTTAGACGAAGAAAGTTAGATTTGGAATTTTTTCTCATTACGTTATTGAATAGTCTTTCCTACGGATTGTTGCTATTTATGTTGTCGTCTGGTCTGACGCTGATTTTTAGCATGATGGGCGTATTGAATTTTGCCCATGCAAGCTTTTATATGTTGGGCGCTTACTTTGCTTATCAAACCGGTTTGGTTTTTGGGTTTTGGCCTGCATTATTTTTAGCGCCGATTCTAGTTGGTGTCGTGGGTGCAATCACTGAAAGGTATGGGTTGAGAAAAGTCCATAAATTTGGACATGTTGCAGAGCTTCTGTTTACCTTTGGATTAGCTTATGTGATTGAAGAGGTAGTGCATCTGATATGGGGAAGAGCACCAGTTGACTACCGAATACCAGAATCCTTGAACTTCACGTTATTTACGTTATTCAATACGCAATACCCCGCCTATCGTGCATTCATGATGATTATTTCTGTTGGGATGCTGATCTCGCTCTTTCTTGTACTGACAAAAACACGCATTGGTCTTATTGTTCAAGCCTCTCTTACGCATCCGGACATGGTTCAAGCGCTTGGGCATAACGTACCTCGTGTATTCATGCTCGTATTTGCGGGTGGTTGTGCTCTAGCTGGTTTGGCTGGCGTGTTGGGCGGCAATCTCTTTATCACTGAGCCCGGTATGGCCTTTGCTGTTGGATCGATTGTATTTGTGGTGGTGGTGGTGGGTGGTATGGGGTCTCTTGTAGGCGCATTTATTGCATCACTCCTAATAGGCGCTATTCAGACTTTTTCAATAGGACTCGATTTGTCGTTTATCGACCTTATGGGTGTATTAGGTGTGGTCATTGATTCGAATTCGAGTTGGTATGCTGGTTTGTCAATCACGATTTCGCAAACGGCGCCAGTATTGCCGTATCTACTTATGGTTTTGATGCTCATTGTTCGACCGCGTGGTCTCATGGGAACGAGAGAAAGTTAGTATGGAGCGTGTTTTCAACAAGTCACGGTTAATTCTTTGGGGCTCGGTTGCTCTGGTATTTGCGCTTCTGCCACTTCTGTTCCCTGGTGGGTTTGCATTGTCTATGCTCTCCCAATTAGGTATCGCCATAATATTTGCGTTGTCTTACAACATGTTACTCGGGCAAACAGGGCTGTTGTCCTTTGGTCATGCGGTCTATTTTGGTCTTGGCGCGTTCATGACGGCACATGCCATTAATTTTGTTGAGGAAGGGGCTTTTGGTTTACCCATTTCATTCATGCCGCTGGTGGGTGGCTTGACAGGGTTGGTCTTTAGCTTGTTTCTGGGTTTTGTAACGACGCGAAGGCCAGGAACACCTTTTGCTATGATTTCACTGGGTATAGCTGAAATGGTTGCCGCCAGCGCTCTGATGTTCACAACTTTTTTTGGTGGAGAAGGTGGAATCGTTACCGATAGAACCGCGGGTGGTGCTGTATGGGGAGTTTCTTACGGGCCTCAAGTTCAGGTGTACTACCTGATCGCCGTGTGGTGTTTTATATCGATGGCGCTGATGTTTGTGATCACACGTACGCCTTTGGGGCAGATTGCGAATGCTGTCCGAGATAATCCTGAACGTACTCAATTTATAGGATATAACCCCACTCGGGTCAGGTGGATTATGATGAGTCTTGCAGGTTTTTTTGCGGGAATTGGTGGAGCGCTTACAACCATTAACTACGAAATTATTACGGCTGAGTCCTTAGGGCTGATGGCTTCTGGTAATGTTGTACTAATGGCGTTCATTGGCGGTATTGGGCAGTTTTGGGGTCCTATTGTCGGCGCAGTGTTGGTGACGTTTCTACAATCCGCTTTATCTAATTTCACCCAAGCCTGGTTATTATATTTCGGACTCCTTTTCCTGCTCATTATTTTGTTTTCTCCGGGTGGAATATCAAGTCTCATTGCCATGCATGGTCCTTTGTGGCGCGCGGGGATGATGAAACGACTCATGCCTTCATATGTGTCCGCTCTGTGTTCTGGTGGTGTCACGTTAATTGGGATTATTGGGGTGATTGAATTGTTGTATCGAGGGACGCTCCTAGTCGGAGTGCACGTTGCGTTTACCTGGATTGTTGCGGGATTCCTGGTCTTGGTTGGTGCATTTTTCTTGAGGCGTGCAATTAGATCGGTTGCGCAGGCCTGGGAAGATTTATCTCCAGATTTGGCGAAATGGAGCTAGGTGACACAATGAATCGGCATGCGCTATCTTTGATTGATGTTCGGAAACGATTCGGACAAACTAAAATCATCAATGGGGTCAATCTCGAGATTGTCGCTGGTGAGCGACATGCGTTAATTGGTCCTAATGGAGCGGGTAAGTCGACCTTATTCAATCTTATTAGCGGACGATTCCCGGTATCGTCGGGCTCGATAGCCTTGAATGGGTCTGATATTACGAATAAAGAACCGCAGGTAATTAATCGCCTGGGGCTTTCGAGAAGTTTTCAAATCACCAACATATTTCCAAAACTCTCAGTATTTGAGAATTTAAGGTGTTCGGTGCTTTGGGTATTAGGTTATCGCTACTCATTTTTGCGAAGAATTTCTGCGCTTCGTGATGCAAAGGAAAGCGCAGAGCGCACTCTAGAGATGATTGGTTTAAAGGATCGTCGAGAGAAGATGGCCGGAGAGTTGACGTATGCGGAACAAAGAGCTCTTGAAATAGGGATCACGATTGCATCGGGTGCCAATGTTATTTTGTTGGACGAGCCTACGGCGGGGATGAGTCGTTCGGAAACGGACACCGCCGTTGAGCTCATTTCTCGAGTGACTGAGGGTAAGACATTGCTCATGGTTGAGCACGACATGGGAGTTGTTTTTGATCTTGCCGACCGCATATCAGTACTCGTTTATGGCGAGGTGATTGCGAGCGGAACACCAGCTGAAATACGAATGAGTAAAAAGGTTCAGGAAGCTTATTTGGGAACACAGATCGACGGAGATGAGGAGTAGTTTGTATGACGGACATAATGCTTCGGGTATCTGATCTGCATGCTTATTATGGTAAGAGTCACGTGCTGCAAGGGGTTGATTTGCATGTTCGATCGGGAGAGATAGTTAGTCTCCTTGGGCGTAATGGGGTTGGCAGGTCGACAACGGTTAAGGCAATCATGGGGCAGGTTGAACATACTGGTGAGGTTAACTTTCGGAACCAATCTTTATCTGGATTGCAAAGTCATGAGATTGCGCGCAGAGGCTTAGGATATGTCCCAGAGAACAGAGACATATTCCCGACGTTAACAGTGCGACAAAATTTATTGCTTGGGCTCAAATCAGGACAAAAAGAATCGCGCTGGACAGAAGATGATATGTACGTTTTGTTCCCTAGATTAAAAGAACGATCGAATGCTCCGGCTGGTGTCTTGTCTGGCGGTGAGCAACAAATGCTCACGCTGTGTCGAACCTTATTGGGGAATCCTGAGTTGGTCATGATTGATGAGCCAACGGAAGGTTTGGCACCAAAGATCGTTGAGCAGATGGCAACTCTATTCGAAGAGATCTCAAAGCGAGGTGTGTCAATTTTGCTTGTGGAACAAAAGCTGACGATCGCGTTACGAATCTCTCAGCGACTCTATGTTATGGGTCATGGTCAAATTGTGTTTGAAGGCTCTCCCGCCGATCTTCAGGCTGATGAGTTTGTCCGTAAGGAGTGGCTCGAGGTGTAGCGCACAATGTGATTTATGTTTTTAAAATCGGCGAGCCCGATAATTGATTGAGGAAATACTTATGTCCGAAGTGGTTAGTTACGAAGTCCGTGGATCAATTGGCTTGATTCATATTAATAATCCACCGGTCAATGCGTTGTCCGTCAATAAAGGAGTGCTCCAGGGGCTGCTCGATGCGATTAAGTCCGGAGATCACGACCCTCGAGTAAGTGCGTTTTTAATGATTGGTGGAGGGAAAAATTTTTCCGGTGGCGCTGATATATCCGAATTTGGAAAACCCAAAGTGCCAGGAATGGCAACATTGGCCGATTTGTTGGCGTACATGGATACGGTTACCAAGCCCATTGTGGCGGCTTTGTCGGGACCAACAATGGGTGGCGGCTTTGAGCTTGCGTTGACCTGTCATTATCGATTAGCCGGCGCTACTACAGTTGTTGCATTACCTGAAGTCAAGCTTGGTATTTTGCCGGGTGCGGGTGGAACGCAGCGGCTTCCAAGGATGATTGGGGCTGAGCGTGCGTTGGATGTAATGACCACGGGTAATTTCATTTCTGTTATTGAGGCCAAGACGCTGGGTATTGTTGATGAAGTCATTGAGGGTGATTTGCTTGATGGTGCACTGAAATGGGTGAAACGCGCTTTGCGTGCTGGTTTGCCGGTAGCTCGGGTGAGCGAACGTTCTGTGGAGACATCCCTTGACCCTAAAACTTTTATTTCTCAAGCTCGCGAAATTGCGCAAAAAAAATGGAGCGGATATCCTGCGCCACTTGGCATTGTTGACTGTGTTGAGGCCGCTATAACCAAGCCTTTCAAAGAGGGTTTACAGATTGAGCGTAAGAATATTGAGCGATTGATATCGACAAATGAGTCCAAATCATTACGACATTTGTTTTTCGCAGAGAGGCAAGCCAATAAGGTGATTGGTCTTGCGAAGGACGTAGAGGTTTCTGCAATCGAGACCGTTGCTGTGATTGGGGCTGGAATGATGGGCGCAGGCATTGCGATGAATTTTTTAAATGCAAGCATTCCAGTGCTCATCGTAGATACAAGTGAAGCTACCCTCCAAAAGGGAATTGATACGATTAAGAAAAATTATTCGGCCACTGTCGAGAAAGGGCGACTCAGTGCGGAAGAACGTGATCGGCGTGTGGCGCTATTGAGTGGTAGCACGAAACTGTCTGCAGTTTCTGAAGCTGACTTAGTGATTGAGGCCGTGTATGAGGAGATGGAGGTAAAGAAAGCAATCTTTCTTGAGCTTGATACTATTTCGAAGCCTAAGGCGATTCTTGCGACGAATACTTCAACGTTGGATATTAATCAGATTGCTGGGGTTACGAAACGTCCAGAGCAGGTCATCGGCTTACATTTTTTCAGTCCGGCGAATGTCATGCGTTTGCTGGAGGTGGTGAGAGCAGATAAAACCTCTCCTCAGGTAATTGCGACATCGATGAAGGTCGCGAAGAAGATAAAGAAAACGCCAGTCTGCGTTGGTGTATGTGACGGCTTTGTTGGGAACCGTATGATTCATAACTATTTAAGAGAGGCGGAGTACTTAATAGAAGAGGGTGCATTGCCGCAAGAAGTAGACCAGGCTATTGAGTCTTTTGGATTTGCAATGGGGCCTTTTCGAATGTGTGATTTAGCTGGTTTAGATATTGGTTGGGCTATACGTAAAAGAAAAAAATCTGAAGGTGTAATGAGTGATCGGTATGTGACAATACCTGATCATATATGTGAACGCGGTTGGTTTGGTCAAAAAACCGGTCGTGGATATTATACGTATGAGTCTGGAAGTCGTGTGCCACAGGATAATCCTGAGATTGCGGCAATTATTGATGCGGCTTCGCGTGAAAAAGGGATTAAGCGACGAACGATAGAAGCATCTGAAATCATTGATCGACTCATGTTTGCATTAATCAATGAGGGGGCTGATATTTTGGCGGAAGGTATCGCGCAGAGAGCCTCGGACATCGATGTAATCTATGCTTTTGGCTATGGCTTTCCTCGTTATCGAGGTGGACCGATGTTTTACGCAGATACGCTTGGATTGTCTGCAGTTATTGATGGGATTCAACGCTATTCAAAGCAGCCGTTGGGAGATCACTGGGCGGTGTCCCCGTACTTGGCGAAATTGGCGCATGAAAATCGAACGTTCGGGTCGATCTAACTTTAATTTTTTTGGGGAGTAATACAGTATGGATGCAGTCATTGTTGATACAGCGCGAACGCCACTGTGCAAAAGTTGGAAGGGTGCAATGAATATGACGCATGGAGCGAGTCTTGGCGCACATGTGGTGAAGACGGTGGTTGAACGTTCACAAGTCGATCCTCAAGAAGTGGAAGATGTTTTAATGGGTTGTGCAAGTCCTGAAGGTGCGACTGGACAGAATATTGCTCGGCAAATTGCGATTAGGGCCGGTTTGCCGGTCACTGTTTCGGGGTTGACCGTGAATCGATTTTGTTCTTCTGGTCTCCAGACCGTTGCGCTTGCTAGCCAGCGGCTCCTAGCTGGGGAAGATGGGATCTATGTCGCCGGCGGCGTTGAGTCAATATCGTGTGTTCAAAACCAGATGAATACATCTTTCATAGAGGATCCTTGGTTAAACGAGAATAAGCCGGAAATTTATTGGCCTATGCTTCAAACGGCAGAGACCGTCGCAAAGCGTTATCAAATTTCTCGAGAAGTACAAGACAGGTACGGTGCGGAAAGTCAAAATAGAGCAGAGCGAGCAGTTCAAGCTGGTTTGTTTTCTGAAGAAATCGTTCCGATTACAACCACTATGAAGGTGGTCGATAAAGATACGGGTCAGGAGCAACTGAAGGAGGTAACCACCTCGCACGATGAAGGGATTCGTCCTGGAACAACGTATGAAGCAGTTTCTCAAATTAGACCTGCTCTAGAGAATGGAGTAATTTCTGCTGGGAATGCCAGTCAGTTTTCTGATGGTGCTTCAGCACAATTGATTATGAGTGATCGAGCTGCAGCTTCGCGCGGTCTTAAACCATTGGGAATTTTCCGAGGGTTTGCGGTTGCTGGATTAGAGCCAGATGAAATGGGTATTGGTCCTGTTTATGCAGTGCCCAAATTGTTAAAGCGCAGTGGACTCAAAGTTGAGGACATTGATTTGTGGGAACTCAACGAGGCGTTTGCTGTGCAGGTTTTATATTGTCGAGATCGCCTAGGGATTCCAAACGAACGACTTAACGTGAATGGGGGCGCCATTGCTATGGGACACCCTTATGGTGTGAGTGGTAGCCGTTTAGTCGGTCATGCGCTTTTGGAAGGGCGAAGACGTAAAGCCAAATGGGTTGTAGTTACGATGTGTGTTGGCGGAGGAATGGGCGCGGCAGGATTGTTTGAGGTGGTGCATTAAGTCGCGCTGTCTATAGTGTTCGCGCATCGAAGTAGTGTTAACCATTAACGAGATGGAGACGTTGAAATGAGCTTGAAGGATTTGCAAAATTTGGATGGAAAAGTTGCCCTGATTACTGGTGGATCAAGAGGCCTTGGTCTGCAGATGGCCGAGGTGCTCGGAGAGTTGGGTGCGCAGGTCGTGATTACAGCTCGCAAGTCGGAAGAGTTAGACGAGGCAGCAGACACGCTAACCAAACAATCGATCAAAGTTGAAACAGTGGTTAACGATTTGCAGGATACGGATTCGGTCCAGCCGATGGTTGAGGGTGTTCTAAAGCGGCATGGTCAAATTGATGTGCTCATTAATAATGCAGGTGCGGCTTGGGGGGCGAAGGCGGAGGACCACCCTTTGGATGCTTGGCATAAGGTGATTAACCTCAACCTCACAGCACCATTTTTATTGAGTCAAATTGTTGGGAAGTTATCCATGATTCCTCGGCAGTATGGAAAAATTATAAATATCGCTTCGATTGCTGGATTTGTTGGAACCGAGCCGGGTTTTATGCCAACAATTGCGTATAACTCTAGTAAGGGTGGAATTGTGAATTTTACGCGCTCACTCGCGGTCGAATGGGCGCAACATAACATCACAGTGAATGCGATCGCTCCAGGTGTTTTTCCTTCGAAAATGTCAGCCGGTATGATTGACCGGGCAGAGGAACATATTTTGAACCAAACGCCGATGAGAAAATTTGGTGGGAGTGAGGATCTTAAAGGGTTGACAGCGTTGCTTGCGACGGATTCTTCTGGGTTTATGACGGGGCAAATCGTTGCCGTAGACGGTGGATACTTAGCGGTCTAACTATTTCATCTTTTCTCCAGTGAATAGCGTATGCAGTGATGAACAGTAGTAATAACTCCACGGGCCTTGATGTGTGCATTCCCTTTGCTGAGTATTTGGGCGTATGCGCCCATCAGCAGGAAACTGGTGAATTGGAAATTACGTTAGGGCTTAGACGTGAGCATCACAATTCTTGGGGTGCGGCGCATGGTGGCGTGATACTGAGTGTGCTCGACATGGTGATGGGTTTGAGTGCTAAGTCTATAGATGCGCAGGCTTCAGGCGCTATCACGATTGAGTTAAAAACAAATTTTCTTAAAACGGTCACGACCTGTCTAAGGGCAAAAGCTAAGGCGACACGTATGGGTCGAACCTTGATTTTTGTTGAAGGGGAACTATTCAATGAGGATGGGGAGTTAGCAGCTAAAGCAAGTGGGACATTTAAACTCAAGTATCCAAAAGAAAAAATATTATGACCCTAGATACGCAAGCAAGAAATTTGTTAGATGCCGTTAAAGCTTTGGGCGCACCAGAAATGTGGCAGCTCACGCCTGATGTTGCCCGAGCAGAATACTTGAGGCGGACAGCAAAAGCGAAAGCTGATGTAGAAATTTTTAAGGTCGAAGATCGTAAAATTCCTGGTCCCTTGGGCCCGATGGGTGTCAGATTTTATAGCCCTCGATCCACGCAAACCGGTGAGCTTTTGCCAGTTTTAGTGTGGTATCACGGTGGGGGATTCGTAATCGGTGATTTAGACTCTCATGATTCGGCATGTCGTGCGCTATCAAATCAGGCGGAGTGTGTTGTCGTTGCTGTTGATTATCGATTAGCGCCTGAGCATAAGTTTCCAGCGGCGGTGGTTGATTGCGAAGCCGCATTGATTTGGGTGGCGGAGCATGCGGCGGAATTTGGAGGCGATAAAAATAGATTGGCTGTCGGTGGTGACAGTGCGGGCGGTAACTTGGCGGCCGCAGTTGCGTTGCTTGCTCGAGACAACAGAGGTCCACATTTATGTTTTCAATTATTAATTTATCCATGCGTTGCTGCTGAGCCAGAAACTCGTTCACATCATCAGTTCGCTGAGGGTTACTTGCTGACGAGAAAGACGCTCACTTGGTTTTATAAGCAATATTTACGCACATCCAAAGATACTCGTGATCCACGCTATGCCCCGTTGGAGGCGGATGATCTTTCTTCGCTCCCACCGGCTTTGGTTATTGTGGCTGGATATGATCCGCTCAGAGACGAAGGCGTGGATTTTGCGCGTGCGCTTATAGAGGCTGGGAATCAGGTGCGTCTATCCAATTACGAGGGGATGATTCATGGTTTTTATCTCATGGGTGGTGTCATCGATCAAGCGACTAAGGCTATAGAGGAGTCGGCTTCGCAACTGAAGCTCGCCTTCCAAAAAATCTAATGCGTTTCAACGTGTATTAAAAATGAAAGTGATGACATGAGTAAATTGGAAGGTAAAGTCGCATGGGTGACAGGTGCCGGAACGGGTATTGGGTTGAGTGCGGTGCGAGCGTTGGCACTTGCAGGTGCAACAGTCGTCATGACTGGGAGAAGAGAGCAGATATTGCTCGACGAGGCAAAGGTCATTAAGGACTTGGGTGGAGATGTGCGTTGCGAGGCCTTGGATGTCGGCGACCCTGAAGCTGTAGATCGTACTAGCGCGAAATTGATAGAAGACTTGGGGACTATTGATATTTTAGTCAATAGCGCCGGTACGAACGTATTGACTCGTTATTGGGACGCTCAAACTTATGAGGGTTGGCGATCCGTGATGAGTGCAAATTTAGATGGGACATTCAATACAATGCGCGCCGTACTTCCAGGGATGCGTGCTCGCAAAGACGGATGCATTATCAACGTTTCCTCGTGGGCGGGCGCATACCATACTAAGTTAACCGGGGCGGCTTATAACGCGAGTAAGAGTGGTGTGATCGCAATGACAGAGACCATCAATATGGAGGAAGCAATTCACGGTATTCGAGCGTGTGCCATCTGTCCAGCTGAAGTGGCAACGCCGATACTCGATAAGCGACCCACTCCTCCGAACCAAGAGGAGAGAGATCGTATGCTCCAGATGGATGATCTGGGGCAGACCGTGCTTTTTGTGGCGCAGATGCCACCTCGGGCCTGTGTGAATCAAATTATTATTAGTCCCACTTGGAATCGTATGTATTTGGGTGGGTTTGAACAGGCGCCGACTGCTGAATAATCAGGTCATTTTGAGATTGACTTTCGACCTGTTATTCTTTGAAAAAAATATGGACTAAAAAACAGGTTTTCATGGTAATTACGTGGCCTCTTTGGGTAAATTAAAATGATGAAATTGATTCCAAAAAGTGCTTGGCCATGGCTGAATGTGTTGGTCCCAGTCACGTTGTGTGCATTATTAATGGTCCTGAGAGTGACTGATCCAGGAGCGGTATTTGAAAAGCTGACGCATTCGATTCTCGATGGTTACCAGTCATTGGACGTCGAGAGCTCGGAGTCGGCGGAGGCCAAGCCCGTAAGGTTAGTGCAAATTGATGACGAAGCACTTGAGGCTTTTGGTCAATGGCCTTGGTCGCGGGACAAGCTTGGTGAGATATTGATCACACTCTACGAGAAAGGTGCCACCGTCGTCGGTATTGACCTTTTGTTGGCGGAGCCGGATCGACTGTCTCCTGCCCGGTTCTTATCAAACTTTCCAGATTTAACTATCGAGACGGAACAATTTGCTAACTCGTTTGGGTATATTGATAACGACCAATTTTTATCTGATGTTTTTTCGCAAACACCAACCGTTCTAGCGGTTGCTGCAAGTCATAAGTTGGGTGGCGATGTTGACGCCTCTGTCGGTTTCGCATGGATTGGTGCGTCTCCTGATACGTTACTCACTTACAACGGATTGTTAGCGCCAACTGAAATATTGAAACAATCCGGTGTGAAGGTTGGGCACATTGCGGTTCGCCCTGACGCGGACGGAATGCTTAGACGTATTCCTTTGCTTATTCGTGCTGGTGACTCGGTATACCCCAGTTTATTTCCTGTCTCTTATACACATCTCCGAGCCCACGAGACAGGCAGAAATCTC
>CAJXOL010000042.1 GCA_913057675.1 uncultured Pseudomonadota bacterium | reverse complement strand
GAGATTTCTGCCTGTCTCGTGGGCTCGGAGATGTGTATAAGAGACAGGCTCAATATGGGCGACATTGATCGTGCGCTGGCAGATTACGAGGTTGCGCTTCAGGTCAATCCCTATCATTACGGAGTCATGCAAAGTTGTGCAAGCATTTGGATGGAGCGCTCGAATGCGAGAAATGCATACAACTATCTATCTCGGGCTATTGCTATAAATCCCAACTTAGATTACCTCATACCTGTCATCGTAGACTTAGAGGCGCGGCTCGAAAACGATAGCATCTGAATGTCGTGTCCGCAGGTCGAACGCCATGAGTATGCCTGTTAAAGCCAAGGAAAAAATTTATCAATTGACGTCCAAGATTCGAGCCATAGCTCACGAGCATGGCTTCGACGACATGCGCGTGACCGATTGTGATTTATCAGTTTCCGCGCCAAGGCTGAAAGAATGGATCGATAAGGGTTACGCTGGGGATATGGATTACATTGGCAACCGGTTCGAGATGAGAGTTGATCCAGAAAAGCTTGTCAGTGGCGTGAAGCGCATTATTAGCTTGAGAATGAATTATTTTCAGTCTCGTAATGAAAGCATGCAGGGACTTAATTTTCTTAATGCTCCTGATAAAGGGTTTATTTCCAGTTATGCATTGGGTCGGGACTACCACAAGGTCATTAGGAGACGCTTAGAACAGGTTGCTCAAAGCGTCCAGTCGATCATTGGTGCATTCGGCTATCGTGTGTTTACAGATAGTGCGCCGGTGATGGAGGTGGAGTTAGCGACAAAAGCAGGTTTGGGTTGGCGGGGCAAGCACACGCTGTTGATTAATAAAAACGCTGGATCATGGTTTTTTCTAGGAGAGATTTATACTGACCTAGATTTACCTCTAGATAGTCTTAGTGGTGAACATTGCGGGACCTGTACTCGATGCATTGATATTTGTCCCACAAAAGCCATTATTGCCCCTTATAAGCTCGATGCGCGAAGGTGTATTTCTTATCTGACGATCGAACACCGAGGGAGTATCCCAAAAGAATTCAGAAAATTGATGGGTAATCGAATTTACGGTTGTGATGACTGTCAGGTGGTGTGTCCATGGAACAAATACGCGTCGGTTACCGCCGTTCCAGACTTTAATGTTAGGGGTGTATTAGATGGCGAGGCTTTAGTGAAACTGTTTTCATGGAGTGAATCTGACTTTCATCAATATACCGAAGGCAGTCCGATTCGTCGTATTGGTTACGAGCGGTGGCTGCGTAACGTGGCTTGTGCGCTTGGAAACGCACCGACTACGCCAGAAATTATTCGGTCGCTTAAGTCGAGAAACTCATATGAATCAGAAATGGTTAGAGAGCATGTTGCGTGGGCCTTAGATGAGCATCTCTAATGATTTTTACTAACACTGGTATGCCGTTGAAACGGTATCAATTTGGGATGTTCGGGTTGAGATACTCTAGGCTTTTATTTTTTACTCGAGATCGCTCGACTTCAGGCGCTTGTATTAATCAACATTTAACTGATTGCCAAGATCAATAATGCTATCCGCGTTGTAGTCGAATCTTGTGTCCGTCGATAGGTCAATTTTCATTGAAGGTGGAAATTCTCTTGGCCGTTTAATGAATGCGGTTTTCAAGCCGCAGGCCTGCGCAGCGAGTAGATCGTCTTTATGTGCTGCGCAAAGCATAACTTGATCAGGATTTAGATCTAGCAATTTAGCTGCTCCAAGATATGTTTCAGGATCTGGTTTGTAGTGACCGAATAGCTCAGCGCTGATAATGCAATCCCAGGGTAGGTCAGAATGTTTGGCCATATTGTTTAATAAAGAGAAATTCCCATTTGATAATGGAGAGATCGTATAGTTTTTCTTTATAATTTTTAGGCCGCGAACCGAGTCAGGCCATGGCTTGAGGCGATGCCAAGCGCGATTGAGTCTGTCTATTTCGTCTTCAGACAGCTGATGTAAATGATATTTTTTTGTCAATTCGTCCAAAATTAGCCTATGCAGCGCGTCTAGGTTCAGCCAGGGTAAGTCTCCCTTTCTCACCCTATCCATGGCTGGTTGATAGCCAGAGCGCCACTCATTTGCGAATTTGCCCGCGTTGAGGTGAACTCTTTTGCATTCAGCAATCGCGCGCACTTCCCTGGTTATGCTGCCGCGCCAGTCGACAACTGTACCGAAGACGTCAAAAATGAGTGCTTTTGGCATATTCCCCTCTTATTTTAAATGCATTAATTTTATTTTAACTGATTTATTTTGGTGCGATTTTGGAGAACTTTAGGAATAATTCCCATATACTAAAGTTCCAACGTTACGTATTTTGCATTACCTTACACAACACAGTTTCGTAGGAAAATCGTATGAAATCCGTCTATCGCACCATACTTGGTGCCTTTGTATTAACGTTACTATCCGGTCAGAGCTATGCGGAAAAAGTCGAACAGATATCCAACGTCGAACTTGCTCCGATTGTCATAGACGTGATCAGTATCACGCCAGTACTTGGCGTTGGCTTGCCATTGGAAAAAATTCCCTACAATGTTCAGTCTTCATCTGCCTCTGATCTTGATCGAGGTGCCAATCTAGATATAACAGACATTATGGAGCGCAGTTTTAATAGCGTGACCATTAACGACGCAGCAAACAACCCGTTACAGCCGGATCTCCAATATCGTGGGTTTACCGCTTCGCCGCTACTTGGCCTTCCGCAGGGGCTAGCGATTTACCAAAACGGTGTCCGTGTGAATGAGGTATTTGGAGACACCATTAACTGGGATCTCATCCCGGAAGGATCTATTCATTCCATGAACCTTATCGGTGGTGCCAATCCTGTTTTCGGTTTAAATACATTAGGGGGGACGGTCAGCATCGAGACTAAGAACGGATTCAATTTTCAAGGGACCAATGTCGAAATTTATAATGCATCCACGCATGATCGCAACGTATTTAGCTTCGAGACCGGTGGTAACGACGACACGTTCGGTTATTACGGTACGGTGCAGCATTTTGAAGAGCAGGGGTGGCGAGATGCTTCACCATCCGACGCGCTGAACTTGTTCGGTTCCCTGAGTTACCGTGATGATTACCTGACCTCGCTCGATTTGAACGTAAATTATGCTAACACCGATCTCATCGGAAACGGTGCAATCCCCATCGAGTTCGCGAGTCTGGATTATGACGGTATCTTTACCTCGCCGGACCAGACGTTGAATGAAATGTTCATGTTGCAGGCTCAGGGTTCGCATTGGTATCACGATGACCGTCAGATTTCCGGTAATGTTTTCTATCGTCGTACCGAAACAGATACGTTTAATGGTGATGGTACGGAATTTGAAGAATGTACTGTTGACGGCGTTGAAGTATTGGTTGAGGCGGATGAGGACGATTTGGAAGGCTTGAATTGTGCAGGCGGAATAACATCAGCCCAACTGGCGGCTATTGGTGGTGAAGTTGTAGAAAATCAAAATGGAGCCGTAAGCAGCGAAGCTAACACCGGTTTTGAACCAGATGAATTAAATGGTCTGCAAAATCGGAGTGATCGTACCCAGAAATATTTCGGTTTCGCGCTGCAAAACGTTTTTTACGATGATCTGTTTGACAAATCTAATCAGTTTATTACCGGTGCAGGTTACACCTACGGCGACGTGGTCTTTAACTCCAGTCAAGAATTAGGATTGCTAAATGCGGATAGATCTACTCGAGGTACCAATAACTTTGTCCCCGATGAAGGAACAGCTCTGGATTCTGAGGTATCAACGATGTCACTATTCTTTACTGATACCTTCTCGGCAACTGACAAGCTGGACCTGACCTTTTCGACTCGCTGGAACCACACGAATGTTAAATTGACCGACAAGGGTGGTAGAGGCTTTACAAGGCCACAGCCGGCGTTGACCGGCGAACATGAATTTCACCGTGTCAATCCGGCTTTTGGGTTAACGTATAAATCTGATGCGGGGTTAAATTCTTACTTCAGTTATAGCGAATCCTCTCGGGCACCTACTGCCGTCGAATTGGCGTGCGCCGAACCAACTGCGCCTTGTAGTTTGCCAAACGGCTTTCTTGCGGACCCACCATTGGACCAAGTAGTCGCTAAGAGTTATGAAGGTGGCTTCCGCGGTTCAGTGTCGGAGAATGTCCGATTTACAATCGGCGCTTTTTACACTCCCATTAATAACGACATCATTTTCCAAAACACAGGTGGTGTATCCGGTAATCAAGGTTTTTTCGATAACGTCAGTGATACCCTGCGTCAAGGTATTGAACTAAGCCTGACTGGACAGGCAAAGCAATTTGATTGGTTTCTGAACTACAGCCTCGTACAGGCGACGTTTGAGTCTACCTTCCAGGTCACTAGCGCCAACCATACATTAAAGGATGCTAATGATCTGATCCAGGTGGAGGCTGGCGATTTTATCCCGGGCATTCCGGAACACACCTTGAAATTCGGTGGTGACTATGCATTCACGCAGGCGTTTAGCATCGGTGGTGACTTGCAGTACAACTCTGGTGTATTTGTCCGTGGTGACGAATCCAACCAGCTTGGTCGTCTTGATGATTATGAAACCGTGAATGTTCGAAGTAGGTACCAACTTAATAAAACCTGGAAGATGTTTACAAGGGTAGACAATCTATTGGATGAGCAGTATCACAGCTTTGGCTTACTAGGGGAACCCAACGAAGTCCCAGGATTCGCCGGGTTTACTGACAATCGATTCGTCGGTGTCGGCGCACCCCGTAGCGTAGTTTTTGGTGTCAGCGCAAGTTACTAAGTTGGTAAGATGTTTAAAAAATTTGGCCGCGAATGCGGCCTTTTTTTTTAAACTAGAATAGCTATTACTTTGTTCAACTGTAGATTGGAGAATAGTGCTCTTCAAGCGAAAACAAAAAACACAAGTTACTGCTGTACGACCACCAATTGTATGGAGAGATATGCTCGTCATTTTTGGGATCGCAGCGATGTTTTTTATAGGTGCGTCATACCTTGAGCTAAGTGAGGAGGTTTCACGTGTGACTGACTCGATGGAGGCTTGGCAGTTAGATGAGCTTCCCTTGGTGCTTTTAGTAATTTTTATTTTAATGGCTGGCGTTCTTGTGCAGCGTACTTGTCAATTACGAAAACAAATGGATCTTCAAATCGAGGCTCAAAAAAAACTGACGTTTGTACTAGAGCAGAATCGTCGCCTAACGAGAAAAAATATTGAAATACAAGAGGCAGAACGTCGTTCAATTGCACGCGAGTTGCATGATGAGTTCGGACAAAGTATGAATGCGATCATGATTGACAGTGTTGCGATTCGGAATGCGGTTGATGAGGGTACGGATCTCCATACACAAGCTAAGGCTATTGTTGACGTGTCTGGTAAACTTTTCTCGGGCGTAAGAGGATTATTGAAGCAGCTTCGGCCAGTCGCGCTCGATGAATTGGGATTAGCAGCTGCCCTTGATTATATGATTGAAGAGTGGCGACGTCGATTTGAGAATGTTGCTTGGGTCTCAACAATTGACATTGAGGGTATGAGTCTTGACGAAACGGTCAACATAACTATATATCGCTTTGTTCAAGAGGCTTTGACTAACATCGTGAGGCACAGTGATGCTGTAGAGGTGAAAGTCATTGTTATTGGTTCTAGAATTGACGAAACGGTAACCATTGAGGTTCGTGATGACGGATCAATTAAGGAAAATGCTGAAAGTAGTGATGGTGTGGGGCTGGTCGGTTTAAGAGAAAGAGTTGAGAGTATAGGTGGTGTTTTTGACTTTGGGGTTAATAGGCCAAGCGGTTTTTTTGTCTCAGCACATTTCTCTATCGATTGGCATACTTTGGAATCAGATTGAATACTTTATGCAAGAAATTAATGTAATTCTGATTGATGATCATGCGGTCGTTCGAGAAGGTTATCGTAGATTGCTCGAGAGAGACGCATGCATCAATGTTTTAGCTGAGGGAGAGACTGGAGATGAGGGGTATCGTCTTATCTGTGATCATTTGCCTGATGTCGTAGTCATGGACATCACGCTGCCTGGAATGAGTGGTATTGAAGTAACGCGAAGAGTTTTAACTCGAATTCCAGACCAAAAAATTCTTATTTTTAGCATGCATGAAGATATGGTGTTCGTAAATCGTGCCTTTCAGGCTGGAGCGAAAGGATACGTGACCAAGTCAGCGGCGCCTGAAGTCTTGATTGACGCTGTGCGTCAGGTCGCAACGGGAAAATTATACTTAACTAGTGAGATGGCTCAATTAATTGCCACACAGACAATTCCAGGTGAGGGGCAAGACATTAATTCCCTTTCGGGACGTGAATTTGAGATTTTCCGTTTGTTGGTGCAGGGACAGTCGCTAAATGAAATATCAGAGGCGCTTCATATTTCATACAAAACAGTAGCGAATTATCAATCAAATATCAGGCAGAAATTGGGCGCCACGACTGCTGCGCAAATTGTTCGGATAGCTCTGGATCACGGAGTTATCTCCTCTGCAGCAAAGGCCTAGGATGGTGAGATGTCATTTCGGGAAGTATTCCTATTCAGATAGCCGTCAAATCGCTCAAGCCATGACAGGCCGGCTCATGTATCTTCAGCGTGTCATATAAAAATACTCCTTCTGTAAATAAGGCCGCTTTATGGTTAAAGCGGCTTTTTTTTGTGCCAAAGCATTTCATCTCTCGATTGATGGCTAGTCGTCCTCAGCCTCCAAAGCTAATTTATAGATCGACACTTAAAAACTGAGCATAATGAGTCAGTCGACATTGATAATTATGGGGGGAGACAAAGTGCAAGATTCGAATAAGACATCTAAAAAGAAAAAGATTGCTAGTAAGGCTAGTGGTGATGGTATGGACCCAACTCGATTGCGTTCTAGACAATGGTTTAATAATCCAGACAACCCCGATATGACGGCGCTCTACATCGAGCGTTATATGAATTGGGGTATCAGCCGGCAAGAGTTGCAGTCTGGAAAGCCCATTATTGGTATTGCTCAATCTGGATCAGATTTGTCTCCTTGTAATCGTCATCACTTGGAGCTAGCAAAAAGAGTAAGAGAAGGAATACGAGAGGCAGGGGGGATTGCCTTTGAATTTCCTGTGCATCCAATTCAGGAGACGGGTAAACGACCAAGTGCCACATTAGATCGCAACTTGTGTTATCTCGGTTTGGTTGAATTGCTCTATGGGTATTTTATTGATGGAGTCGTCCTAACCACGGGGTGCGACAAAACCACACCTGCGCAATTGATGGCCGCCGCAACAGTAGATATTCCTGCGATCGTATTGTCGGGAGGCCCGATGCTTAACGGGTGGTTTAGAGGCAAGCGAACCGGGTCTGGAACCATCGTGTGGGAGGCTAGGAAGTTGCTCGCAGGGGGAGAGATTAATCATGAGCAATACATAGATATTATCGCGTCATCGGCGCCATCAGCTGGGCATTGTAATACGATGGGTACGGCGTCCACCATGAATGCGCTGGCAGAGGCAATTGGCATGTCACTTCCTGGTGGGGCGGCTATACCAGCTCCGCATCGTGAGCGGGCTGAAAATGCTTATTTGACGGGTAAGCGGATCGTTGAGATGGTTTGGGAGGACCTCCGCCCATCAAAAATTATGACAAAGTCAGCCTTCGAAAATATGATCGCTGTGAATTCGGCAATTGGTGGCTCCACTAATGCGCCAATCCATTTTAACGCCATTGCGAAACACCTTGGTGTGAAAATAAATAATGATGATTGGGAGCGTGTTGGTTATAACGTGCCTCTTATTGTCAATATGCAACCTGCTGGTGAGTACCTTGGTGAAGATTTTCACCACGCGGGAGGTGTTCCGGCTGTCGTGAGTCGTCTGGCTAAAGCTGGATTAATCAATAAAACCGCAGTAACAGTAAATGGAAAAACGCTTTATCAAAACTGTTCTAAAACCAAGGTTTTAGACGAAAGTGTTATTTGGCCTATGAAAAAGCCAATGAAGGGTCAAGCAGGATTTCTAAATATGAAAGGTAATCTTTTTGACAGTGCAATTATGAAGAGCAGCGTTATTTCCGATGCATTCAAAGAAAAGTATCTGTCCAACCCCAAAGATCTCAATGCATTTGAGGGAAGAGCCATAGTGTTTGAGGGGCCAGAGGATTACCACAAGCGAATTGATGACCCGAAATTAAAAATCGATGATACATGTATGCTTTTTGTTCGGGGCGTTGGTCCAGTTGGATACCCAGGAGCAGCTGAAGTTGTAAATATGCAACCACCTGCAAGGTTGATTAAAGCTGGTGTTCAGGAGCTTCCGTGTATTGGCGATGGTAGGCAGTCGGGAACTTCGGGATCTCCATCGATTTTGAATGCTTCTCCCGAAGCTGCAACCGGAGGCAATCTTGCCATCCTTAAAACTAATGACATTGTTCGTGTTGACCTCAATCAGCGATCTGTGGACCTTAAGGTTTCCAAGGCAGAGATTTTACGTCGACAAAGAAAATTAAAAAAAGCTGGTGGACATCCGATTCCAGATAGCCAAACGCCCTGGCAAGAAATCCAAAGAGATCTTGTGGATGAACTGTCGGAGGGGATGGTGCTCAAGTCGGCCATTAAATATAAAAAAATTGATCAAAAGAAAGGGATCCCTAGAGACAATCATTGAGTGTATTGTCGGTCGACATCAGAGCATCTTTTTCAATCATGAACAGTACTTCTAAGGTAAATAGGATTTTTTATGACTGATTTAGGTGAAATTATTGAGGCGCTTAAAGATATCCCAACTGCGACCTTAGCCAATGCGCTTGATGACGTAGGAAAATTTGTTAACAGCTCCGTATCAATACGTCCCATTGACTCGAGTATGCGAGTGGTCGGGAGAGCATTAACTGTTGAGGTTGAGGTCGGCGAGGCAGGCACTTTTTCATCACATGAATTTCGGGTTGGTGCAATGATTGATAGGGCCGAAAAAGGTGACGTAATTGTGGTTGCCGCTAAAGGAGCTAAAGCCTCTATATGGGGCGGCATGGCATCGCTAGCTGCTTCGATTAAAGGAGTTTCTGGGCTTGTGGTTGATGGATCTGTGCGTGATGTGGACGAAATTAATGCGTGTGGATTTAATGTTTTCAGTCGATATGTGATACCGACAACTGGTCGCACACGACTTCATGTCAAATCAATAGGCAGTCCCATTTCATTAGATGGAATCGCTGTCGACCGTGGCGATATCATTATTGGTGACTCAACCGGATTAGTCGTGATTCCGCATGCCAAGGCGTTTACTGTGCTCGAGAAGGCGACGCTATATCAAAAGGATGATCGTCAAGCAACAGCGGAAATTCGACGCGGCATAAGTTTCACCGAAGTGATGAAGCATTTTAAACGCATTTGAACTGCTTCATCATTTATACGAGTGGTGCAACAATCACGCCTTTCACTTGATACTTATTAATTAAGTTATCGATCACACCAATTGCTTTAGCTCGTTCAATAAAGTCATGTAGGTATTTGGCACTGGTTGAATAGGTAGGGAGCGTTCCTGCTGATTGTTTGACGGTTGTGATTTGACCATCGAGAATTCGACTTCCTGGTATTTTTTTGCAGTCAGATGCAAGTCTTGGTTTCAGGCCGCTTAAGACTTCGAGCTCATCACTTACGAATTGCTCAAATGATGCTTCTATGGATTGGGCGCGAATGATCGTCGCGTTTTTGATCGTAGCCGTCAAATATAAATCGTAAGCGCTGCGACCCATCACTGAAATACGATTTCCTACCTGGTCAATATCAGACAAGTTATTAATAGGTGAGTTTTCACGTACCAAGAAGGTTACTGGTATTTCTAGGTAAGGTGCGGAAAAAGCAATGTCTTTAGCCCGTTGGGGCTCATTGCCAACGAACGCAATATCCCAGGCCCCTTCTAGCCCTGCATCTGCTAATTTTCCTGGTGTCTCAAAAACTATGAACTTAGGAGTCGCATCAATTTCCTCTGCGAACATTCGACCTAAATCAGGAGCGATACCGAAGGGTATGCCTTCGATGTCGATACTTGAAACTAACAAAAAATTAGATGCGTTAATCCCGATTCTGAGAATGTTATTTTGTGTGATTTCATCTTTAACATTTTTAATGATTGGATTCGTCATAACCTACCTTTTGTTATTTAGTTATAGTCCTAATGTGCTCCTCCTCTATGACACCCTAATGTTAACAATATTATTGGCTTAATAATCGACTCTAAAAGGTAAAAAATGACTTCATTGAGTTTGAACATCTCATTGCCTAATAATTTTAGCTCAGAGGGTGCTTTACGGTATTACGGAAGGGATCGAGCAGGAGTTTCGGAGAGAGTATCGGGAGATGGGTTTGAAAAAGCTTTTTGGGTTGATGAGGTTCCAGCCTATTTTGCGATCAATTTCCATGACGATAAAGTCAGCGTCAAAGCAAATGTTGATGCGCAATTAAAGAAATCGCACTTGCAATTTATTGTCAGTTCTCTTGTGTCTCGGGTCTTGGGATTGCTTCAGCCTGTAGCTGAGTTCGAATCGATAGCACTTGACGATGAAATATTAAAGCGGACGATCATTGAGACTAGAGGGTTGCGGGTGCCTCAGGCCGTCTCTCCCTGGGAGGCGCTAATTTCTTCTGTCATTGGTCAACAGGTCAGCGTTGCAGCGGCGACTTCGATGAGATCACGTTTCATGAAAGGAATGGGTACGCTTCATTCGTCTGGATTGTTTTGTTTTCCTCAACCTAAATTTATTGCGACATGCAATGTGCATGAATTGCGAAATTTTGGAATTTCATCAGCTAAAGCGAATACGATCCATTCCTTAGCCGCAGCAATTGCGTTTGGTGACCTGTCGTTGAAGCAGGTCCTCAGTCTGGATTCTGATTTTGAGCCAATTTCCCGCACCCTGCTGTCTTTTAAAGGCGTTGGTCCATGGACAGTAAACAATACTTTACTCAGAGGGTATTCATTTTTGGATGGCTCTCTACATGGCGATATGGTTGTGCGTAAAAAAATACAACAATTAATTGGGAAAAAAACGCTGTCGGTATCTGAGGCAGAGCAGTGGTTGACCCACTATAAACCTTGGAGAGGACTCCTGGCGGCGCACCTTTGGGCCATGAGATGATAGCCTTCCCAGTTTGCATGGAAATCAATAAGAGGCGATCATTAGCTTTTGCGAATTTACAGGTAGCATAGAATTAATGAATAGAAAAAGTTATCAATTTAATGTTAATGGTCAAAATAGGAATATGCAACGATGGCCCATTTTGACGCGGATACTCGTGGCAGTTTTTGGTCTCGTTGGATTGGTCTTGGCGTTTATGTTCTCGATCGTTTTGCTTGCTATTGCCGCAGTCTTAATCCTCGTTCTAACCATTTATTTTTGGTGGAAGACGCGTCACTTGCGCAAGAGATTTAGAGATGTGGAACATGAAAGTAGAGTAATCGATGGTGAAAGTCGGCGCGATGATTAATAGGGCTTTTGATGGTGCTATCTGATGTTGATTTATTAGAAGATAGTCTTTCGTTTGCGGTTAAAAACGAAATTGAATGGACGCGTGACAACACGAAACCATGGGGTATCCATCAAGAGGATTCATCACCATGGAATAGACTTTTTGGCCCTGTTTTCCCAAGAGGAGGCGTGTCAGGTGTAGTCTTGCTCGATGGTCAATTCGTTGCATCTTGGGGTGAGCATCAACGAGCAGATTTGACCTTCAGTGTAGCTAAAACTTACTTAGCTCTGCTGTGTGGGATTGCATTTGATTCTGGTTTAATTCGAGATTTGGATGAACCTGTTAGTGCATCTTTGCTTAATTTGGGGTTTGATTCACCTCAGAATAAATCGATCAGCTGGAGGCATTTTTTACAACAAACGAGTGAGTGGGAGGGTGTTTGTTGTGGGATTCCAGATCAGGTTGATCATTACCGTTATTTAGCGTTTCAAGATCGTCGTTACAAGACCAATTTCAGGAAAGGAACGAAGCGACCTTTGAGTCCATCGGGGACGTATTGGGAATACAATGATGTAAGAATCAATCAGTTATCGCTTGCTTTATTGTATCTGTTTCGACAGCCGCTTAACGAGGTGTTCGAGCAGAAAATTCTTAAACCAATTGGGTCTTCGTGTGATTGGTCTTGGTCGGCGTATGCTGATGCGTGGGTTGAGATCGATGGCGTACTAATGCCAATTCTTCCTGGTGGAAGTCATTGGGGAGGTGGTGTAAGAATTTCTAGCCAAGATCAGGGGCTCATAGGTCAATTAATGTTACAAAAAGGTCGTTGGGGTAACGATACGTTGATCAGTGAAGAGTGGATTGATTCAATGGTTACTCCGTCATATCTAGCGCCTTACTATGGTTTTTTGACCTGGCTAAATACCAGTAAAATTCTATTTCCTGAACTTCCTGAATCGAGTGTTTTTGCGATCGGTGCAGGGGGTTCATACACTTGGATCGATAGGGAATTAAATGCTGTCGCAGTTGTAAGGTGGATTAATCCGAATTGTGCTCAGACATTTATGGTCCGTTTGAGACAAGCGCTCGTTACCCTTAAACATGGAACATAGCGTCTTAGCCAGACTTGGGTTGAGGGATTTTAAGTACGGTGTATTTGAAAGGGGCTAAACGATTGATTGACTGGCATGAGTTCTACGCGATTGATGTTCATGTGAGGTGGCAGTGTGGCAACCCAGAAAAGTGTCTGGGCAATATCGTCGCCTGTCATAGGATTTGCCCCCTCATATAGTTTATCCGATGCTGATTGATTTCCTTTAGTGCGCACGAGGGTAAATTCTGTTTCTGACATTCCTGGTTCCACACAGGTTACCCGTACGCCTGTTCCATGCAAGTCTGACCTTAATCCAAGAGAGAATTGCACAACGAATGCTTTAGTTCCGCCGTAGACGTTGCCGCCGGGGTATGGGTAGCTTGCAGCGACTGAGCTGATATTGATCACAGCTCCTCGTTGTTCTATCAGTGTTGGCAGTACTTTATGCGTGAGCGACATGAGCCCACGAATATTTGTATCCACCATGGTGTTCCATTGCTCTAAATCTGATTGTTGTGCCGGCGAGGTACCTAGGGCAAGGCCGGCATTATTGATCAATAGGTCTATATTTTTAAATTCTGTCGGCAACGAATCGATTGCCGTATTGATTTGCTGACTGTCTTGAATGTCAAAGGCGAGGTAATGGAGTGCATCACCGTATTGCTCCTTTAATACTGCGAGGCGCTCCTCTCGTCGGCCTGCAGCGATCACCTTCCAGCCATTTTCAATGAATTTTTTGACTGAAGAATTTCCAAATCCGGCGGTTGCGCCTGTGATGAGTGCGATTTTTTCCATTTATTTTTCCCTTATCACTGCTGTTGTTTATAAGAGCGCCTCTTCTAGTAATTCTGCCCAATGCATAACCCTAGTTTTGGTACCACTTTGGAGTTGTGTTAGGCATCCAATATTAGCGGTGACGATCAAGTCCGGTTCCTCTTTTTCGATTGCTTCAATTTTTTTGTCTAATAACTGTTCCGATAAATCAGCTTGGAGTAGTGAATAGGTCCCAGCTGAACCGCAGCATAAGTGGGAATCCTCGATAATCGTGAGCGTATAACCAGCAGTTTTGAGTAATGACTCAACGAGGCCTTTGATTTGTTGGCCATGTTGCAAGCTGCATGGAGAGTGAAAAGCAATCCTGCGAGATGCCATCTGTTTTTCTTTAATTGGGTCTAAGATTTGTTGTTTTAAATCGGCAAGTTCGTCATCGAATACCTCACACAAATCTTTTGCAAGTTCGGAAATAATCTTAGCTTTTTCTGCGTAATTCGGATCTTCTGCTAAGAGGTATCCATACTCTTTGATCATCGTGCCACATCCGCTAGCGGTAATAACTATTGCTTCAGCACCTTGTTCTACAAAGGGCCACCAAGCATCAATATTTTGTTTAATAAAGACAAGAGACTCTTTTTGTTTGTTGAGATGGTAAGTAACAGCACCACAACAGTTGACGCTAGAGGTTGGTATGAGTGTTACGCCGATACGATCCAATAGACGCGCAGTCGCGATATTGATATTGGGGGCTAAGATAGGCTGCACGCATCCGTCTAGAAACAACATCTTGCGTGTGTGATTTGATTGAGGCCAGGTCATAACGGTTTTATGGCGCTCTGGAATTTTTTTCTGTAATGCTTTGGGCAATACCGGTTTGACTATCTTTCCTGCAGTAATCAGTGAGCGAAATAGGGTCTTGTTGGTAATTATTTTATTTAGTGCTTGGCGCTTAACTTGATCACCAATGCTGCGTGGCACTGCTTTATCAACGATGTGCCTTCCAATATCTACGAGTCTGCCGTACTGAACGCCCGAAGGGCATGTGGTTTCGCAAGATCGACAGGTTAAGCATCTATCTAGGTGCAATTGGGTTGCTTGAGTAGGTGTTTTGCCTTCGAGTAATTCTTTAATTAAATAAATGCGCCCTCTGGGGCTATCCAGTTCGTCGCCCAAGAGTTGGTATGTAGGGCAGGTTGCGGTGCAAAAGCCGCAGTGAACACACGACCTCAATATATCGTTAGCCTCTTGCCCTTCGCGCGTTTCTAGGATCTCGCTCTTTAAATTAGTCTTCATGAATAGTTTTTTAGTTTTACCAGCAATCTAGAATTCGGTGAATAACCTTTTTCTACCGAATACACCATGAGGATCCATGGCGGTTTTAATTTTTTTCTGCAACAGATGCAGCTCTCGAGACATTTTATTAATTGAATCGCCTGGTTGATTCCCCCGAAATACAGTCGCGTGACCTCCATGCTGACTTGCAAATTCCTGGTGTTTATCAAGGGTTCCTTCATCCCATATCCAGCGCGTACTACCATTCCATTCGATTAATTCATTTGGATATTCGCTTCTCAGTGCTGTTGGGTTAACCGATAAGCGATACAGACACCCTTCGGATTGAAAGAATGGGTGTGATTGTTCTCTAATTGAGTGCCAGAAATCTTTTTCATCATGGGCTTCTCCGCCAATTTTTTGATGTGCCACTTTTACTGCAATTTCTGAGCCTGACAGTCTTGCTGCGAGGCGGTTTCTAACAAAGCATGTACCTGATAGGGGAATTGGCATACCCGCTAATTCGTTCATTTTGCTTATTGCCGATTGATTATCCAAGTCGAAAAAAATCGTACGCTCACATTCTGGTTTTGGGAGCACCTTAATCGATGATTCGAGTATTAAACCGAGTGTTCCAAAGGAACCAGCAATGAGTCTTGAGACATCAAACCCAGCGACATTTTTCATGACCTTTCCGCCGAACTGCAGATCGAGACCGTCTGCATTGAGTAGTCTTACGCCAAGGACGAAATCACGGACAGCACCTTGGGAAGCTCTTCTTGGCCCTGATAGTCCAGAAGCAATGCAGCCGCCGAACGTGGCTTCTGACCCCATGTGAGGTGGTTCGAACGCCAACATTTGATTATTCTCTCTCAAGGCATCTTCGATGACGCTTAGAGGAGTGCCACTGCGAGCAGTAAGCACTAATTCAGTTGGATCATATTCGGTGATTCCTGAGAAATCTTTAGTATTAACTACTACCCCTTCGAGTGAAACACCATAGAAATCTTTCGATCCACTACCGCGAATTCGAACGGACTCAGACTGCTGTTTAGCCTCTGCGATAAGGCTTTTAAATTGGTCAATATTTGTTTCAGTTGAACTCATGAGGCTGCCTAACAGGTGAAACTAGAATCTTGGAATATCGGGAAATCGTTCTTCACCACGATGCACATGCATATGCCCAAATTCAGCACAGCGATTAAGTGTTGGAACTGCCTTCCCAGGGTTTAATCGGCCCTCTGGATCGAAAGCGAGCTTTAAATTCAGAAAGGTTTGCAACTCGTGGTTATCAAATTGAATACACATTTGATTTATTTTTTCGATACCAACACCATGTTCACCGGTGATGGTTCCTCCAACTTCAACGCAAAGTTCTAAGATGGCTGCGCCATAGAGTTCTGCACGGTGCAGTTGATTACCCTCGTTGGCATCAAACATGATCAGTGGGTGTAAGTTGCCGTCTCCAGCGTGAAAGACATTCGCACACTGCAGGTTAAACGTCTTTTCCATTTCGGCGATACGCTTTAGTACTCGGGGTAATGTTCTTCGGGGAATTGTACCGTCCATGCAGAAGTAGTCTGGGAGCACCCTACCGACAGCGGGAAAGGCTGATTTTCTACCCGCCCATAACTTGAGTCGATGTGCGTCATCTGTCGAGACGGTTACATCAGTCGCACCAGCCTTATAAAGAACCTCCGTGGTTTTCTTGATTTCGCTGTTGACCTCTTCAATGGAGCCGTCAGATTCACACAACAGCATGGCTGCTGCGTCCATGGGGTAGCCAGCACCAATGAATTGTTCAACAGCATTAATTGCTTTTTTATCCATCATCTCAAGGCCCGCTGGAATAATTCCTGCAGCAATGATATCTGCGACGGCGAGTCCTGCTTTTTCGACATCATCAAACGACGCCATGATAACTTGTGCTTTTTCAGGGGTTGGTAGTAGCTTCACCGTTACTTCTGTGACAACACCAAGCAATCCTTCTGATCCAGTAATCAGGGCAAGTAAATCATATCCGGGACTGTCTAAGCCTTCCGACCCAATTTCAACAACATCCCCTTCAATAGTAACGAATCGAACTTTCAAAATGTTGTTGACAGTAAGTCCGTACTTCAAGCAATGAACGCCCCCTGAATTTTCAGCGACATTACCGCCAATTGAGCAAGCAATTTGACTGGATGGATCAGGCGCATAATAAAGATTATGTTTCTTTGTTGCTTCCGATATCGCCGCATTCCTCACGCCCGGTTGGACAATAGCAGATCGACCAACAGGGTCGATGTGGACGATACGTTTGAGTTTCGATAACACGAGCAAAACACCCTGATCATATGGGATGGCTCCTCCAGAAAGTCCGGTTCCAGCTCCTCGAAAAACAATAGGCACTCTAAATTGATTGCACAGCTTCATTATCTGGCAAATTTGTTCTTCGTTTTCAGGTAACACCGCGACTAACGGGATTTGCGGGTATGCCGTGAGTCCATCACACTCAAAAGGGGTTAAATCCTCTGTTTTGTGTTTCACTGATTCAATCGATAAGAAGGATAAGAACTCTCTTACGAGAGTTCCTTTATCGACCGAAGCGACTGGATATTCTTTTAGGTCTCTCTCAATATGTCCCATGAGTCTCTCTTAAAATTATTGATCAATGACAATAGCTCTAAAGTCATTAACATTTGTTAGGGTAGGTCCCGTTATCACAAGGTCGTTTAACTTGCTAAAAAAATTATAACCATCATTATCCGCGAGCATTTGCTTGGCGTCCAGACCAATTTCACGTGCTCGTTCTAAAGAGTCTGGTGTGATAAGTGCGCCCGCATTGTCCTCTGTGCCGTCTATCCCATCAGTATCCCCCGCAAATGCCCAAACGCCAGCTAAGCCATTTAGTTCGATGGCAAGGGAGAGTAAAAACTCAGCATTTCTACCGCCTCGACCCTTTCCATTTACCGTTACTGTAGTCTCTCCTCCTGTTAGAAGAACGCAAGGTCTTCGGATAGGTTGCTCGTGTCTGATGACTTGCTTAGTGATGCCCGCCAGCACGCGTGCAACTTCCCGAGCCTCTCCTTCTATCGCGTCACCTAGTATTAAAGGTGTAAATCCACGTTCTCGAGCAATTTCGGCCGCGGCTTCTAATGATCTTTGCGGCGTTGAAATTAAATGTGATTGAATGTTGTTGAAAATTTGATTTCCTGGCTTGGGTGTTTCTGGATTGTCCGAATTTAAAAACTCAATGATCGATTTAGGTTCATTAATATGGTATTTCCTAAGAATAGCTGATGCATCTTTATAGGTGGTTTCGTCAGGTTCCGTAGGTCCTGACGCGATTACCGATAAATCGTCTCCCGGGATATCTGAGATGGCAAGAGTCACGCAGTGCGCCGGCCAGATTGACTCCGCTAGTCGTCCGCCTTTTATACTAGATAGGTGCTTCCGAACGCAGTTCATCTCTCTGATATTCGCACCACTATGTAATAGTTTTGTATTGAGAACTTTTTTGTCGTCGAGAGTTATCCCTTTAGCAGGAAGGGTAAGCAGGGACGATCCTCCTCCTGAAACTAAGAATATGACTAAATCTTCAGCAGTTAAGTTGCTCACAAGTGCTTGTATTTTCAGCGCAGCCTGCATTCCAGCAGCGTCCGGAACTGGGTGGGACGCTTCCACAACTTTTATTCGTTCAGTGGGGACACTATGTCCGTACCTGGTCACAACGATACCCTCTAACGGATATTCCCAGCACTTTTCGACGGCTTGCGCCATTGTTGCGGCAGCCTTGCCACAACCAACGACAATAGTTCGACCTTTGGGCGGATCAGGTAGGTACTTTTTAATCGTGTGTTTTGGCAGTGCGGCCTGAACGGCCCCATCAAATAAATCTCTAAGCAATTCCCGTTGATTTCCCATCAGGCAACTTCATGTTGCGCTAAACGCTCAAGCGCACACACCATTGATGAGTGATCTCGGGCACCGTCTCCTGCCGCTGAGCACGCGTTAAATAATTCTTGTGCAGTACTTGTATTGGGTAGACTCACCCCTAGGCTTCTAGCTGTACTGAGCGCAAGATTCAGATCTTTTTGATGTAATGCGACTCTAAATCCTGGATCAAAAGTTCTCTTGATCATCCTTTCCCCGTGAATTTCTAATACCTTGGATGAGGCGAATCCGCCCATCAAAGCTTGGCGTACTTTGGATGGATCAACTCCGGCTTTCGAAGCTAGTAATAGCGCTTCACCAACAGCCTCAATATTTAATGCAACAATCATTTGGTTTGCTACTTTACAAACTTGCCCAGCACCAATGTTTCCAACATGTGTAACGTTGTGACCCATTAATTTGAAAATAGGTTCCGTTTTGGTGAATTCAAACTCGGTTGCGCCAACCATTATGGTCAATGTGGCATTTTTAGCGCCGACCTCACCTCCAGAGACTGGCGCGTCTACATACCCTACATTTTTAAAAGCTAATTTGCTGGCAAATTCTCGTGTTGCTATGGGAGATATTGAACTCATGTTAATGACTGTTTTCCCCTCTGACAGCACATTATAAATACCATTGGAGCCAAATAGAACCGCTTTAACATCTGTCTCTTATACACATCTGACGCTGCCGACGATATGCAGTGTGTAG
>CAJXOL010000041.1 GCA_913057675.1 uncultured Pseudomonadota bacterium | reverse complement strand
CACACTGCATATCGTCGGCAGCGTCAGATGTGTATAAGAGACAGATCCCACTGCAGTCTCATCAAACCAGCTGCAGATTTATTCGCATCGGTTTTAGACACAGTGAATATTAATCCCACAGAGATCCCAGTAGTTCATAACGAAAATGTTCAAGAGTCGAGCACAGCGCAGGATATTAAAACGCGTTTATATCAACAATTATTTAAGCCAGTTCGTTGGGTTGAAACGATTCGCCACATAGTTGCACAAGACGTCCATGCTGGATGCGAATGTGGCCCAGGAAAAGTAATCACGGGTCTCAATAAACGAATTGATAAAGAGTTCCAAATGATTTCTCTGGCCTCTCCAGAAAATATGGAGCTAGCCATGAACCAACTTTCAGGAGGTTAACTATGAATATAAGCCTGGCAGGTGAGGTAATCCTTGTTACTGGAGCAAGCCGTGGTATCGGCGCAGAGATCGCTAAGACCTTGGGTCTTGCCGGAGCAACTATTGCCGGAACCGCCACTTCAGAAGAAGGGGCGAGTAAGATTACAGAGTTCTTCAATAAAGAAAATATATCAGGCCTCGGATATAAGCTCGATGTCTCTAAGGCAGACGATTGCGCTGCGGTTCTCTCAGAAATAGCGCAGTCACATGGGCCTATTACGACTCTTGTTAATAACGCTGGCATTACCAGAGATAATTTGTTGATGAGAATGAAAGAAGACCAGTGGGATGACATCATGGATACCAATCTAAAGTCAGTCTATCGGCTCTCCAAGCTCGTGTGTCGCAATATGATGAAAGCACGATCCGGCAAAATCATTAACTTAACCTCTGTTGTTGGCTTCATGGGTAATGCCGGTCAATCGAATTATGCCGCCGCAAAAGCAGGAATTGTGGGTTTTAGTAAATCATTGGCTCGAGAACTCGGCGGAAGAAATATCAACGTTAATTGCGTGGCCCCCGGGTTTATTGATACCGAAATGACACAAGGTTTGGCTGAGGATCAGAAAAAAACCTTGATAAATCAAGTACCTCTAGCCCGTTTGGGCGAAGTGACAGACATCGCACATGCCGTTCTATTTTTAGCATCTAATCTTTCCACTTATATCACAGGGTCAACGATTCACGTCAATGGCGGTATGTTGATGGAATAGACCCGAGGTTGTGTTTTATTTGGTAAAATACCGCGCTTTAGTGAAGCGCATTCACTGAATCTTTTTTTTTTAGAAACTGAGGGGTTTGTACATGGAATCAATCGAGCAACGCGTCAAGAAAATTGTTGCTGAGCAGCTAGGTGTTAACGAAGCTGACATCAAGAATGAGTCAACTTTTGTAGATGATCTTGGTGCTGACTCACTGGATACCGTTGAATTAGTCATGGCTCTCGAAGAAGAATTTGAATGCGAGATTCCTGATGAGCAAGCAGAAAAAATCACATCAGTGCAAGAAGCCATCGATTACGTCAATTCTAATCTAGATAGCTAACGCACTTGTCGAGCAAGGGTGCTATCAAAACACTCAAGGAGTAGTCGGTGTCAAAACGTCGGGTTGTCGTAACTGGACTGGGCATTGTTTGTCCAGTCGGAAACAGTGTTTTAAAGGCGTGGGGTAATATTCTTGAAGGCCAGTCTGGAATCGGAACAATTACCCGCTTTGATGCCACTCCTTTTGCATCGCATATCGCCGGTGAAGTAAAGGACTTTGATATTACAAAGATACTTCCCGCGAAGGATGCACGCCGTATGGATACATTTATTCATTACGGACTCGCAGCAGGTATCGAAGCTCTAGAAGATGCCGGAATCTCAAAAACGCCGGACAACGCGGAACGGATTGGCGTCAATATTGGCTCGGGTATTGGTGGTTTACCATTGATCGAAGATACTGACAAAATTTTAAGTGAGGGTGGTCCTCGAAAGATTTCACCATTTTTCATCCCAGGCGCCATCATCAATATGGTCGCAGGGAATTTATCCATTATGTATGGGCTCAAAGGTCCGAGTCTGGCTATGGTTACAGCCTGCACTACTGCGACACACTGTATCGGTGATTCCGCGCGATTGATTGAGTATGGTGACGTAGATGTAATGGTTGCGGGTGGCGCAGAGTCCTGTATATCCCCACTGGGTGTTGGTGGGTTTTCAGCGGCACGGGCGCTCAGCACAAGAAATGATGACCCTTTAACAGCAAGTCGTCCTTGGGATAAAGGCAGAGATGGGTTTGTTTTAGGGGAGGGGGCCGGCGTAATGGTTCTAGAGGAGCTAGAGCATGCGAAGCGTCGCGGCGCTAAAATTTACTGCGAATTAAGTGGTTACGGTATGAGTGCTGATGCACATCATATTACCGCACCTAGCGAAGATGGGGAGGGTGCAGCCCGTTGTATGACTAATGCTCTTAGGAATGGCGGCATTGATCCTCAAACCGTTGACTACATCAATGCCCACGGCACATCGACACCACTAGGGGATATTGCAGAGACCGTAGCAATAAAGCGAATGTTTGGTGATCATGCAAATGACTTGGCGATAAGTTCTACGAAATCGAGCATCGGGCATCTTCTTGGTGCCGCGGGTGGTGTTGAAGCGGTATTTACGGCTTTGGCGATTCGAGATCAGATTGCGCCACCGACAATCAATCTAAACGATCCTGATCCAGAATGTGACTTAGATTATGTGCCTAATGAAGCCAGAAAAATGATCATCCGTTCCGCCATTTCTAATTCCTTTGGCTTCGGGGGCACAAACGGTAGCCTCGTATTCTCGTCGATTGACTGAATCAGTGAACTCAATCCAATTTGCTGGCCGGTAAACACCGACCGAAAGGAATAATAATATGGCTAAAGTAGCCGATACGTTCGAACGTAGCTGCGATCACTGGAGTGAAGCCGGCAGGCCGGAGATGGAGGATTTTTATGCGTTAGCCTCGGTCGACTACCAGCATTTGGCTGAAGCAATCGATTGGAAAACCTGGCTTGAAACCAGACAAGAGGCAGTTGGCTCGCGTTGTTTGCGGCTTCTGGACGTTGCATGCGGATCCGGTAAGTTTCCAGCAGCACTTACATCTCACGCGAACGTCGCCAATGCCGCGATTAAGCCTGTTGATTATTCGCTTCTCGATCCGTCGAGTTTTTCAATCTCTGAAGCACGGCAGGCGTTGACTTCGCCTTTCAGAGCTGGTGCCGAATACGAAATGACATTACAGGACCTCGAGTGTCATCCCGGCTCTTTCGATATCGTCTGGGCGACACATGCATTATATGCAATCCCCCATAACGAACTGGAAACAGCTCTCAAGCGCATGGTGGATGCAATGGGGCGCGATGGGAAGACGGTCAACGGCGGCGCTGGTTTCATAGCACATGCAAGCACGCAGTCGCACTACTTACAGTTCTTTCAGCACTATCTCTCTGGTTTCAAAGGAGGTGTGGGTGCGCCATACTCTAGTTCGGAACAGATCATCACAATGCTTACCCAAATGGGTTTGGCTCTCGAAATTAAAGAAATTAGCTATACCAACGGGGCACCCGAAAACAAGGAGCGGCAAGTAGAAAGATACTTACAGCGTTGCTTATTCGATGACACAGTAAGCCTAAAAGAGATGCTCAGTAATCCGGTTACCGGTCCATATTTGGAGACGTGCCGCAAGAATGGCATGTGGCAGTTTGCACAGCACGTTACCATGATCTTTGTGAACGTCGCGGCTCATTCAGAAGAAAAATAATCAAAAGCCAAAAGGATAATTTATCATTAATCAAACTATGAATATTGTTTCGCCCTGGACGCGTCAGGTCAGAAGCGGTGAACAACCGAGTAGTGTTGATATACGTGATCATCTTGCCATTATTCATGATGAAACTGCAGGATTTACAGAAGCATTCGCTTGGCACTGCTGTGATTCTAATCGCAAGATATGACAATCATCTGTCCTAGCAACAGATGACTAGAATAACGTGCCAGACTTAAAAAAAACTATTGTACGATTTGTCATCGGTCTCAGCGTACTTGTTGGGCTTTTTCTGGGTTGGTTATTATTTATTGGTTTAAGCTCAGTTGAAATTAAAGAATCAATATCAGTAACAATTGCACGTGGTGCGACATTGTCAACGGCGGCGACTGTGTTAGAAGACCACTCGATCATTCACGATGCAGACTCCTTTAAAATTTTAGCCCGAGTCTTCGGCACCAGCTCGGATATCAAAGCAGGAAAATATGAATTTAAAGATGGTGTAACAGGGTTCCAAGTCTTACAAAAAATTTACCGCGGCTACTTCGCAAAAAACCGTTTACGAATACAAGAAGGTTGGACTTTCGCCGAACTACGCCAAGCGTTAGATGGGCACGAGGCAATTCTCCACACCAGTACTGGCTGGCCCCAAAAGAAAATACTCGACTACCTAAACATAGCTTACGAGCATCCGGAGGGGTTATTTTTCCCTGATACGTACATATTCTCTGGGGGAACGAGTGACCTTGAAATGTTGAGAATAGCCCATGAGAAATTAAGCCGAGTGCTCGAAGAAGAGTGGCGCAAACGAAATACCAAAGTACGGGTTAAAGATCCATACAATGCACTCATTCTTGCATCAATTATTGAAAAAGAGACGTCACTTTCAACCGAAAAGCCCATCATTTCAGGTGTATTTATGAATCGATTGAGAAAGAAGATGCGATTACAGGCAGATCCGACAGTTATCTATGGTCTAGGTGACAATTTTGATGGTGACATTCGTTATAAAGATCTCAAAACTGACAATCCTTACAACACTTACACCAGACACGGATTGCCCCCATCCCCAATTGCGCTGTCTAGCCTCAGCTCTATTCGTGCTGCGATGAATCCTGCGGAAACCACCGCGCTGTATTTTGTCTCGAAAGGTAACGGAACACACCAGTTCTCTGATAACCTTAGAGATCACAACAATGCTGTGAGAAAATACCAACGTTAATAAAGAAAGTGTACGTGACTAGAGGCCTCTTTATCACATTTGAAGGTGTAGATGGAGCAGGGAAAAGCACCCAGCTTGACTTCGCCGTTAACTACCTTCGAGATCGAAAGATAGACCTCGTTCAAACTCGTGAACCTGGCGGAACTATTCTTAGTGAGCAATTACGAGACATGGTCTTAAAGTCCACAACGCCACTCGACTCAGACACGGAAGTGCTCTTGATGTTTGCAGCACGAAAAGAACACATCACACGCGTCATACGGCCGGCTTTAGAATCTGGAGCCATTGTTGTTTGTGATCGTTTTACTGACGCCACATTCGCCTATCAAGGTGGTGGCTCTGGCGTTGACCCATCACGCATTGAAACGTTGGAGCATTGGGTACAAGGAACACTTCAACCCGATCTAACTCTGTTTTTTGATCTACCGGTTGATGTCGCGCAAAAGCGCCTGAGTCATCGCGAGAAAGATCGCTTCGAATCCGAAGCTCTAGAGTTCCACGAGCGTGTTCGACAAGCCTACCTAGATCGAGCTAAGAAGGAACCTGCACGGATCAAAGTCATCGATTCTTCGAGATCGAAGAGTCAAATTAAAGTGCTAGTTCAAAAAGAGTTGGATCGAATATGCAACTGAATCAGTATGCATGGCTCGATGAGCCTAAGGCCAAAATAGGAGCGAACCTGCCTCCAGCGATGCTGATGC
Organism: uncultured Pseudomonadota bacterium; assembly: GCA_913057675.1. Taxonomy (GTDB): domain Bacteria; phylum Pseudomonadota; class Gammaproteobacteria; order Burkholderiales; family Eutrophovitaceae; genus Eutrophovita. The sequence continues at coordinate 13,732 of CAJXOL010000041.1, read as the reverse complement.
ACGGTTTAACCGGAGTCGGTAAAAGAACTTTAGCGCTTCACTTGGCTCAATCCGCTCTTTGTGAAAAGGTGTCGCTTTTGCAAACGCCCTGCGAAACATGCCCGTCGTGCCGCCTATTTCAGGCTGAGACTCATCCTGACTTTAAAATTCTCAGTAATGACGAGAGTGATGCAAGTGCTGACGATGTGCGCGCCAGCACTAACAAGAAAACCAAGCAGGTCATTGGCGTAAAAACCGTACGGGAATTGGGAACATTTTGCTACACCAAACCACATCGAGGTCACGCAAAAATCATCATTATCGACCCAGCTGACAACTTAAATCAAAATGCATCGAATGCCTTATTAAAAAATTTAGAAGAACCAGCAGAATTTCTTCATTTCATTTTATTGGCAAAGCACTCAGAGTCGCTCATCCCAACCATACTCAGTCGCTGCTTGAAGGTGCATGTTAAAAGCCCAGAGCTTAAAATCACTTCAAGCTGGATAGAGCAACAGAGCTCGCACGACCACATTGATGAGCATAAAAAGGAGCTTGCCATTCGCCTCTCCGGATGCGCCCCCTTTGCATCAACGAAATTAATAGAGGATGTCGATTTTTTTGAACATCGCGATAAAATCCTATCTCTATTAAGCCAGACACCAATCAATGCCTTTAGCCTTGCAGCACTATGCGAGAAAATTGAAACACCGGTTATACAGCGAATTTTTTATCCCTTGCTCCATGACTTGTTGATGATAGGTCTAGGTGGCGATATGGTCTTTCATAAAGATAAAGTGGCAGAGATTACGCGTATTAAACGCTCACTCACACCCAAAAGAATCACGCATTGGCAAGACAACTTTAATGACTATCTAAAGTCAGCAAATCACCCACTCAACCGAAGATTAGCCTTAGAGGCGCTCTTTTTAAAATGGCCACAAACATAATGAAAAATATCTTTGAAATTGTTGATTCACACTGCCACATCAATTTTCCCGAGCTCTTAGAAGATATTGACGGTTTGCTTAAACGCATGGAAGAGAACAATGTCTCTAAAGCCTTATGCGTTTCAGTTGAATTAGAGCGATTTCCGGAAATATTAGCTCTGGCAATTAAATATCCTAATATTTTTGCCTCAGTTGGTGTACACCCAGATCATGAAAATTGTGAAGAGCCTACAGTAGAGAAATTAGTAGCGTTGTCGCGTCACCCTAAAGTAGTCGCAATTGGTGAAACCGGTCTTGATTACTTTAGAATTGAGGGTGACGCAGAATGGCAACGTGAGCGTTTTCGAGTCCATATTGATGCAGCAAAAGCTACTCATAAACCACTGATTATTCACACGCGAAAGGCAGGAAACGATACTTTAGATATCCTTAGAGAAAGAGGGCGTGGAGAAGTGACCGGAGTCATGCATTGCTTTACTGAAACACTACCATTCGCACTTGCCTCGATTGAACTTGGGTTTTTTATTTCATTCTCAGGAATACTGACCTTCAAAAATGCTGAGGAAATCCGAACAGTTGCAAAGGCTATACCTATTGAAGCAATAATGATAGAAACAGATTCTCCGTACTTAGCACCCATGCCGAATCGAGGAAAAACAAATGAACCCTCATATGTTCGTTTCGTTCTAGAGGAGCTTGCTCGCGTGAAAGGCTTGCCTATTGATGCCGTGGCTGAGAAAACCACGTCAAATTTCCACAAGCTATTTTTTAGCAATGAGGCTCGAACCTCAGTCTAGTCGACTCTTCAATCGTTCCAGCTCACCTGATATTTTTTTGATCCCTGCCATGAGCTCCTGCTTATGACGCTCCTCTTCTTCATCGCCTGAGTTTAACGCTTTATTTTCCTTATTGACAACGTCAACTACGATGGCAATCAGCATGTTAAGAAAGGCAAATGCTGAGAAGAAAATGAAAGTGAGGAAGTAAATCCAAGCGAAAGGATAGAACTCCATAACTTCGTACATGACATCTGTCCAATCTTCAAAAGTCATGACTCGAAATAAAGTGAGCATAGACTTAGAGATATCTCCCCATAAAAATGGATTAATTGAGGCGAACAGGGTCGACCCAATGGCGCCATATATATAAAAGAAAATAAACATCAATAGAACCAAGTACCCCAATCTTGGGAGAGATTTAAATAGCGCGTTCAAAAGGAGACGCAATTCAGGAATAAATGAGATCAGGCGCAAGACTCTGAAGATGCGTAATAAACGCCCTACGAAGACCAAATTAGAACTCTCCAGGGGAATAAGACTACCGATAACAATAATTGTGTCGAAGATGTTCCATGGGTCGCGTATAAAACGTTTGAAATTTCCTTCCGCAACATATCTGATGATTATCTCAAATAGAAAAATAATACTGACAAAAAAATCAAGGTGTGCCAGAAGACCCTGGTACGGATCAAGTTGCTGAAAGGTTCTTGCACCAACGGTAAGTGCTGAGAAAATAATGATGAGAATCATCGATATTTCAAATAATTTATGATGTCGCACATCGATTATTTTTTGTATGAGCATTCTTGGGGAAAATAAGGAGTAAATTCAATCTCGCCATTTTAATTAAAATTGAGGTTAAATAACAAAAAACTTCATGATTATTACACCACTCAACAACATCGTTGGCTGCATCATTGAGGGGGTCTCCCTTAATACCGTTGGCGAGCAAGAATTGCAGCAAATTCATGCGGCATGGATGAGATACAGCATTGTGGTAATAAAGAATCAGAATTTAACGCCATCCGAGCAGTTAAAATTTGCGGCTTATTTTGGATCACCAGATATTTATCCATTCTTAGAGGGCCTAGAGGGATATCCTGAGATAACTCGTGTTTTGAAAAAACCTACAGAGACTCAGAATTTTGGAGGTGTGTGGCATACGGATACTATCTACTTAGAGAAGCCTCCAATGGCCAGTATGCTCTACGCGATAGACGTGCCCTCAACCTGTGGAGATACACTCTTCGCAAGTCAATATAAAGCCTATGACGCGCTCTCAAGTACGTTAAAGGAACAAATCAAATCATACTCCGCCGAATCTCGATCCGATCTCGAGGCGGTTTCCGCAACACGCTTAAACCGAACATCAATATCAAACAAAGCAGTGTCCAATAATTACTCAGCGATTCATCCGATGGTTAGGACCCATCCTGATACTCATCTGAAGAGTCTTTACATCAGTCCCGCTCACACCTGTGAGGTTCAAGGACTCACTAAATCTGAGAGTAGGGCACTACTATCCGAACTATTTTGGCATCAAACAAAGGAAGATTTTCAGTGTCGCGTCAAATGGCGTAATGGTGATTTAGCGCTTTGGGACAATCGATGTTTGTTACATTTACCCCTAAATGATTATCATGGAGTGTTGAGGCTGCTGCATCGAGTTACCTTGAAAGGAGATCGACCGTTTTAAGTCGAGACACACTTGGGTTTCCAGCTTGAGCGTTAGCTAGGGCAGAAAAAAACGGCACACCCGACAGAGCGCACCGTTCACATTAATTTAAGTAACTGACTTAAGGTTTATCGGAAATTCGCTGCCACACGCGATTTGCGAAGCCACTACCTGACCCGACATTGTTAGCTGGAGCAAAATCGGTATAGACCAATTGATCGCTATCAATATCGAAAACCTGCTTTCCACCATTGGCTTCAAATTTAAGTGTGGAGTCTGTCACCTCCGTCACTGTAAATTCTCTAAATTCCGTCCAAGGCACTTGATTCGTCTCGGTAGTCACGCCATCTTTTGTTTTAAAAGTCGACGCATTAATATATCGATATCCGAAAGTGTCTCCAACCAGTTGGTACTCACCCATCCAAGCCAGCGTAGTGAGGTTTTTTGGGTCAATACTGTTGTGCATAATAAAAACGCTCTTACCATCGTAAAAAGTGATGCGACCTTTCACATCAGGCGGAGAGAATTCATCGGATCCATCGTTCCAACTCACTAATTCATAAGTTCCTTCAAGCAGATGATTAATCTTATCTTGACGGCTCACATCACTATCGGAGGAGCCGCACCCAACCAAACTAGACATTAATATGGCTCCAAGAAATAAAAATACTATATTTACACTGCGGTACATAATCTCATCACCCAAAAAATATATATAAAAAAGCGGCAGGTGCTGATGATCTGCCGCTCTTATTCCATTCAAACTAATTGCTTTAATGTTTCATATCACAGTCATAAGCAACCGATACAAACACACCATCATTCATCATGTATGTTGGTTGGTAAGTGCACGTGCCCATTAGACCTGTAAACTTACCAGATACGCCGCGCATAACACTACTTCCAGGTCCTGGTACTCCGATAGATCCGACTCTAACATTTTCAATTGAAAACTCGTCACCATCCTTGTCCTTAGCCAAGCAAAGCGCAAAAAGATTGCTTTCGCCATTTTTTTCTACGCTGCTGCCGGTGCAGCTAAATGCGAAGACTGTGCCTTTTGGCATAGACGCATACTTGGAATCAATGATGTTACCCAACCCTTTGAGTTCGGCAATTGTATGTTTCATATCGCCCGCTTTAATGGTATCTAATACAAATTCCCCATTAGAAATAAAAGATAAGTTTCCTGCCGAGTGACCATGATGCTCGGCCGCAGCAGATGAAATAAAGACAAATAGGCCTAATAAAGCTGAAAGTGTGATTTTCATTGCGATTTGGTATCCATAAGTAAGTTTAAAAAAATACATGTAGTGTTTTAGTTAGTTTATACGACTTTGGCTAAAACGAGCAAAAAAATGTGGTGATCAAATTACAATATAGTGCTACAAAAAAAAGAAATTCTTAGTGAGGTAGAATTTAATTCAATTTGACTAGTATAAGAGAAAATTTGATGGAAAAACTTACCTTTGAAAGTATTAATGTTCGGGCCTCCGTTGTCCCATTGAAGCGTCCCATTGTCGCAAAAGTTGGCCAGTTCACTGAGTGGCCATTGATATTAATCGACGTACAAACTAAAGAGGGTATTGTTGGCCGAGCCTATCTTGAACCGTATATTAAAGATTCTGTTAAGTATATTGCTCCCGCATTACACGACATGGCAACCAAATTCAAAGGCAGGCCAATTTGTCCTGCCGACATGTACCGAGAGGTAATTGGTTCATTACATCTAATTGGACGGCAGGGTCTCAGCGTGATCGTGGCAGCTGGTCTTGATATGGCGCTTTGGGATGCACTTGCTAAGTCTGCAAATATGCCTCTAGCTAATTTACTTGGAGGATCCACCGGTCCTATAAGAACGTATAACACGAATGGATTGTGGCTTCTTCCGTTCGACGAGCTAGCTAAAGAGGCTGAAGAATTAGTCAGCGAAGGGGGCTTTAAGGCGATCAAGATGAGACTAGGACGACCCAAACTTAAGGACGACATAAAAGCGATAGAAATCGTTCGGGAAGCGGTTGGAGAGGATATACATCTGATGGTTGACTTCAATCAAGGTCAGACAATCCAAGAAGCCATTACTAGACTTCACGGACTAGATGATCAAGGAATGTATTGGTTTGAAGAGCCCATTGTCTACGATACGTACGCACAAAACGCACAATTAACCAGAGAGATAAAAACCCCAATATCAATCGGTGAAAATATATATGGGCCTCGTTCATTCCTGGAAGCAATTCAAGCAAATGCTGCCGATCTATACATGCCTGATCTTATGAGAATCGGGGGCGTGACGGGGTGGATGAGTGCCGCAGCAATTGCAGGGGCCGCTAATGCGCCATTATCCAGTCATTTATACCCGGAAGTATCCGCTCATCTACTAAAGGCGTCTGAATCAGCAGATTGGCTCGAATATCGGGACTGGGGTAATACACTTGTTAAAGAACCTTTCGAGATCAAAGACGGGATGGCCATTGTCCCTAATCGAATTGGAAATGGGATTGAATGGGACGAGGCAGCGGTAACAAAGTATCAGTACTTCTAAAGTGAGGGAAGCTGCGATCGAACCTTCTTGTCTGTTCTGTCAGCTGCAAAAGATAGGTAGCGAGCGCATAGTCAAAGAAAATGATCTGGCGTATACGATCCGCGACGGCTTCCCAGTAACGGAAGGGCATACCCTATTCATACCTAAACGACACACTATAGATTATTTTGGTTTACTGCCTACCGAAGTGATCGCCATCCATGAGTTGATCCTAGAGCAAAGAAAAATCCTACTTGCGTCAGACTCTAAAATTGAAGGTTTCAATATTGGCATGAACTGTGGCCAAGTTGCGGGTCAATCCGTATGGCATTGCCACGTCCATCTCATTCCGAGGCGAAAAGGTGACACTGAGTTCCCGAAAGGGGGCGTCCGACACGTAATTCCATATCAAGGGAACTGCGAGGATTTAAGGTGATATGTCTTAATGATGTAACTCAAAATTGGCAGTTAAGTCATACGAAGACCGTATACTGTAGTTCCTCAAGTTATTCACAGCAGGTTTAATGCAGAACTATTTGTCCCAATATCGTCAATTCATGCTGTGTCATACAAGATGCAGATTAATATTGGTTTTGATATTGATTGGTATGCACCAGTTTTACTTAGGACATGCTTATGCGAAGGATCCAATTGGTGTCCTTTCAGCCGTTGTCGGCACGGTCAAGATTGAGCGAAGCTCCAATGTTTTTGCTGGCGCCACAGCTGATAAAGTCTTTGAGCAAGACAAGATCATTACGTTCGGGAAAAGTCGGGCTCAAATTCTATTGTCTGATCAAACAGCAATCAATATCAGTCAAAATGCTGAACTTGTTTTAACTAAATTCGTTTATGGTGGTGACGAAGAAACAGTAGCAATCAAAGTATCCAAAGGCACGTTCCGATTCATTTCTGGAAAAATTGCGACAAGCTCTCCAGAAAAAGTTAATGTTGAAACACCTGTCGCGACAATTGGAGTGCGCGGCACCGAGTTTATTGGTCAGATTGATCAGTCCGAATCCCTCGTGGCACTCTTCAATGGAAAAATTCAAGTAGCAAATCAATCATACACACAAGAAGTTTCATTACCTGGGTTTGGAGTAACGATTGATTCAACGGGGCTCATCAGTGCGGCAACAAAAATACCAGACGCGCAATTGAATTCGCTTTTGGATGCAGTATCTACAAGGAAAGAGGTTCTCGATGAAGAATTATCCGATCCTTTGGAGGTAGAAAGAGAAGAGAGTGAGGGTGGGGAAGAGGAATCAACAGACCCAATTGATGAAAACGGTGACCCCAGTGAAAACGATGGGAATACGAGAGAAGACAATGAGTTATTGAATGATCCAGAAAGTAACCCACCTCTTGATTCAGAGACAGCGAATCAAGAGGATGCGCCCAAAGAGCAGAAGGCTGTTTTTGGGGTTGACCTCAATGTCGCATCCGAATATCGCGAAGAATACGGAGCGTCAGAATTTGATTCGGGTGCAGGAGATTTGTCACTTGAAAGTAAGATTTACTCTGGTGATCTTGTTACATATCAGTTGAAAATGGGAAAACAATTTGGAGATAGTAGATACGCTATTGCCGGTGGAGACCTTGAGTCGGACGTGGAGAGAAACACACTATTAAAAAATGTTGATCTTTTTGAGACCGCCTCAAGGTTACAAGCCGTTGGCATTGATAACGAGATATTTTTCCAGGTTAGAGAGTTTGTGGCTATAGATAATCCTACTCTGGGCTTGAATACAGATGATTCAGCACTAGCATTTGCAAGTGGTATCCTTTTTACCGTGCCTGAAAACACCGCTAACTCAACCTTCATTACCCTTTCGAACGTTACTGGCTCAGCTTTGTTTTCTTTTGACCCGGAATTCGAAGGCACAGACGATAGAGCCCTTTTCGATTTAGATGCGAGCACAGGAGAATTTCGGTTTATAAATGCACCAGATTTCGAAAACCCACTCGATTCCAATAGCGATAATAATTATGTTGTGAATTTATTGGTTTCTGATTCTGTCAGTGCGTTGCGTGGTCAAAAAAATATTCAGGTTGACAATTTAGGGGCTCCAGGTATGGATGGAGTCGATTCAGCTGTTCAGCTTGTTGCCTCGTTAAATCCAGCACTATTCACTGATTGGACAGATTTTTTTGTTATCGCGCAGGATGGAAATTTCACGTGGGATAGAGACACAAGTAGTTTTAGCTCCGTATGTGACGGCTCCTCTGGTGCTTGTTTAAAGCTAGACAGTTTTTTCCTGTCCTACAGCACAAATACGGATAGCGTAAGCCTGGCCGCCGGTGGCTCATTTACTGGACTCGTTGTGAGTGGCACTGAAACAAACGGAACTTTCAATGTCAATTTCTCAAATCACAATATTGACAAGTTCGTTCAAGCGTCGACTCCAGGAACATTTTCCTTTACATCCGGAGCATCGCTAGCTGGTTCGGTTACTCCAGACGCTGATGACAGTATCAACATTTTTGATTCCGAAGGCTCTTTGATTACTAGTAATGTTACGCTGAATGTTGCAGCGGGATTTAACCAGGCTCTCCGAGAGGGGTTTGATACCATTACGTCTGCGCGGTTGAGGCTCGATGGTAGCAGCGGGTTGGGCGTTTCAGTGTCTGGGGTAGAGCTCTTTGCTGAAATTGGTCGACCTGCCGTGACTGGAGATGAAAATAAAGCGCCAATTTTGATTTCCATTGCACAGAGCATTGGTTTTACCAATACGATTGCGCCATTTTCTGCTAACTTTGGTGACTTTGATGCTGATTTGGTTACTGTTACATTAGATCCATCTACTGATGGCTTAGATGATCGTGATCTATTCACTTTATCGGCCAATACGACGGCCAGTTGCTTCAATCAAAATCAAGAAAACTGTTTTTTTCTTACGCCGAAACAACGATTAGATTTTAACAATCCACTGGATAGTGACAATGACAATAATTATGTTGTGAACTTAGCATTTTCTGATGCAGAGTTTAGCTCTACAGTTGCGGTTAGTCTCAGAATTATAAATGATTCGTTAACGCTAGGATTAGACCCATTGACGGTTAGCGAGAATGACCCTTCAAGCTCTTCTATTACCTCCGGTGCTGCATCAGGATTAATCTTCAGTCTTGATACAAGTACAGCTTCGACTGATGATCAGGATTTATTTCGACTTGATACGGAGACTGGAGAACTCACTTTTATAACACCACCTGATTTTGAGAACCCACTTGATCGTAATGGGGACAATGTTTACGTAGTGCAATTATTTATTACGGATGCAGTTGGTCGCGTCGGTAATGCGCAACAAACACTACAAATTACGGATATAGCAACCCAGAACCCTAATATTTTTTCGTCTAATGTCCAAGCATTCACTGCGACTGCCAACACCGTTGTTGACACCTGGGAGGCTTATTTTGCAGCTATTGGTGACGGGATTGTGACTTGGGACCCGGACCTCAGTGGTATCTCGCAAGTCTGTAGCGGTTCACAATGCTTGGACGTTAATCGTTTTTTTGTGAGCTATAACACCAACACAAGATCTACAACCCTCCAATCAACCGGAACGTTTACTAACGTTCCAGTTGCGGGAACAGATACAAGTGGCACCTACTCTGTCACGTTCAGTGATCGAGCTGCAGCCGATTTGGTTAACATTCAAAACCCGAGTACTTTTGCCTTCTCAACGAGGGATCTTGGCGCAAACAACGTCCTGCTTCCTGATTCCGATGACGTGGTCACCATATTGAATAATGCGAGTGCTGACGTCAGCGCCAGCGTAACCATACAAGCGTCAACACACGCAAATGATCCAACAAATGCTAGCTTTGTAGCCACTCAAGTGGGCACCGTTTCCGTATCAGGGACGCTCGCAAACGCAAGCACCAGTAGCGCCATTACCAACGCGATTGAGCTCGGTCAGCCTAACGTAGGTACCGCCGTCGTTAATCCTTAACGTATATGATGGATGGTGGCAGGAACAGAAAGATCAATTGCTCCCTGCATTTTCGGGGGACTTACCATTCCCTTGCGTCTTGGGATTAAGTGAGCATCCGGACAATCTGGATATTATTCGTAGTGCTGTGTTTGGACTCGTTATAACAAAGTAGGGCACTCTGTTATGGCAAAGTAGGGTGCCCCAAACTTATACGTTAATGATTGACACAAAAAACGACCTCATCGGGAATTGACCAGCAGCTCCGGTCTTGCTTAAGGCCTTGGAAGCATTCGTTAATTGTTGTGTATCCGCCTTCATTCCAGCAAAACTCCCACATTCCGTCTTTAGGCACGATATGACCAAAGGAGCCACCCCGAATAACCTCTAGATCTTGTGGGTTACAAGTTTCCATACCGGATCTACAAGCCGTCTTTAATAACCCGTCTGTAAATTCACCCGTTTCAGTATCCAGGTCACAAGGTCCGTTAATACCGATTCCACCATTAACGGTTAATTTACAATACGTATTCTTTGCATTACTCGTGGGAATGCCCATTATCGAAATTAGCGTGATGGCGATGAGTAGCTTAGTGATCATTGAATATATATGTAGATTATTAAATTGTTCGTTTAAGTCATTATATATATGAGTTAAATGTACATTAATGCGACCAAACACACCACCACCAATAATAAACTCTAAATCGTCTTGATGGCACTCTGACGTACCTGAGCGACAAGCTGTTTTGAGAAGGTGATAGTGAGCACCCCAAAGGGAGGTGCGGCACGTCATTCCTTATAAAGGTAACTACGAAGACTTAAGATAAGCTATCTGTTACTCCAAAAAAAGCGCTAGTGACCTGTTCTGGTAAATTCATCCCTGTTAATTTAGCCGCTTGAAGGATCTCCCAATAATATCGGTACGTCGCTCGATCGTGCAATTCGCCGTTATATTGAATTGGACCCCAATCTGCCTGCTGAGCTTGCAAAAGTATTTGTGCGCCATCAGCCACTTCACTAAAGTCCGGCTTCATAGCATCGACAATAGCCTCAATTTGGGTAGGATAAATGCTCCACATTCTCAAGAACCCAAACTCAGTTCTGGCTCTTTTAGCATCACTGTGGGTGATATCATAATTTTTTAGATCCAAGGTCACATTGTGCGCTGGAACAATACCATTACCTATCGCCGCAGCAACCAGCTCGGATTTAGCCCTTGATAACAACTGATGCTCAAACTGACCAGGGCTCCTCATTGCACTGGCTGGTATTGCTCCATGGTGCCCACTTACAAAATCCATTAATCCAAAATCAAGCACTTGAACCCAGTCGAGAGCAGCAATTTCATGAATATCCCTAAGCGCACCATGCGTCTCGATAAGTACATGAATTGGTATCGTTCGATCAACACCGCATGATTTTGCTTGCTTCTTAACGTAGGCCACCATTTCTTCTACTTGCTTAACTGAAGTTGACTTTGGGATCGTGATGAAGGACACCAATCCGCCTATACCTTTCACAATAATATCTATATCTTCCTTCCAAGAAGGGTGCGTGTAATCATGGATGCGGACACCTGCCATTTTGTGTTTATTATGATCAGAGTTCAGTAGTCGCACGATCATCTCAGCATGATCTTTTTCCTGGCCAGCGGCTGCGCCGTCCTCACAGTCACAGGTGATATCAAATATAGGCCCCAACTCGTCTTGCAGCTTCAATGCCTTGGTTATTAACTTTTCGCTACCTGCGAAATGCTCGCAGACCGGAATCGCTGGGAAAGGTTTTTCCCCTTGAAATAGGGCGTCGTTTGGGTGAACTAAGCTCATCTTAATTTCCTTTTGGTATTGTTACGGTGTAATCGAGATCAAGAACAACGTTGTCTCGATAATGTGTCGTAGAATTTTCTTGCATTATCGATTGTAGTGAGGAGGGCTTCTGGTTTTTAATACCAACAAGGCGAAGTCGTAACAAACCTAAATCCGTTCTTCCTTGCATGTTATTTTTCTCCAAAATGATAGTTTTAGCGTAGATAGTATCTCCCGCGAAACTAGGATTGCAGTGAATCCCGCTGTTTATAGCCACTATATTTAGAGCATTCTCCATCCCCTGGAAGCCTATTACGTTACATAAAGAAATAATATGACCACCGTAAACTAACCTTTTTTTGAAGGCTGTTTGACCCATCAAATAGGCATCAAAATGAACCCTTGCGTTATTTTGATACAGGTTTGCCGCCATGGTGTGTGTGGCATCGTCAATTGTTATTCCATGTGTATGGTCAATCGTTTGTCCGACGTCATAGTCAGACCATCTTTTACTTGACCCGGTTGATCCAAAATCAAAGTTTTTGATAACGATATTACTGCCGACACTTATGCTTTTTGGGTCTACAAAATCCCGAATCTCCGGAACAAAGCTATCGGCCACCTGAGCATCTTGATTACTTTTCGGAATCATCACCCATCGTTGCCAACACAAAACATGTTCATTGTATTGGTTGTAGGCAATTGACTGGACGTAAACGATCCCATTTTTTTTACTTGAATTCTCCTTGATTCCGATGACAGTCGATTCACATCTGATCGTATCTCCCAGGAAGACTGGTTTGATAAATCGAACGTCGGCGTAACCTAAATTGGCAATCGCATTAAGAGAGATATCTTGTACTGTTTTACCAAAAGCCACATGGAAGACCAACATGTCATTGACCGGCATGTCCTCATAACCAAGGTGGGAAGCAAATGTTTGGGAGCAAAATAATGGCCGTCGATCCCCAGTGAGTGCAAGATACAACGATGCATCACCCGCGCTGATCGTCCTCGGCACTGCATGGACAATCTTTTGCCCGAGGGAAAAGTCTTCGAAGAAATTACTTTTACTCATTTTCAAGCTCGGTAATTGAATCCCTCATCATCAGCAATTTCTCTGCGGCCTTAACGTTGTGTCGCTCTATGAGTCGTTCGTTGACGACCACGGTTCCTCGCCCAGCCTCATTAGCCTCTTTCAGTCCTTTAATAATTTTTTCAGCATAGGCAATTTCAGAATATTTTGGCGTATAGGCATCGTTTGCGTACGGAAGCTGATCGGGGTGCACCAGAGACTTACCATCAAACCCCATATCTCTGCCGAGCCGGCAGGCATATTCAAATGCGTTGGTATCGTTTAACTTGCTATGGATTCCATCAATAACACCTCGGCCATAAGCTCTGGCCGCCAATATGACTAGGGAAAAAGACGTTAAAAGGGCTGTTCGATCATGAGTCACTCTTGCCGACATTTGAGATGTCAAATCTGACGTAGCCATGACCATGCAAACAATCCGGTCTGATGCACTTGCGATTTCCTCTGCATGCAACACGGCCAAAGGACTCTCGATCATGACCATTACCGGGACATCGCTTCCGCCTGCGTTGTCTAGCGCGGAGATTGCCTCAATTACATGATCCTTGGATTCAATATTTGGGAACAGCACCGCGTCAGGATTAAGTCCTGCGACTGCCTGGATGTCCTCGTTCCCCCAGGGTGAGTCTAAATCATTAACGCGAACGACAACCTCTCTATTGCCGTAGCTCTTGTTTGATAGAAATTCAACTACATTTTCGCGAGATTGTTCTTTCGCCTCAATCAAAATGGGGTCACCTAAATCTAGAATTACCGAGTCGACGCGAAGTGATTTTGCTTTTTCTAGGTAGCGTCGATTGCATCCTGGGACGTACAGCATTGAACGTCGTGGTCGTAAAGTACTTGGCATGATTATGTCGATATTTTTTGGATGATTAAATCAAGTTAAACTTTAAGTCATTCATCATTTGTATGTCAATAATTTTATATAGTCTTATATAAGAGCTGTCTCTTATACACATCTGACGCTGCCGACGATATGCAGTGTGTAG